>BTUM01000013.1:0-123816 GCA_045863235.1 Candidatus Xenobia bacterium | reverse complement strand
GTCCGAGCCGATACGGACAGGGGTAGCATCCCAACCTGAGCGATGCCGCGGAGCTGACGCCGCGAGAGCCCGAAGGAAGCACTCTCTGGGAAACCGGAGACGGGCTGTCCGAGCCGATACGGACAGGGGTAGCATCCCAACCTGAGCGATGCCGCGGAGCTGACGCCGCGAGAGCCCGAAGGAAGCACTCTCTGGGAAACCGGAGACGGGCTGTCCGAGCCGATACGGACAGGGGTAGCATCCCAACCTGAGCGATGCCGCGGAGCTGACGCCGCGAGAGCCCGAAGGAAGCACTCTCTGGGAAACCGGAGACGGGCTGTCCGAGCCGATACGGACAGGGGTAGCGTGCAGACCAGAGCCACGCCGCGATGTCTCGACAGCGAAACGAGCGAGGTGGGCCTGGGGCCGGGATGGAACCGCGAGGGTAAGCACGGCGAGAGTCGTCTCCATCAAGAACGGAGCACCAGGAGAGTCTGGTGAGGTGGAGCCAGACCACAAAATAGCTACCTGACGAGGTAGCTTTTGTGCTTTCTGGGGACCTTATCGGCCGTGGGCAGGAGTGGCGCTGGTGCCGGGGCGCGGCAGGGTGCCTCCCTCAGCCTTGTCAACCGGGTCCTTTTCATCTTTCATCTCGACTCCGGAGCCCTGGACGCTGCCGTTGGCACGTTGACGCCCGGTCTCAGGCAACTCCTTGCTGGACTTCTGGAGCGGCACAGAGACGGCCGGTGCAGGCGGCGGCGAGGTCGAGGGGGTCGGAGGAGCTTGTGACGTCGTCGTGGAGGCGGGAGGGGACCCGCAACCCGAAAGCAGACCGCCGACGAGGAGAGCAAGCATCAAGTTTCGCATCACCCTCCCTTCGTCGTCAGGAGGGCGGGATTCTTCCTGAGGTTAATGTGCGCGCACTTTGGTCTTGCACATTAACACAATCTGACGAACCCGCCGGAACTACGTTCCAGCGCGTTGTAAAGTGCAAGACCATAGGCCTTGCACTTTAGAACGAGAATGAATCGGCCGACAAGGCCGCCCAGAGACCCTCCTGCATGCGGCTGCGCTCATCGGCGATGCGGGCCACGGCGCCCTCTTCCGCATTCATCTTCAGCCCGCGCCCTTTTTCGAGCTTCTCGCGCTCGGTCAGCACTGCAGCCGAGTCATCCTTACCCCCCAGGCGCTTCTGCACCCGGTTGCTCTGGGCTTCCAACTTGGCCAGACGCTTCTCGAAGCCCTCGGAGGCTTCAGCCGGGAGGTATTCACGACCGCTCTTGAGGGCCGAGCGCATGGTGTCCACCACGTCGTTGATCAGAGCCAGGCCATCGCTCAGGCTCTCCCGGGTCCAGGCGAAATAGAACTTTCCGACCTCCATCCCATCGCGGGTGCTGACGGTGGATTCCTGCGACTGCACCAGCAAACTGCGGCTGGTCAGCTCATGGGGCAGGTCCTCTCCTCCGGCTCCCCCGAGTGCTGCGGCGGTTCCCAACTCGGTGCGCTCGGCCAGCATGGAACCTGCGATCTGACCGTTGAGAGAGTTGGTCTCCTGCATCAGCGGTGCCAGCGGACGCAGCAGGCCCATGTAGCTCTGGGTGGCGACCAGCATGCGGTTCATGCTCGACAAAAGGTAATCAGGACCGGTGCGCTTCATCTGGGCCGCCTGGCGCAGGTCTTTCATGGAGCCCAACATGTCCTTGAACGACTTCTGCAGGAGCACGTTGATACGGTGCATGTCCTTGCCCTTGCCCAGTTTGGCAAAGACAGCCGATTTGCGGACCCCACGCTGCTGCTCGGAGAAAGTGCGGGCGGCCTGCAACTGGCGGGAGGTGGAGGCATCCCGGGTTTCTTTGAAGGCGTGGAAGATCTGATCGGAGGTGACCGTGCGGAGCAAGCGCTCATCTCCCGAAAGGGGGGCTCGAAGGACTGGAGCGCCGCCCGAATCAGGCTGGGACTTCCCTGCGGTTGTCAGAGCGGCGGCGGCAGGCTGAGCGGGAGCAGCGGACGCGACGACCTTGGGAGACTCCATGGAATGATTATATCACTCCTTCCCGGGGGGCAGTCTACCGTGCTGATCTGGGCCCGATGGTCTAAAGTCGGCTTACAGGCTCCCCGAACAAACCTGCACGAAGGCGCGTCGCTCTTACCCGGGAAACCTACACGGGGGCTTCAGAATGGCGCCCCGACTGGGGTTGCGGGGCGGCTGGGGGCTGAAATGATCACCGCTTGATCACCGTTTCCGAATCCGCATGGTTGAGCCATTCTCGCCTACCCCTCCGGACTGGGTTTCTGGCTACCCAAAAGCGTGGCTCCCATCTTCGCGGTGGCATCGCGCTGGGCCTCTTTGGGCGGATGGTAGTAGGTCTCGAGAACCTGGCGGACGTCGGCATGCCCAAGGCGGTCCGCAACCAGGCGAGCATCATTCCCGGCGTGCAGCATCAGGGTCGCATGCGAATGACGTAGGGAATACAAATTGAGCCCCACCGGCAGGCCGGCCTTTTTGGCCAGCGGGTGGAGGTTGCTGACCGTGACGTGGTTGCTCACGAGCGGGCTGCCGTTGTAGGCGGTGAAAACGAAGTCCCGGTCGTGCTCTATTCGCCAGGCAAGGCGTTGGATGTCCTGGGCCAGCTTGTGCCGCTGGAGCTCTTCCACCACCTCGACCGGGATCGGAATCGTGCGCCTGGACTTCGGGGTCTTCGGAGCCGTGATGGTCCAACCCCCGCCCTTCGGGCGGTAGAGTGACTGCTCAACCCTGACCTCCGCTTTCTGAAGGTCGATGTGCTTCCACTCGAGCCCGAGGAGCTCGCCGGGGCGGCAGCCGGTGAAGAGAGCCACGAACCAGAGCGCCCTGAACCTGTCCAGCGCGGCGAACTGCAGGAACGTCTGGGCCTGCTCGACAGTAAGGGCCAGGGCCTTGGTCGCCTTCGGAGCTCTGGGCACGTCGATGAGGTCGCTGGAGGCCGGATTGACGGCGATCTTCTTCTTGCGCACCGCGTAGCGGAGGGCTTGGCGGAGGATGCTGAAGAGCTTCTTCATGGAGCTGTGTCCCAGGCGGGGCGTGCCATCGGCCTTGGGCCGGCGCAAGGAAGCGAGGTGCTCGTCGATCGCCGTCGGCGTAATCTTGCCGAGCGGCAGCCTGCCCAGGTCAGTCAGCCGGAATTTCTTCATCACGGCCGGGTCGCTCGGGAAGTAAGTGTTGATGCACTTCACCCGGTTGGCGGCCGTTCGCGGGCGCACTTCGTCTCGGGTGCGTTCGGCCCACCAGATCAGGTATTCGTGGAGCAACTCCCGGCTCGCCTCGGGGCAGTCGGCACCGTGGGTCTTGAACTCATCGATCAGGTCCCGAAGCCTGTCGTGGGCGCCGGCTTTCTTGCCATGGAAAGTCTCGGACCTGTAAATCCGCTTTCCGTTGGCATCTCTTCCAAGGCTGACTCTGATGAGCCAGGTTTCGCCTCTCTTGTCGCGCTTGGTAATAGAACCCTGCATTGCTGTATCTCCAGTCTGCACACGAGGTAGGGGAAAGCTTGCCGCTAGCGGCCTGTGGAGAACTTGAACAAGTTCGCATGCAAGAGCGGGAACTTGTTCAACTTCACCACAGGCACGGGAGCATCGTCATGGCGGAGGTAGGAAGGCCGAGGAGGCGGAGGCGCCTGCTAAATGAGGTCACTGCCAGGCGAGGGCCTCGTCAGGCCCAAATTAAAATAATATGAAGTTTGGAGAGATGGGCCGAGAATGGCCGGGGAAAGAAGGTCGGGTCGGTTGCGTGGGCCTCGACCAGGCCGAGGTCGTTCGACTTGGTCGAGGGCGAGCTGCTGCCTAGTTGGTGGAAATGGCGACCTGGCCGACGTTGGCCAGGAGCTGCTCGAACGCCTGGGCCGGGATGAGGATGCGGCGGCCGATCCGGATGGACGGGATCGCGCCCTCGCGAACGGCCTGGTATGCGAAGTGTCTCGAGACGCCCAGGCAGGTGGCGGCCTCGGTCACGGTCAGGGTCTTGCGGGTGATGGTTTCGGGCATCGTTGTTTACCTCCAGTTAGTTCATGATCCCAGCCAGAAGCTGGGCGAGTGGTTTGACGGGCTCCTGGCACGACGGGTCAAGCAGGGCCTGCTGGGCGGCTTGAATATGCGAGCAGGGCTTGAAAGTGCCGTTGAAGCGGGTCCAGCGGCAGCCGCAATGCCAGGCGTCGTTCAAACGGCGCACTTCGTAAGTTGAGTGGTCGCCAATCACGACGAAGGCGCGCTCGTTGACTTGGATGACGCGGTAATTCTTCTTGAGACGGGCGGCTTTTTGCGGTACGGTTTCACGGGTCGAGGGCATAGGGGTACTCCTTAGGGGAGATTGGGGAAGCCGGAGTTGCTTGGCCGTGGGCGCTCTTAATTTAATCCGGCTATCTCACATTATAGTCGGTTACCGGTAAATGTCAATCCCTGGACAAGAATTTTTTTCAGCCCTATACTGGCTCCGTGAAAGGCTCAGAGAAAGAACCAGCCAAGCGTGGACGGGGCCGGCCCAGACAGTATCCGGCGGGCTATTCCGACGGAGCTCCGCAAGTGGCGGTTCGACTTACGCCGGAGCTCGTGGCCTGGGTTAAGGAGAATGGGGGTGCAGCCTATATGCGTGGCCTGGTGATTGTCGATCGAGAGGCCAAGCTCGGTAGCGACAGGACCTGCTCGCACTGCTGCAAGAAAATCGACCCCGGGTCCGACCAGGTCGAAGTCCAGATCAGAGGCGAGGATGCAAGCCACTTTCACCTCGAATGTGCCCTCCCGCTGCTCGCCAAAAGAACATCTTAAGCCAGCCGCACCAACTCATCACGGCCGCTCCTATTCGCAATAATCCATTCCGTTCCATATATTTATACTTGGTCTTGACGTGACTTGCCCCAAGCAGTGACCTCTGTTTAGCCGGCCTGTTTTCATTATCTATGTAACTCCCGCCATGACGAGGCTCCCGGACCTGTGGTAAGGTTGAACAACTTCCCCCTCTTACACACGAAGTTGTTCAAGCTTTCCACAGGCGCCAACGGCAAAGCTAACCCCTACCTGCCCCAGCTGAACCTCTGGATGCGCTTGAAGGAACAGCTTCCTATTGGTCAAAGGACGACCCGTGCGGAAGCGAGGTTCCGGCTCCACTCTCGTGATTCTCCTGGTAGTCGGCATGTGGCTGGCCACCTGGGGCCATGACCTGTTCGAGTCCGCGCACCACGATCATGGCCCGGAGAAGCCGGTGTACTCAATGGCGCTCCGGACCCAGACCAACTTACCCCTCCCAGTAACGGACACAGTTCCGCCGGCGTTGGTGCCGCTGCTGGCTTGCACCGCACACGACCCTCGCCTGGAGCCCGTCCTCCCACCCCGAGACGAAGGCACGCCGTTACACCCCTCCCTGCCTCGCGGTCCTTCGCGCCGCGGCCCTCCCGTAGCCTAGCAGGTCTTCCATTAGCCCACCCGATCGGGTCGGGCTGACTCGCGTTTCTCCGCTGATTCCTCAGCGATCAGGCCTGCTGCGCTGCTTCCAGCGCGAAAGGGGTACCCGTTCATGTCGCTCACTCAGAGAGTGACGGCGCTTCTATGCGTTTGGTTGCTCTACGCCGCAGCCGGAGCTCAGCCGGCTGATACCTCCTCCCCAAGTTTGGACCAGGTTTACCGCCTGGCAGAGGAGCGCAGTCCCGCTCTCCAGGCCGCCCAGGCTCGAGCCCAGGCGGCACGCGGGGCTTTGCTCCAGGCCGGGATGTCGCCCAATCCCAGCCTTGGTATCCAGGGCTCGCATGACCTGAGTGTTGTCAGCGATATCGGCCTCTACTACTCGCAGCCTATCGAGCTGGGCGGCAAGCGGCAGGCCCGTATTCACCTGGCTGAGGCTCAGCTGGCCCTGGCCGAGCTCGGCCTGATTGACCAGCAAAACCGCCTCCGCCGGGATGTCCACCAGGCTCTGGCCGACCTGGCCCTGGCCCAGGGGCTCGCCAGCTTGCAGGACGAGCTTCTGCAGGTTGCCCAGATGCAGCTTGATGCGACGCGAAAGCGGCTACAAGCCGGCGACGTAGCCGAGGTCGACCTGCTGGAGCTCGAGGCCGAAGTGGCCCGGCGCAAGGCGCTCCATTCCCAGGCCCTGGGCCGAGAGCGGGCCGCCTGGCGGTCACTCGAGGTCTGGGTCGGTCCCGATCAAGCCCCCTTTCCTGCCGAGCTCGGTCCAGCGCCCGAGCTCTCGCAGCTATCTCTTGAAGCCCTCCAGGCCCGGGCTCGGGCCGAGCGTCCGGACCGACTGCAGGCACTCGCCCGAACCCGAGTTCAAGAGATGCAGATCGGGCTGGAGGAAGCCCGAGCCTCGGGCGATCTCAACCTCAAGGTGGGGGTCGGTCATGAGAGGCTCTACATTCCGTCAAGCTCTTTCCAGCCATCGATCGTCTCGCTCGATGACTCCGGAGTGGCGGCCAACGTGCAACTGGAGATCCCGCTCACCATCTTCGATACCAACGAGGGCAACATTGAGCAGGCCCGAGCACTGGCCGAGGCGGCCCGGCTCGATGAGGCCGCCTTGCTGCAAACCATCGACCGGGACGTGGCCCGCGCCTGGGATACCCTGCTGGCCGCGGACGAGGCGGCGCGTGAGCTGCGCCAGACGGGCCTGGAGCGAGCCCGGGAATTCCTCCGCATCGTCCAGCAAGCCTATGAGCTGGGGATGCGCACCCAGTTCGAAGTGATCGCCGCCCGAGAGGCCTACCAGCGCATGGCCGAGCAGGTGCTGCAGGCCGACTACGCGGCTCGAGCCGCCCAGATCGAACTTGAAACCGCCGTCGGGGGGCCACTGTCCGGGACGCCCCCGACGCAGCAGGAGGCCCCATGAAACGATTCCTGACCCTGATCTGCTTAAGCGCCTGCCTGTGGCTCACGGGTTGCTCGAGCCCACCGTCCACGGGAGAACCATCGACGGATCACCCGGCGCCCGAGTCTCCGACTCCGGGGGCCATTCCGAAGGGGCCGCACGGCGGCAAACTGTTCAAGGAAGGCGGCTTCGAGACTGAGGTAACCATCTATGAAAGCGGGGTGCCGCCTGAATTCCGTCTCTACCTCTATCGAGACGGAAAGCCGCTCCCGCCCGTCGGAGTCGAGGCCACAGTCGAGCTCGAGCGGCTCGGCCAGCCGAAAGAAACCGTTCATTTCAAGCCTGAGGAGGACTACCTCCGTGGAGATCTCGAGATCGTCGAGCCGCACTCGTTCGACGCGCGCGTGCTGGTTAAGGAGGGCGGCCACGACCATGTCTGGAGCTACTCCCAGCGCGAGGGGCGAGTCCAGATGTCCCAGGAGGCAGCTGAGCGCGCCGGGATCACAATCGAGAAGGCGAGATCAGTCGAGGTAACGGGAACCTTGGAGTTGCCAGGAACGCTGGCTCTCAACGCGGAGGCCACCGGCCACGTCGTTTCTCCCCTGGCCGGCACGGTGACTCGCATCTATGTGCGTCAGGGCTCGCTGGTTCAGGAAGGCGAGCCTTTAGCCGAGGTCAGCAGCTCAGAGTTGACCGATCTGTGGCACACTCTCCAAGAGGCGCAGCACGAGCTCGCTCTGGCCCAGACCGTCTTGCGCCGCGAGCAAGACCTGACGAATAACCTGGAGCAGGTCGCCAAGCGCCTGGCCCGAGGAGGCGACTTCGACTCCATCCATCGTGACCTGCTCAAGATGCGTGTGGGAATGGAGAAGGCCGAGCTCCTGGAAGCTTACAGCGCCGTCAGGAATGCTCGGGATACGCTCAAGCGGCAGGAGACCCTCTACCAGAGCAAGCTCGTGAGCCGCAAAGAGGTCGAGGCTGCGCGCTACGCGCTGGAGACGGCTCGAGCGGATTACACCGGACGATTCGAAGAGGCTCTGCGTCATCGCATCGAAACGCTTCCGGAGCTCGAGCGCAAGGTCGACGAGGAACAGCACCGAGCCGACTTTGCACGACGCAAGATGGACGTCCTGGGCGTGGCCGGCAGCGGCGCGGACAGCGTCGTGCTGCGCTCTCCCGTGGCCGGGACGGTCATCGAGCGCGACGTCGTGCAGGGCGAATTTGTGGAGGCTTCAGGAGAGCCGCTCTTCCAGGTGGCTGACCTCTCCACGATCTGGGTCAGCGTCTCCATTCCCGAGAAGGACCTGGCCCAGGTGCGGGTCGGCCAGAGGGCCCGCGTCGAGGGTGCCGGCCTGGCTTCCCCGCTGCAGACGACCTTAAGCTACATCGGTCCGCTGGTCGGCGCCGAGACCCGCTCGGCACAGGGCCGGCTGTTGCTGCCGAACCGGGCCGGCAAGCTGCGACCGGGCCAGTTCGTGCGCGTCTTCCTGGAGGGCAACCTGCGCGAGGAGCTCGGCCTGGCCGTCCGGCCCTCGGCGCTGCAGACCTTCCGCGATTGGGACGTCGTGTTCATTAAGTCGGGTGACGAGTATGAGGTTCGTCCCGTCGAGATTGGCCGCCGCAGCGAGGAGTGGGTCGAGATTACGGGCCTCTGGCCCGGAGCGACGTACGTCACCGAGGGGAGCTACATCCTCAAGGCTGACCTGGAGAAGTCGGGGGCCACCCATGACCACTGAGAGGCTCCCATGCTGAGATCGATTCTGCTCTACTCGCTGAGGCAGCGGACGCTGGTGGTCCTGTTGGCTCTCGCTACGCTCTTGCTGGGCGTCTACAACTTCCGCCGACTCCCGATCGACGCGGTCCCGGACATCACCAACGTCCAGGTCCAGATCAACACGGAGGCGCCCGGTTTTTCGCCGCTGGAGGTCGAGCAGCGTGTCACGTTCCTGGTCGAGACCAGCCTGGCCGGTTTGCCCCGCCTGAGTTACACGCGCTCCATCTCGCGCTACGGGCTCTCACAGGTCACCGTGGTCTTCGAGGACGGAACGAACATCTACTTCGTGCGCCAGCTCATCACCGAGCGCCTGCAGGCGATCAAGGAGAGCCTGCCTCCCGGGCTCGAGCCCACCATGGGCCCCATCGCGACCGGCCTGGGAGAGATCTTCCTCTGGACCGTGCAGACCGACAAGGAATCCGAGGAGAAGTATTCCCTCTCCGACCTGCGCACAATCCAGGACTGGATTATTCGTCCACAACTGAAGAACATCCCCGGAGTCACCGATGTCAACAGCATCGGCGGCTATTCGCGAGAGTACCACGTGAACCCGCTGCCGGAGAAGTTGGTCGCCTACGGGCTGACCTTTCAAGACCTGGTCGCCGCCCTGAGTCGAAACAATGCCAACGTCGGGGCCGGCTACATCGAACGCAACGGCCAGCAGTATCTCATCCGATCGACCGGCCGGATCGTGAGCCTGGAGCAGATCGCGAATATCGTGGTGGCGACGCGCCAGGGAATTCCGATCTATGTCAAGGACGTGGCCAGCGTCGCCCTCGGCAAGGAGCTGCGCACCGGGGCCGCGACCCGGGACGGCAAGGAAGCCATTCTGGGCACCGTGTTCATGCTGATCGGTGAGAACAGCCGCACGGTGTCGCAGCGTGTCAGTAAAAAGATGGAGGAGATCAACCGGACTCTTCCCGAGGGCGTTCAGGCGGTCACGGTTTACGACCGCACCCGGCTGGTCAATGCCACACTTCACACGGTGCAGCAGAACCTGCTCGAGGGTGCGATCCTGGTGGTCGCCATCCTTTTCCTGTTACTCGGAAACTTCCGGGCAGCTCTCGTAACAGCGCTCATCATCCCGCTCTCGATGGCCTTTGCGGTCACCGGGATGGTCACCTACGGCGTAAGCGGCAACCTCCTCAGCCTGGGCGCCATCGACTTCGGCATCATCGTGGACGGTGCCATCATCATCGTGGAGAACTGCCTGCGAAGGCTGAGCGAGGCCCAGCATCGCCTGGGTCGGGTGCTCGGCTTCTCCGATCGATTCGAGACCATCCGCGAGGCTTCGCTCGAGGTGCTGCAGCCCAGCGTGTTCGGCGTCTTCATCATCATGGTGATCTACCTGCCGATCTTGAGCCTCACCGGGATCGAAGGCAAGATGTTCCACCCCATGGCCTTCACCGTGATCGCGGCGCTGCTCGGCTCGATGCTGTTTGCGATCACGTTCGTGCCGGCCGCCCTGCTCTTTTTGATGAGTGGGAGGATGTCGGAGTCGGAGAACCCGCTGATGCGGTGGGCCCGCCGTTTGTACCGACCGATCCTCACCTTTGCCTTGCGGGCCCGCCTGCTCGTGATTCTGGCCGCTTGCGGCCTGTTTGCGGGGACCCTGCTGCTGGCCAGTCGCATGGGAAGCGAGTTCCTACCCAGTCTTGACGAGGGCGAGCTCTTGATCCACGCCCTGCGAATTCCCGGGACGGGGCTCGACCAGGCCGTTTCGATGCAGTCGATGCTCGAAACGGAGATCGCCAGGTTCCCGGAGGTCAGCCACGTCTTCGCCAAGATCGGAACGGCCGAGATCGCCACGGACCCCATGCCTCCCAGCGTGGCAGACGTCTATGTGATGCTCAAGCCGCGCTCGGAGTGGCCCGACCCTTCGCTTCCCAAAGCCGGCCTGGTGGCCAAGATGGAGGCCCGGCTCAACCAGATCCCGGGCAACAAGTACGAGTTCATCCAGCCCATCGAGATGCGCTTCAACGAGTTGATTGCCGGCGTCCGCAGCGACGTCGGAGTCAAAGTGTTTGGGGACGACATGGCCACGCTGGAGGAGGTGGGCAAGAAGATCGAGGCCGTCCTCAAGACCATCCCGGGTGCTTCAGACGTCCGGGCCGAGCAAGCCACCGGCCTGCCCTTCCTGACCATCGAGCTGGACTGGGAGGCTATGGCGCGCTACGGACTCTCGGCGGAAGACGTGCAAGAGGTCATCCAGACGGCCATTGGCGGCAGCACGGCCGGCGAGTTGGTGGAGGGCGACCGGCGCTTCCCGATCATCGTCCGCTTACCGGATAACTTGCGAGGGGACACTCAGGCGCTCGAGCGGATTCCGGTCCCGCTACCGACAACCAGGGAGGGGGCGAACTACGTGCCGCTGGGTGCCGTCACTCGTTTCGAGCTGGCACCAGGCCCCAACCAGGTGAACCGGGAGAACGGAAAGCGCCACGCCACCATCACAGCCAACGTCAGGGGTCGCGATCTGGGCAGTTTCGTCGTCGAGGCCCAGTCGCGCATCCGGGAAGACGTGGAGATCCCGCCCGGCTACTGGTTGGAGTGGGGCGGTCAGTTCGAGCACCTCATCTCGGCTGCCAAGCGGCTTCAGGTCGTGGTTTTGATCTCGCTGGTGTTGATTTTCGTGCTGCTCTTCACGACACTCGAGAGCGCGCGTGACGCCATGCTGGTCTTTACGGGCGTCCCTCTGGCCCTGACAGGCGGCGTCGTGGGTCTGTGGGTGCGAGGCATTCCTCTCTCAATCTCTGCTGCGGTTGGATTCATCGCACTGTCAGGGGTGGCCGTGCTCAATGGTCTCGTGATGGTGTCCTTCATCAAGAAGCTCCGCTCGGAGGGGATGCCCCTTCGCGAGGCTGTTGAGACCGGCTCGCTCACGCGCCTGCGGCCGGTCCTGATGACCGCTCTGGTAGCCTCGGTCGGGTTCATCCCGATGGCCCTGTCTCACGGAGTGGGGGCGGAGGTCCAGAGGCCGCTGGCCACCGTGGTGATCGGGGGCATCCTGTCTTCGACCGCTCTCACGTTGCTGGTCTTACCTGCTCTTTACTACAGCGCCCACCGGAAAGACGACGAGGTAGCTACCGATGGATGACCGGACCCAACGCCGAATCACTCGAGTAGAGCAGCGCCTGCGTTGGTTGGGAGTTGTTTGCGTGGCCCTGTCCGCGGTCAACCTGGTTTTGATTGTGGTGGTTGTAGCCCACCTTCGCGGCACGACCAGGCCTACAGTGCTCGCACTTTGCGATCACTCGGGCAAGGAGCGGATCCGGCTCGATGCCAGTGCCCCGGAACCCCATCTCTCGATGCGGACCGAAGACGGTCGGGAGAGAGTTCGCCTGGCGCTCGGTAAGGACGCGGTATCCTATCCCTTCACATGCTCGACCCTGAAGGCAGGGTGCGTCTCGCCATGGGGGCCGAGGAGCAAGGCGGTGGGCTCTCCTTGTTTGACGCCCGCCAGAGCCTGCGCTCCGAGTTTCGCATCGTCAAGGAGACGCCCGGCCTGTATGTCCGGGACGAAAAGCAGACAGTGCGTGTCGCGGTCGGAATGTCGCCGGATGGCGGCGGCATGTATCTGGCAGACAGCGCTGGTCTTCCGCGCGGCGAATGGAACTGCATGGAGGACGGAACCATCCGGTTCATGCTCAGGGATAAGGCTGAGAAGCCCCTGGTCGTATTGGCTGTGAGCAAGGAGAACCGGGCCGTGATTCTGTTCGAAGCGCTCGCCGGCGCTAAAGGATGGCGGTTTCCGCCGCCTTGAACGGAATCGTCGCGGCAATTCTGGCAGCCCTGCTCTTTGGCGCCAGCACTCCTCTGGCCAAGCTCCTGCTGGGCCAGCTGCCGCCTCAAATGCTGGCTGGTCTCCTCTACCTGGGCTCCGGGCTGGGTCTCGGCCTGGCAACCCTGGTTCGCCCACCGAAGGGAAGCCTTCACGGGCGGGAATGGCTCTGGCTGGCAGCGGCGATTCTGGCCGGTGGCGTCCTGGGCCCGGTTCTGCTGATGCACGGCCTGCTCTCGACGCCGGCCTCGACGAGCTCGCTGCTCTTGAACCTCGAGGGCGTGTTCACGGCACTGCTGGCCTGGTTCGTGATGCGGGAGAATTTCGACCGCCGCATCGCTCTTGGGATGGTGGCCATTGTCAGCGGGGGTCTGCTTCTGTCCTGGGAGGGCTCGTTGAAACTCGCACCGGGCGCCCTGCTGGTCGTGGCTGCTTGCTTCTGCTGGGCTGTCGACAATAACCTTACTCAAAAAGTCTCGGGCGGAGATCCGCTTCGAATCGCTGCCCTGAAGGGCGGGGCGGCGGGCGCTTGCAACCTGGCAATCGCGGCTCTACTTCATCAGGTGAGGTGGCCTGGAGCACTCGAGGTCGCTGGCGCCGGCCTGGTAGGCTTCTTCGGTTACGGGGTCAGCCTGGTGCTCTTCGTGCTGGCCCTGCGCCATCTGGGCTCGGCCCGGACCGGGGCGTATTTCTCGCTCGCCCCGTTCGCCGGTGCCGCCCTGTCGCTGGTGCTCTTTCGAGACCCGATCCACTGGCGCTTTCTCGTGGCCGCCGCGCTGATGGCCGTTGGAGTCTACCTCCACCTGACCGAGCACCACGAGCATGAGCACGTTCACGAGGACCTCGAGCACACGCATGAGCATGTGCATGACGAGCATCATCAGCACGAGCACGGCTCTGATACCCCGAGCGGCGAGCCTCACACCCACTTCCACCGCCACCGGCGGCTGGTGCATTCGCACCCACACTACCCGGATATCCACCACCGCCATTCCCATGATTGAGTCACTCGGGCCACGAACGCCCCGAGCAGAGCATAGACGACTTTCAGCGTGCCCGCCAAGAAGAAAGGGACAGGGAACATATGAGGCGATCTACTTTAGGTCTCAACCGAGTGACCCATCATTCGCTTGACTCCCTGCCGCTTGCTCAACCGCCAAACGCGCGTAGAGGGCGTCGTAGATCAAGACACCGTGGTCGAGCGCCGTATCATCGTCGGGGCTAATGAGCCGCAGGCCCTCGCAGATCAAATCCAGGCCTGCCGCCGCCGGCTCCACGCACACCTCTTGCACGGTATCCGCCTCGTCAATGATCCTGGCGATCCGCTCGAGAATCGGGTCGACGATTTGGAATTCATTGAGCATCGTGTGAAACGAGCAGTGCCCACGATGGTGCGAGAGCCGGACGCCTGGAATATCAAACGGCTCGGCTCCTTTCGGCAGGTCCTTCGTTTGGCCGACGGGCACGAAAAGGAATATTGCTTTCGGGTCGATCCGCTTGCGAATTAGCCATGCGCACGCCATGCGGTCCACACCGACTCTTTCCCAGGTGACCCATTTCATGATTCGTTCATTCCTTGTGCGTCCAGCAACTTTGCCCTCACCTCTGCGCCCAGTTCCAATTGGAAATAGTCTTGAGCCTGAGTCTGCTGGAATTTGCGAGACAATGCAGCCAGGTCTCGGTCCTTGCTCTTCAATGCTGTCAATATTTCCTGGTATGCATCCTGCACTGGTTTGTTGAACCCTTCAGTCAGTCGATCCCTGTCGCTGGCGAACAACACCTCTGAAACAAAGATCGTGGCTTCGCCGCCCAGTTCGACGATTTCCGCAGCCAGCCATTGAAACTGCTCTTGCGTACGGGGCGTGGCCGGCAGCACCCAGGCGGCGTCCTGCAAGGCCGCAGCACCGAGCTGTTTCAGCTTGCGCCATACGTACACTCGCGAGGCACTCGGATCCCGGGGAACGCGATACACCATGAGCAGCCACTTGGTCATGGGCCTGGGCTTGTTTCCTTCGGCTTCAATGTGTCCGCGGGTAGACTATAAGGATGCCGACCACACACCCGCCTACCCACCTGAACACCGCATGCATTGAGGGTAGGCGTCCAATAGAGGAGAGATTATGGGCCCAACCGAGAGCCACCGCCAATACGAACGACGATGAAATACGTCCGCCCGAGTCGGCGACCTCCGTTCGTCTCCTTGACATTTTCCATCCTGCAAGCGACAATGTAACCATGGTTACAGTCTAGCGAGAGAGGACTGCGCCGTCAATCCCTACCTGCCGTTATGGGTAAGAACATGACAACCTTACTGTTCGTGACGCTGTTCGCTCCATGGGTTCCGGGCGGAGGCCCCGTCGGCCTGGCGACGGAGGTCTTTTTCCGCGTTCTGGGACCCGAGAGTCAGTGCAAGCATGGCCGAGTCCTGCCGATCCCGGCGGGCAATCTCTGGGCGTGCCAATGATCGCGTCCTTCTCCGAGGCCTTCCGGGTTTGGCTCCTGGTGGCTGCCCAGAGCTTCGGAGGGCCCGCCGGCCAGATCGCCGTCATGCACCGCATTCTTGTCGAGGAGAAGAAGTGGGTCGACGAGGACCAGTTCCTGCACGCCCTGAACTACTGCATGTTGCTTCCCGGTCCCGAGGCACAGCAGTTGGCCACTTACATCGGCTGGCTGCTGCACGGTGTGCGGGGCGGCCTGATGGCGGGTGGGCTCTTTGTTCTTCCCGGCTACCTCTGCATTCTGCTCCTGAGCATCCTGTACGCTGGATTTCAAACCGTATTCCTGGTCCAGGCTCTGTTCTACGGGTTGAAGCCGGCGGTCATGGCGGTTGTCGTCGAAGCCGTCGTGCGCGTTGGCAAGAAAGCGCTCAAGAACCGCTATATGGTTGCCATCGCAGCCTTGGCCTTCGTAGCCATTTTTTTCTTGAACCTGCCCTACCCGCTCATCGTGGTGTCGGCGGGCGGCCTGGGGGTTCTGGGTAACCGTCTCCGGCCCCAGGCTTTCCAGGTCATCAAGGGCCACCAGGTGGCTACTGATGCTCAGATGCGACGGCCACCACTCGGCTCTACCGTGCGCACCATCCTTGTCTGGCTGCTCGTCTGGTGGGGACCGGTCCTGGCGATCCTGCTGACCACGGGTTCAAAATCGGTCTTCAGCCAGGTGGCCCTTTTCTTCTCCAAACTGGCGGTCGTGACATTTGGAGGCGCCTACGCCGTGCTGGCCTACATGGCCCAGGAGACAGTAGCCACCTATGGCTGGCTGACGCCCGGCGAGATGTTGGACGGACTCGGTCTGGCCGAGACCACCCCGGGCCCCCTCATCCAGGTGGTCGGTTTCGTCGGCTACCTGGGAGCGTATCGGCACGCCAATGGGCTTGAGCCCTGGGTGGCCGGCGTGCTTGGCTCCACGGTGGCCACCTGGGTGACCTACGCCCCGTGTTTCCTCTTCATCTTCGCCGGAGCTCCATACATCCAGTATTTGCGGAATCGACCCACCTTGAGCGCGGCCCTCTCCGCCATTACGGCCGCCGTAGTCGGGGTCATCTTCAACCTGGCTGTGTGGTTCTCGCTGCACGTTCTTTTCAGCCGCGTGTCGACCTGGCATTGGGGACCGATCCAGTGCCTGGTTCCCGACCTGAGCACCCTGGACCCGTTCGCCTTCGTCCTGGCAGTCGCCGCTATGGTTGCCATGCTCCGTTTTCACCTTGGAATGCTGAAGACACTGGCGATCAGTGGCCTCCTGGGAATTTTGTGGCGATTGACGTTCTAATCCTATTGTCGAAAGGGGGGGGGCCGGTATGAAATGGGTGACCAGAGAGAAAGTCAAGGTGGATCGGGTCGCGTGTCCGTGGTTGATCCGCAAATTCGTGGACCAGCAGGCCGAGTTTCTTTTCGTTCCGCGTGAGGAGGTCCAGAGCGTGGCCGAGCGCGAGCGGGCCATCCCTTTCGACGTGAAGGGCGCCGAGCTCGGCCACCACGACGGACGTTGCAGCTTCGAGGCGATCGTGGCCAAGTATGCCCTGAAGGATCCGGCGCTCGAACTGCTGGCGCAGATCGTCCATGGGGCGGACGTAACCGACGACCTGTACGGCCGCCCGGAGTCGGCTGGGCTCGAGGCGATCGCGGAGGGTTTCCGCCACCTCGGCCTCAGGGACGATCACGAAGTGCTGGAACGAGAATTTGTAGTGTACGACGCGCTCTATGCCTACTGCCAGCGAGTGACCAGCGGACAGGCCGGGACCTTTCACCGGCTCAGAGTGTAAGCATGAGAGTCCTGCTCTGTCTCTTTCTGCTCCTCGGCCTGGCCGGACCGGTCTCGAGCGCTCCCATGCAAGCCGAGCCGATTCAGGCGATCATGGGCGTCAAGGTGACCACCACCTCGGACGGGGTCCTGAGGGTCAGCTGGCCACGCCAGGAGGTGCCCGTTCGGGTGGACGGGCTGGCGCTGGACCCCTTCCTGGGCCTGGGAACCTGGGCGGCCTTTCAGGGCCAGAGCGACCACGCCATGGTGATGGGCGACACGGTGCTCTTCGAGGATGAGGTGAACCCGGCCATGGATGCCGCCTTTGCCTCTGGCCTCTCGGTGACGGCGCTGCACAACCATTTCTTTTATGATCAGCCTCGCGTGTACTTCATGCACATCGAAGGCCACGGGAACGCAGAGCAACTGGCGCGAGGTGTTCGAGCGGTCTGGGATGCCGCGCGGGCGGTGCGCAAGCGCAGTCCTGAGCCAGGTACTGCATTCCCCGGAGGGCCTCCCGCCGTGGGCGACCTGCCGGCCGGGGAGATGCAGCAGATTCTCGGCGTCAAGCCAGAAGCACGCGGAGATCTTCTGAAGTTCACGGTGGGCCGCACGACCACAATGGGGCAGATGAGCGTGGGCGGCTCCATGGGCCTCACGACCTGGATGGGGTTCGCCGGCAACGAGCAGCACGCGATCGTGGACGGCGACTTCGCCATGCTGGCCGAGGAAGTCCAACCCGTGCTTCAGTGCCTCAGGCGCAACGGAATTTACGTGGTAGCTTTGCACAACCACATGATAGGGGAAACTCCGAAATACTACTTCGTGCACTTCTGGGGTAAGGGACCGGCGGTGGAGCTGGCCCGTGGCTTGCGCCAGGCGCTGGATTTGCAGAAGAATTGAAAATCTACTTCTGGGGGCGTTGGATGAGAAAAATCTTTTTCTTGCTGCTGTTGAGCCTGGCCGTCTCCGCGGCCCTGTCGTCCGAAACCGTAAATTTTGATGAGGTCCAGGCCGGACAATTGCCGCCGCACTGGATAGCCTCCATGACCGGCCAGGGCACGCCCCGATGGAGCGTGGAGAAAGACGAAAGCGCGCCCAGCAAGCCGAACGTGCTTAAGCAATCCGGCCAGGCCACCTATCCGCTGGCTTTGAAGGCGGACGCGGAGCTGAGAAATGGCTTCGTAGAAGTCAAATTCAAGCCAATCGCCGGTGAGGAGGACCAAGCCGGAGGGGTAGTCTGGCGCGCCAAAGACGCGGACAACTACTACATCTGTCGAGCCAACGCGCTCGAGGGCAATGTGGTTCTCTATAAGACCGAGAAAGGCAAGCGGAAGTCGCTCGACATCGTGGGGCGCAAAGGGGGATATGGCCTAGACACTCCCGTTCCCCCGCAGAAGTGGCACACGCTCCGGGTAGAGTTCGAGGGAAGTCGCTTTCAGGTCTGGCTGAATGGAAAGCACCTCTTCGACGTTCAGGACGGCACCTTTCCAGGGCCCGGAATGGTCGGGTTGTGGACGAAAGCGGACAGCGTGACTTTGTTTGACGACTTCAGCTACGGCTCCAAGTGATCGGCGGCCCTGGAAAAGGGTTGATTGCCCTGCTCCTCCTGTTCGTGCTCGGCTGCTCCTCCGGGACAACCCCCTCTCGCAGCGTCGTCGTCTACACCAGCGTGGACGATGTGTTCGCGCGCCCGGTCTGCGAGCAGTTTGAACGGGACACAGGGATCCAGGTGAAACTGGTTCCCGACACCGAGGAAACCAAGAGCACAGGCCTGCTCAACCGGCTGATCGCCGAAAGGGCTCGGCCGCAGTGCGACGTGTTCTGGAGCGGTGACCCGGTTCGAGCAGCGGTGCTCAAAGCTCGGGGTATCTCCGCCCCGTTCAAGCCAGACGACCCGGCCGACTCGAGGGGCCGCTACAGCGACCCCTCCGGCCACTGGTCGGCCCTCTCTGCCCGGGCCCGGGTCCTGATCGTAAACACCGATCTCGTGGACGAGAAGGCGTTGCCCCGCTCGCTCCAGGCATTGGTGGACCCTCGCTGGAAAGGGAGGGCGTGCCTGGCCAACCCCTTGTTCGGGACGAGCTCGATGCACGCGGCCGCCTTGTTCGAGACGATGGGCGAAAGTGGCGCCCGCCAGTTCTACGACGGGCTCAAGCGAAACAAGGTCAAGGTTCTGTCCTCCAACGGGGAGGTCAAGCGACGGGTCGCGGCGGGCGAGTTCGCGTTCGGCTTGACCGACACGGACGACGCCAGCGTGGCCATCAAAGAGGGAAAGCCCGTGACCATGGTTTATCCCGACCAGGACGGGGCCGGCACGCTGATCGTTCCCAATGCGGCGGTGTTGATCGCCGGCGGTCCCAATCCCGAGAGCGGGAAGCGATTCATCCAATACCTGAACTCCGCCGTGGTGGAGCAGGCCTTGGCGGAAAGCGAGGCGGCCCAGATCCCTTTGCGGCCAGGTGTAGCCGTGCCCTCCGGCGTTCCGCGAGTAGACGAGATCAAGGCCATGGACGTGGCTTACGATCGATTGGGGGCTCGCTTGGAGAGCCTGACTCAGGGGTTTCTCCGAAGCTGGGCCGCCTCCCAATGAGCTCCTCTTGAGCCAGGCCGGGCTGGACGCCAACTTCTGGCTGGCGCTCTGTCGCAGCGGGCTGGTAGGGTTGCTGGTCGGCAGCCTCTCCCTCGCGGTCGGATGGCCGCTGGGGGTTCGCCTGGGACTGACTGATTTTCCGTTGCGCCAACTTTGCCTGGCCCTGCTCGCTCTTCCCCTGCTGGTGCCCTCCTTTCTGGTGGCGATCGGGCTGTCCATGCTGTGGCCGGGACTGGGCGGACTGACCGGCGTCATCTGGGCCTTCGCGTCCCTCGGTATTCCCCTGGTTAGCCTGGCCACCATGAGCGCGACCTGCTCGATAACCGGCTCGCAGGTGGATGCCGCCAGCCTGGCCGGGGGCCGGAGCCACGTGTACGCGCTTGCCCTCCAGTCCACCTTCCCGCTGGCGGCGCTCGCGGCCACCCTGGTTGCGGCGCTGACGCTGGCAGATGCCGGACCTGGACAGATTTTCGGATGGGCAGCAGTCTCCAACGAGCTTCTCATCAGTTTTGCCGCTCGATACGATCGCGGTCTGGCGACCCACCAGGCGCTCTGGCTCGCCGGAGTGGCCGCGCTGCTGACCTGGCCGCTGGCCTGGAAGCTGGCTCCGGAGATCGCCGCCAGCCTGTTCGCTCGGGACGTCAACGTTCCGAGGCGAGTCTCGGACCGGACAAGTCAGGCCTGGTCCATAGCGGTGGTTACTCTGTGCGCGCTCTTACCCCTGGCAGGCCTGTGCAAGCCTCTCTTCGGGGGGCAATCTTGGCCTGTCTTGAGA
Source organism: Candidatus Xenobia bacterium (assembly GCA_045863235.1). GTDB lineage: Bacteria > Vulcanimicrobiota > Xenobia > Xenobiales > QWHO01 > QWHO01. The sequence goes on along the minus strand of BTUM01000013.1, from coordinate 103,849 downwards.
GCCTGGGCCGAAGTGTCCAGGACAGGGAAAGACACTCTGGTGTATGCCGCCACGGCGGCCGTCATCGCTGTAGGGGTCGCTTTTCCCATGGCCTGGCTGGCAGGCCGCTCACCCGCGAGACGTCGCTGGCTGGTTACTGGCGCGCTGGCGCTGCTCGCCCTCCCACCAGCTCTGCCCGCGATCTGGCTGATTCCCTGGAGCGGAATGTGGACTCTGGGCGCAGCTCTGGCATTGCGGGGGCTGCCTCTGGCCATCGTTTTGGCGCTGCGGGCGGTCGGGTCGACGCCCCCATCCTGGGCGGATGCGGCCCGGGTCCACCGCGTGCCGGCGGCCACCTTCCTGGTCCGCGTCCAGCTGCCGTGGTGGGCGCGTTGGGCCCTGCCGGCGGCGGCCATATCGGCGCTGCTGGCAACCGCGGAGGTGGGCACCGTCCTGCTTCTGCACCCGCCCGGCCACGCCAGCCTGCCCCTGGCGTTGTTCACCGTGATGTCCAATGCGCCCGAGTCGCTCGTCGCCATGCTGTGCCTGCTCTATGCCGCTCTGGCGCTGGCCGTGGCAGCCACCGCGCTGGCGGCTGCTCGACGGCTGTGAGCCTGCTCACCGCGCGGAATCTGGGCAAAAGCCATGACGGCGCATGGGTCTTCGAGGGCCTGAGCTTCGCGGTAGAGCCGGATGACCGCATGTCTATCCTGGGCGTAAGCGGAAGCGGAAAATCCACGCTCTTGCGCTTGCTCGCCGGCCTGGATGCCCCCTCCACGGGCGCGATGGAGCGCTCTCCCTCGCTGCGCCTCGGGATGGTCTTTCAAGACCTGGCCTTGTGGCCCAACTTGACGGCCCTGGACAACGTCGCGCTGGCTTTGCCCGGCGTTGCAATGAAGGAGCGGCGGAGCACTGCCCTCGCCAGCTTGAGCGTCTGCCGGGTGGCAGAGCTGGCGTCACGAAAGCCTGGAACACTGTCCATCGGGCAGCAGCAGCGCGTGGCCCTGGCGCGGGCCATCGTCGCCCAGCCGCAGCTCCTTCTGCTGGACGAGCCGTTTTCCAGTCTGGATCCGTTGTTACGAGACGAGTTGATCCGGGAAGTGGGCCGAGTGTCGGATGAGATCGAGGCAGCGGTGATACTGGTCACCCACGACGTTCTGGAGGCGTTGTCCCTGACCCGCCGGGCCCTTGTGCTGGAGGATGGCCAGCTGGCGGAAAGCGGGGAGTTGAGGTCGCTGCTGGCCGAGCCCCGGTCTCGATTGCTCCGCCACTGGACCAACGAACTCGTCAACCTGGAGAGGATGGGCCTGAGAAAACCAGGAGCGCCGAAGGAATAGGCACTCAAGGAGATTCGCGAACATCGGTCCCCGGTAACTACTCGGCGTCTGCAAGAATGAGGGGAGGCCTTCTTCCGTGAGACACCAGCCTGGCGATTTCGAGGAGTCTCCATGCCCTCGTCATACACTTCTTCGCCCTCCCTGCTGGCTACTGTGCTGGTCGCAGCCGTCGCAGGGTTGTCTTTCGAACCGTCGAACCCGGTCCACTTGTGCGGGGGCTCAGAGGAGGGATCGGAAAAGTGTAGCCACCTCACCCTGGTGTGTTCAACTTGATCACCAGATGATCACCGGACTCAAAATCACCCCCGATCACCACGACATCCTAGAAACACCCCAACCCACCCAAACCCGCACCAACTCTAATCTCCAGCGCACTCACGATCATGCCAGATCACCCCAGATCACGCCCCTGCTTATCTACCCGGGGAACGTACATGGGAGGCCACCTCTTACAAGACCGGGCGCCAATCAGCTCTCCCAGGCCAAACCTGCAGGACGCCGGCCCTGCCTCGTGTGCAAGGTGCTATAATTGCAGTCGCATGGATTTGTGGACCCTGACGCAGGAGCGCCAGTCGCTCGACCCGGACGAGTTGGCCGTGGCTATCGGGCTGCAAGCAGCTGAGCCGGAGCCGGACTATCGGACCCGGCTTCTCATTCGAGACGCGGCTCTTTCCCTGCTAAGCTTCTGGGGACCGAAGCGTTTCAGCGACTGGCTCGAGGGTGTATCCAGCCGCTCGCAGATCGGGGCCTGCCTGGAAGAGACCTTCCCGGAGGTCGGCTTTCCCTCCCTCCCGAAGCGGATCTGCGTGTCGACACGGCCTGAGACCATCAAGCGCTACCTGCGGGAGCTCGGAGAACAGCTCACGACTCCGGTCAGGGTGGTCATCGGTGGCTCGAGCGCCCTGATCCTGGCCGGGCTACTGAGCCGACACACGGAGGACATCGATCTGGTGGACGAGGTCCCCGAATCTATCCGAGGCATGCGAGCTTCCCTGAAGCAACTGCAGGCGAAGCACCGTCTGCACCTGGCCCACTTTCAATCTCACTACCTACCGTCAGGCTGGGAAGACCGAACTCACTCTCAGGGGAAGATGGGTCAGTTGGATGTGCACTCTGTGGACCCTCTGGATATCCTCACCGGAAAGCTCCTGAGCAAGCGAGAAAAGGACCAGGGCGATCTCCTGGAGCTGACGCCCCGCGCCTTCTCCCGCGAGCAACTTGCTTCCCGGCTGGAGGCCTGCCGCGCACACTTATCCGATCCAGAGCTGCGAGCGTCGGCAGAGCACAACTGGAATGTGCTTTTCGGTGAGACCTTGCCGGTCTGAGCGAGCCTGCTCAGCGATTCCAGGGCAGGGGAAGAATCGAATGCACCGGCGGCAGGTTGGCGTCCAGGCGCTGCCACTTGGCCCCGAAGTCCTGACTTCCGAGCAAATCCCCCTTGTTGGTGGCGGCAAACCACCAGCCGTCGGGATGCGAGGCCACCGCCGTCACAGCCCGGTCGGCCAGGGAGGGTAAGCCGGCAGCGGCAATCTCCCAGTGCTTGCCCGAGTTGGTGGAGCAAAAGATGCTGCCCCCCCGGTCGTCGCGCACCTGGTTGACGCCCATGATGAGCCGATCGGGATCGCGCGGATCCACTGCCAGGCACTCGCAATAGGTGTAGGGGAGACCCTGGATGCGATGCTCCCAGGTGCTGCCCAGATCGTCGGAGACATAGAATCCGCTGTCGGAGACCGCGTAGATGCGCCCCGCCTGGCCCGGGTGGATGGCCAGCTGGTTGATGTCGCGGCCCAGGTGCTCGTGGCGGGGCATCCAGGTGCGCCCGGCATCGAGCGAGGCGATCAGGCCGCCCACCTCGATGGCCGCGAAAATCGCGTCGGGCTCGAGCGGATGCTGAACCAGGTGGCGCACGCGCGCCGTGTAGGGAGCGTGATAGTAGGTCCAGTTGTCCCGCCCGGGCACCTGGTTGAACGCCTCCATCTGACGCCAGGTCTTGCCTGTATCGGTGCTCTTGAACACCGCGGCGGGATTGGTACCGCAAAAGATGGTGTCGGGTTTGAGCGGGTGGATCGAGAGACTGTAGACCGAGGTGAACTTCAGGCCTTCATAAAGCGGCTTCCAACTCAGGCCGTCGGTCGTGCGGTAGACCATGGCGTTGGTGGCCCCGGCGAACAGACTGCCATCGGGATGCAGGGCCAGAGCCCGCACCGGGTGCTCGATCAACCCCTGGGCGACGGCCGACCAATCGCCTTCCCGCTTGCCCGGCTTGAGGATGTGCACCCCCTTCGCCGTGCCCAGAGCGACCAGCAGGCTCACCGGCCCGGTCCCACCGCGACCCCGCGCACGGGCGGAAGACCAGGTCGGATGCGCTTCCAGAGGTCCCCAAAATCGAAGGTGCCGAACAGGTCGCCCTTATCCGTGCCGGCCACGAAACACCCCGGACCGCTGGCAACACAGGTCAGACAGGCATCGGGGGTGGGCGCAAAGCCCCCGGTGGTGATCTGCCAGTTCTGTCCCCCGTTGGAGCTACGGAAGAGGTGAGCCCCCCCACCCCGCCGGACCTTGTTGACGCCCATCACCAGTCGGTCGGGGTCAGCGGGATCGATCGCGAGGCCCTGGGTGAAGATGTAGGGCAAGCCGCCATTGAGGTTCTTCCACGATTGCCCGTTGTCGTCGCTGCGGTGAAACCCCAGGCCCGTGGTGGCAAAGAGCACTCCCGGGCGATCGGGGTGCGAGGCCAGTCCGGTCACGTCCTTGGCCAGGCCGTTGTGAATCTCGACCCAGGTCTGGCCGTCATCTTCCGAGAGCAGGGCCCCGCCCACCTCGATGGTGGCGACGATGGAGTGGCCCTGATAAGAAAGTCCGGTCACCTTGGGCATGTAAGGAGGAACCTGGTTGCTCCACTTGCTGGCTCCGGGGACGGCGTTGAAGGCGGGGAGCTTGGTCCAGGTGCTTCCCCGGTCGTCGCTCCGAAAGATGCAAGCCGGCTCGGTGCCTGCGATGAGACGCTTGAAGTCGGCCGGGCAGATGACCAGGCTGTGGACGCTGGGATGGGACAGACCCTCGAAAAGGGGCTCCCAGTGCTCGAGGTCCGTCGAGCGGTAGACCGTGCCGTTGGCAGCTCCGGCGTAGAGGCTGCCATCAGGATGGAAGGCCAGGGCGGGTACTTTGCGCCCGTAGAGGCCCTGGGCCGTCAGGGTCCAGCCCGTTCCCTCGGGCCGAAAGACGAGCACGCCGTTGTCGGTTCCGGCGGCGACCAGCAAATTTGCCTCAGACACCTGTGCCCTATACGGGGGGCGCAGGACCCCCTCCTTCTGGTTCATAATCCGGCAAGATCGCGGCAGCATCGCGGCAAGCAGTTGGCAACGAGTCGTTTACAGACGGCTGGCAAGATCAGGTCATGCGAAAGATCATCCACATCCAGAGGTACCGCAAGTCTGGCCGCACCGAGCGCGAGCTGTGGAGGCTGCTGAGCTCGCTGCGCCGGGACAAACGGCGCAAAGATAGGGAACTCGAACGGTTGCTCTGGTCGTTACGGCTGCTCACGGGCGAGTAGCCTGCACGAGCAACGCTGCGGCGAACGCTCACCCGCCCGCCGCGTGAGGTCGCGTCAGATTTTTTTCCGCCCTCAATGGCAGGCTCTGAGCATGCACGTTCACGGGATCGGAGCCAGACCGAGCACGCCTCCCGGTCTGGCCAGCCGCGCTGCCGATGGAGCCGGGGCGGTCGCCAGCCTTGGCAATGCCGCTCTGGCTACCGAGCTTTCCGACGTCATAGCGCGCGAGGCGGCCCGAGCCTTCAACCACAACCACAACATCTATGACACCGCCATCGACGCGGTCTACAACCAGACCCACGTGGGCGGCTCGATGTTCCACCACATCGTGGACGGCAACCACACCCTCTGGGGCGCCTTGCGAGCAGCTCATCAGGCACGCCCGGACGACTCGTTCCTGAGCGCCACCGGAGGGGCTCTCGAACACCTGGCCCGGGATACGTGCTCGGTTTCGGGCATCCCATTTTTCACCATGAAGATGGATACGCTGCGGGGAATGGCCGATACGCTCGGAGTCAGCACGCGCTATCTGGGCGACATGCTGACCTTCAACGCTCCCGAGGTACTCGGAGCCGGGCTGGGCGTGATCCCCCTGGCTCTGGGCTGGAAGAAGCTGGAGGGAGAGCGGCTGGCCGAAATGGCCACCACCATGACGGCGGCGGCGGTGCTCTCGGCCAACCCGCTGCTGCTCGGAGTCGGTCTGGTGGCCACCGGCAAAGCCATCTCGCGCCTGCGTCAGGACGGCTCAGTGGGCCAGGCTCTGCGGGGGATCGGCCGCGGGGCGGTCACCACCGGCGTGGCGGTGGCTGTCTCCACCCTGGTTCCCGGCCCGGCCCTGCTGGGAGCGGCCCTGGGCATCGGAGCCGCTCTGGCCGCCCGTCATGGCTACAACAAGCTTTTCAGCGACGGTCGGTAAATCTCTGCGACGACAGGAGCGGTCAAAAAAAACCGCTCCCGGACCCTAGACCGGGGTTGACCCGGGGGGATAACCCGGTCAGGCACCGTACCGGGCTCGATTGTTAAGAACAAGTAAAACACGTTTACACGATGTTCATCTTTGCAACATTGTTTGCCGAAATGTAACGGCCATGTTGCCAACCGGGCAGCTACAGTAGGGCTTAAGAGTATCCAAGCCCGGAGGTCGCCCGATGTCCACCACCACCCGCAAGACATCCTCGGTCAGCTCGCGTCCCGCTCCCTCACGCTCGAGCACGCCCAGCCGCAGCACATCCAGCCCTTCTCAAAGTGGAAGCAGCAGCAACACAGCCGCAAATCGGGCCACCGGGACAAGCAACGGCAACAGCCTGAGCCGCACCGGCTCCGCCGAGCCAACCCGCCGGGTGGACAATCGGACGGCTACGGAGCCGACCAGCCGAACCGCCGGCAGCGAGCGCGAGAAAGACCAGACCCACATCAGTGAGGAGGCCCGCAGCGCTCAGGGAGCCGAGCCCACTCCGTCCCCCGTCAACTTCTCCACCTGGGGCCTGGACGGCAGGAATGGCAACGCAGCGGCGGACGCCCCGGGAGCCGGCAGGAGCGAGCCCAGGCCCGGCAGCGAGGAAGCCCGCCTGGTGGAGCGGGCCTCCAGCCAGGGGCTGCAGCTCGACAAGGGAGAGCTGCTCTCGCGGGCCAAAGGCTCGGAGGGCTCCAAGGTCAAGCAGCTTCAGGAGATGCTCAACAAGAACGGGGCCCGGCTCGAGACCGACGGCATCATGGGGCGGGATACCTCCCGGGCCGTGCGCGACTTCCAGCGCAAGCAGAAGCTCAAGATGATCGACGGCATCGTAGGCCCGGAGACCCAGGAAGCCCTCAACCGGATGCAGCAGCCCGCCCCGCCGGCCACCCAGAGTCAGCAGACCCAGAGGCCGCCCGAGACCACGGCGGTAGAGCCCGCCCGCCAGACCGGGTCGAATCGCCTGACCCTGGGCCAGAAGCCGCCCGCCAACATGTCGGTGCGGCCCCCGGAGACCAACATGTCGGTCCGGCCTCCCGAGACCAACATGTCGGTGCGTCCCCCCGAAGGCAGCGCACAGACTCAGGGTCAACAGCAGCAGGCCGACTCCCGCACCGGACTGCCGCCCACCACCCCGGCCGGGGGCGAGAAAGTCAATCTGGGCCGTCTCTCCACTCTGCAGAGTGCCCAGCGGAACCCGGACGGATCCTACAGCTTCAAGGCCGGTGCCAGCATCGACGTGGACGGCTCGGGACCCAAGTATGGCGACCCCCACGCTCAGAGCCAGACCTCGCTCAACCTCAAGGGCGACCCCAAGTATCCCAACGCCGACAAAGTTCCTTACTACGTGCTTCCGCCGCAGGTGGCCAAACAGATGGGGGCCAAAGTGGGCGACCTGGGCATGATCAGCTACAAAGGCAAGAGCATTGCGGCCGTCTTCGCCGACGTGGGGCCCAGGCACCGCATCGGCGAGCTCTCGCGTAACGCCGCCCTGCAGCTGGGCATTCCCGCCAGCCCGACCACGGGCGGCGTTCCCTCGGGCGTGGAGTACCGGGTCTTCCCCGGCAGCCGGGGCGAGAAGCGCCCTTCGGCGGCCGACCTGACTCCCGAGAAGCTCACCCAGCGGGTGCAGCAGCTGACCGGGACCCAGCAGGCCGACCAGGAGCGCAAGGCCGGCGAGACCGGCGCCTCAACAGTCGGGGGAGCCACGCAGGTGCAGCCGGTCGGCCAGACCCAGACGCAGACTCAGGGAACCGAGGCGGTCGGCCCGGCCAACAAGCTTCCCGTACCCCACGGGCTGCGCGGTATCATGCAGACCTTTGGAGCGGCAGGCTCCAAGAATCTGCGCTCGGTGCGGGCCGCCGCCGGCCCCGGGGGCAAGGAGATTCCCGTCAGCATGCACACCAAAGTGGCCGACCAGTTCAAGCAGGCCTTCGATGAGATCAAGCGCCAGGGACTGTCAAGCGAGATCCAGAGCTTCGACGGCTCCTACAGCCACCGCCCCAAGAAGGGCAAGAGCAAGGGCCTCAGTACCCATTCCTGGGGCATCTCCTTCGACCTCAACGCCGACCGGTATCCCTTTGGGACCTCGCCCGCCCAGACCTCGCAGAAATTCCGCCAGATCGCCGAGATCTTGAAGAGCCACGGTTTCCAGCAGCTCCCCAACGACGCCCATCACTTCCAGTATGCGACCGGCTACTGAGGCTTCTCGGGAAAAATCAGCGCCCAGATAACCAGGAACAGGCTGTCCTTGATCCACAGATAGAGCATCAGCTCGGTGCCCAGAACCAGGGCCAGCGAGCCCCAAACGGGCAGACTGGCCGCCGCCCCGAACCCGGCCGCGCAGGCCAGCAGGTCCCCCACCGAGTTGGCGATGCTGTCGCCGTGGTAGTGCAGCGAGACGGTGGTCTGGCGGAAGCGCTCGACCACGATGTCGCTGTTCTCGACCAGCTCCCACACCGCTTCCAGGCTCAAAGCCAGCCAGAAACGTCGAACCAATGCCAGGCGTGGCCAGAGCAGCTTGAGCAGGGCATAGAACAAGACCCCGTGCAGGATGTGGGTGAAGAAGTAGGGGTCCACCAGGTGCTGGGAGTTGTGGACCGAGTGAATGTCGTCCGACCAGGGCGCCCACGCTCCGCATTCGCACCACAGGGGCTGGCCCATGACGATCAGGGCCACCACCATCGCCAGGACAATCACGAGAGCCGGCCATACCATCGCCGGCCACGATTCTCGGAGCGGGAATGGATTCCTCGGACCTTTTTCGAAAGGCTCTGGCATGCCTCAAGACCTGCTGCTGGCACTCGACCAGGGAACCACCGGCACCACCTGCTTGCTGCTCGACCTGAACCTGGACATTCTGGCCCGGGCCTACCGCGAGTTCGAGCAGATCTATCCCCGAGCGGGCTGGGTCAGCCATCGGCCGGAAGACCTCTGGCAGACCAGCCTGGATACGCTGCGCGAGGTGGTGCAGGGGGTCGACCTGGAGCGGGTGGCCGCGCTGGGGCTGACCAACCAGCGCGAAACCACCCTGCTGTGGGACCGAGAGACCGGCCTGCCGGTGCATCATGCCATTGTCTGGCAGTGCCGGCGCAGCGCCGACATCGTGGAGGGGTGGCGCAGCCAGCTGCCAGACGAGGAGATCCAGCGGCGCACCGGGCTGATCCCTGACGCCTACTTCTCAGCCTCCAAGGTAGCCTGGATGCTCGAGCACGTCGAGGGCCTGCGCGAGCGCTGCCAGGCTGGCTCGATCGCCTTCGGCACAGTGGATACCTGGCTGCTCTGGCAGCTCACCGAGGGACGCGTCCACGCCACCGAGCCTTCCAACGCCTCGCGCACCATGCTCTACAACCTGAACACCCTGAAGTGGGATGAGGATCTCTGCCAGCGCTGGCAGATCCCCATGAGCATCCTCCCCGAGGTGCGGCCCAGCGCTGGGCACTTCGGGGTGATGGCCAGAGGCATTCTGGGTCGCGAGATCCCCATCACGGGCATGGCCGGCGACCAGCAGGCGGCCCTGTTCGGACAGGCCTGTTTTGAGCCGGGTCAGGTCAAGAACACCTACGGCACGGGCTGCTTCCTGGTGCAGCACACCGGCACAAAGCCCGTGCTCTCCAGGCATCGCCTGTTGACCACGGTGGCCTGGCAGACCAGCGCGGGGGTGGAGTATGCCCTGGAGGGCAGCGTCTTCTCGGCCGGCTCGGCGGTGCAGTGGCTGCGCGACGGGCTGGGCCTGCTCAAGACGGCCGCCGAGAGCGAAGAGCTGGCTCGAGGGGTGGCCGACAGCCAGGGGGTCTACCTGGTCCCGGCCTTCACCGGGCTCGGCGCGCCCTACTGGGACCCGTTCGCCCGGGGGACGCTGGTCGGCCTGACCCGGGGCACCCGCCGCGAGCACCTGGTGCGGGCCACCCTGGAGTCGGTGGCTTACCAGACCCGCGACGTGGTGGAGGCGATGGCCGCCGACGCCGGTCAGTCCCCCGCCCGCCTGCGGGTGGACGGAGGGATGTGCGCCAACGACTTCCTGATGCAATTTCAAGCTGACGTCCTGGACGTGGCCGTGGAACGTCCGCGCCATATCGAGTCCACGGCCCTGGGAGCCGGCTGCCTGGCCGGGCTGGGCGCCGGCGTATTCGGCAGCACCGAGGAGATCGGGGCCCGGCGCCAGGTGGAGCGGGTCTTTGAGCCCTCACCGGGCGACCGCAAGGCCCTGCTCGAAGGTTGGAAGCGGGCGGTGGAGCGCTCGCGCGCATGGGTGAGCGTGCTGCTGGTGCTCATGTTGAGCTGCCTCGCCTGGGCCCAGATCGAGCTGCAGGACATGCGCCGCGAGGCACGCTGGCTGCGCATGAGCGCTGAGCGCCTCTACACCTTCACGCCTCTGCCGGCCGGGCCCGAGTGGCAGATGAGCCCGAACATGCCGGGCAGCTTCATGGAGAAGGCCCGCCAGTTCGAGACGGCCTGGAATGACCCGAAGGCGACTCTCGAGACCACCCGCGACGAGTTCGTGAGGGTGCAGAAGTCGTTCGACAAGGTCAAGCTGTATGCACGGATCAACATGAACGCCCAGGAGGTGGACATCATCGAGCACCAGATGAAGAGGCTGGATACCCTCTACGCACTGCCTCAGGACGTCCAACCTTGAAGCTGGAGGGGGGATTGCTCATGAAAGAACGCCTGGTTGCCCTGCTGCTGGTCCTGAGCCTGGGCCTGGTGGCCCCGGCCAAACGCGAGGAAGGCGGCGAGGGTCTGTTCCACCAGGACCAGTACCGCCTGAAGGCGCCCGAGGGCTGGATCTTCGACGACGAGAGCCTGGCCGAGTCCGGAGGCGAGCTGGCCATCTATCCGCGCGGCTCGGTGGAAAAGTCGGCCAAGGTGAAGATCTATGCCCACGGGGGCACACTGGGAGAGCAGGAAACCTTCGAGCAGCACATCGAGCAGGCGCGGCAGAGCTACAAGGTGGACAGCCCGTCTACGAAGTTTTCCGACCTGCCCGATCTGAACACCGAGAGCGGTCTTGTCGCCAGAGTCATTGCCTTCACCACCCTGCGCAAGAGCGGCTTCGCGGGCCAGGTGGCCTTCATTGCGGTGCCACCCCGGCGGGTGGTCACGATCGCGCTTTACAGCAAGCCGGAGCTGCTCAACGACAGCCTGGCGGCCTTCGAATACGTGGTGGCCTCTTTCCGTCTGCCTGAATAGCAGGCTACTTTACCGGCACAGCCGCGAACTGGGCAGGCGGAGTTCGGAGCCCGCGCGGGAAGCAGAAATTGAGGGGTTCCTCAGGGCTGAAGCTGCTTCTGGAGGGCCTGACCCAGGACGGCTTCCTCCACCTGCCCGGCGGCGCGTCCCATCAGGAAGGCGGTCCCCAGCATGGCCGGCATGGCCACGAACATTCCAGGCAATCCGGCGATTGCATAGCCGGTAGCCAGCTCGGCCACGCAGGCACAGACCGTCAGGGCCGAGGCAGCCCCGCGAGCGGGGGTGAACTCCTGGCGATTGCGGAAGGCATTGACCACCGCGCCGGCGCCCTGCTCGAGCGTCTCCTGGCCACGCCTGGCCTTGGCCGCATCCGTGCCGATGATGAAAGCCGACAGGGCCGGCATCAACCAGCCGCCGCTCAGCCCACCCTGAGCCACCACGCCCAACCCGGCGCCAAGGGCCGCCCCGCCCCAGCCGCCGATCTTGGCCAGGCCCTCTCCGGTCTTCTGAAGCACCTTGGGAAGGCCGGTCAGACCCGACAGATCGATGGCATCGGCCGGCGCGCTCGGCGGGTTGGCCGGAGCGGGATTGGAAGCGCTGGCGCGGACGGGAAGCTGGTTGAAAGCGGCGGGCTGGACGAGCATTGGTGGTGGACCCCCTGGGAAGATTTGCGTCCCTACTTTGCACACCCGGGCTGAAAGGATGCTGAAATCAGGTCCAGGGGTTGTGCACGGTGACATCGGGAGCAAAGTGAGCCTTGTTGCGCGTCACCACCGTCAAAGAATGGACTCGCGCAGTGGCCCCCAGCAGCCCGTCCATGGCGCCAGCAGGGCGCCCCTTAGCCGCTCGGTCGGCCATCAGGCGACCCCAGTCGTCGGCGATAGAGGCATCGACTGCCAGAAGGCGAGCCTCGAAGCGAGCTGGCAAGTCATCGGTGAGCCAGGCTTCCAGCCGTTGACGCCGTCTGCCCCCTGCCAGTCGCTGGACTCCGAACCGAAGCTCAGCCAGGGTCACCACGCTGAGGTAGACCCGGTCCTCGTCCACTTCGTGCAACCATCGCACCACGCCGGCGTTGGGACGCTCTTTCTGCCACTCGGAGAGGACGTTGGTATCCAGCAGAAAGCTCACAACTCGGGCTCGCGCAACGGATCGGGCCAGCGCTCCACCTCGAGCGGTCCCTCGCGCAGGGGTGAGCCGGCAAAAAACTCGGCCAGACTGCCCACGCGTCTGGTTTTTCGTTCCCACTCCTCGACTGAGACGACCACTGCCGCGCGGCGCCCCCGGCGCGTAATGACCTGTGGCTCGCTGGCAGCTCTCTCGAGCAGTTCACTCAGATGGGCTTTGGCTTCGGCCACGGTCCACGTTTCTTTTCTGGTCATTATAGTCATAATAGTCACCTACGGATCCTCGAGTCAAGCGTGGCTAGGAATAAACCCGCCTTGCTCGGGCGCGACCACCACCCTGAAATGGGGCGCCCTGCTCGAGCGGATGTCCCGATCTGGGCGCCCCAACCGGGTGTGCTACCAGGCGGGAGTGAGCGGGGTCCACAGGGTGGAGCCGCCCGGTGCGTAAGGCCCGCTCCACACCGTGCCGTCAGGGCTAACGCTGTACTGATCGTGGTCGGTGGGCAGCCAGTACTCCTGGCCGGTGCCAGGATTGACCCAGGTCGACTGGTTCATGATCGCCTGCTCAGCGTAGCGCGAGGAGGGGGTCTCATCGTAGAGCTGGTTGTAGCGGTCGAAAGCCTGGTTCATCTCGCGAATCGAGCTCTGAAGCTGGGCTTGCGAAACCGGCCCGGGGATGAAGCCCGTGTAGCCGGTGGCCTGGCGGTAAGCCTGCACCTGGTCATACCAGTTCTGAGCCGCGTTGGCGGCGGCCCACTGACCGTAGTCCCAGGCCGCTTGCTGGCTCTGGATGCCCCAGCTGAAGTCCATGTTCAGCGTCTGGGCCGGCGCTGGCAAAGCCAGCAGCACAAGGGAGAGGGCAATCAGGGTGAGTCGTTGGCACATTCTGGGATACCTCCGTGTCGTTGGGATGCTCCCAGTCTAGCTCTCGATGCGGGCACGCTCAGTGCCCGAATGCACGCTTGTTCGGTACCCCAGATCACCAATCTGGTCGTTCTTCTTCGAGTTCGACCATCAGAACACGCGAGCAAGCAACTGAAGGTCAATCCAGACATATCCATAAAGATGGATACCCAGCCTTCAATGCAGTAGGGACGGCGGGGAAATCCGTGGCGGTGCGCAGGACGAACTTTCCGCCGCCAGGCTGCCTCTTCTGCGCCGAGTTGGCGCTCAGAAGGACACGCCGGGCCAGTTGGAAGGGCGTCCAGCAATTAGACGATCCCCTCCTCGCGGAAGATCTCCAGGCACTTGAGCAGGGCTCGCTCATAGCGGGCGTTTTCCTGTGTGATCGAGGGCTCGTCCCAGGTGAAGAAGCCTCTCCCCGTCTTGAAGCCAAGGTGCCCTTCCTGTACCTGGCGCACCAACATCGCAGGCGGCTCCGAGGCATTGCACAGATCCGGCCAGATCATCCTGGCGCCCGCACAGGTCGTGTCCCAACCGGAGTGCTCTTTCTGCATGATCGGACCGGCGGCGGCATAGCGAAAACCAAAGCTCAAGCGCACCGTCGCATCGACGTCTTCGGCCGAGGCGATGTCCTGATCGATCAGCCAGAGAGCCTCGCGCATCAGGGCGTCTTGCATCCGGTTGGCCAGAAACCCAATTACGTCCCTCTTCACCTGAACCGGACGCTTGCCGAGTGCCTTCATGACATCACCCACCCTCTCGGCCAGAGCGACATCGGTCTGCGCCGAGCGGACGACCTCCACCAGCGGAATCAGGTTGGCCGGCATGAAGAAATGCAAGCCCAACATGCGGTTTTGCGTTTTCAGGCCCTGGCCAATCCGGCTGATCGGAAAACTGGACGAGTTCGAGGTCAGCGCGATTTCGGGTCGAGCCAGCTGCTCCATCTCGGCGAACAGGCGCTGTTTGAGGGCCAGATCCTCCGTGACCGTCTCGACCGCAAGCTCGATCCGGGACCACGTGGCCTCGGCCAGGCCGGCGCAGGTTCTCAAAGCGCCGACGTCGGCCGGCTTACCCATCTCGCCCAAGGCCCGGGAAACCTGTCCCGGCAACTTCTCCAGCGTCGAACTCGAGCGGGAGACAACCTCGACCGTCCAACCACCCGCGAGGAAGGTCGCGATGATGCCCACTCCCATCGTGCCGCCCCCGACAATCAGGACGTGTTGTGACACAGACAGCCCTCCTCTTCTTGTTCTCTGGGCCCAGCCATTTCGTTTCTACCCGCGGACCCCCTTTGCGCGCGGGAAGGAGCGTCACAGCTGCGGAATGGAGCCGAGCGCCTGCGAGCATCTTGACAGCAGAGACTTCTGTCCTCATGATGTCACCATGAGAACCACCGTAACACTCGAGCCCGACGTTGCTGAAAAACTTAAGAGTTATGCTCACAGAGAGAAGCTGTCATTCAAGCAGGCCCTGAACGAGCTGATCCGACGGGGCCTGAGCGCGCAGCAAGAGCCGGCCAGGAGAGCGCGATTTGAGGTCAAGCCTCATCACGGTGGGTTCCGCCCCGGCATCGATCCCGGCCGACTGAATCAACTGCTCGACGAGTTGGAAGTCCAGGATTTTGCTCGCGAGGCACGCGGGGACCGGTGATCATCCCTGACGTGAACCTGCTCGTCTATGCCTACAACGCGGATGCCCCCGGTCACGAAAAGGCCCGGCGCTGGTGGGAGGATTTGCTCTCCGGGGATCAGCCCATCGGGCTGCCGTGGGCGGTCACCTGCGGGTTCGTGCGGCTGATGACCCACCCGGCGGTGCTTCTCGAGCCGCTTGATCCCAGGCGGGCTCTCGAGCACGTCCGATCCTGGCTGAGCCTTGCCAGCGTGGAGGTGCTCGACCCGGGTCCTCGTCATCTCGAGCTCTTCGAGCGCGCCCTGCGAGAGGCGGGTGTGGGGGGGAACCTGGTCACAGATGCGCACCTGGCTGCCATCGCGATCGAGTACCAGGCTGAGATTCACTCAAATGATGCCGACTTTGCTCGTTTCTCCGGGCTCAGGTGGCGAAACCCCCTTCAAGCGGAAGGATAACCAGAATCGTCCCACCCGGGCAGGCCCTTGCGAGCCCGGCGCAGAATCGCCGGGGCGTGTTTCGCGCCCTCCTCCTGATCCTCGCCATGACGCTGGTCTCGGCCTGCTCCCAGGGCCCGCCCAAGAAGCGGGTGGTGGTCTACACCCCCTTCCCCCAGCTCACCGCCATCGCCCTGGCCGAGGCTTTCGAGGCGAAGTACCCCCACATCGAGGTGGAGCAGGTCATGGAGGGCACCACCAAGGTCTACGGCCGCATCAAGGCCGAGCGCGAGAACCCGCGAGCCGACGTGTGGTACGGAGCGGCCGGGATGATCCCCTTTATCGACGCTACCCGCGAGGGGCTGCTCGAGCCCTATATCCCTAAAGGCTACGAGGGCATGGGTGAGCGGCGAGGCAACCTCTTGCTGCGCGACAAAGACTGGCACTGGATGGGGATGTCGGTCATCGGGCTGGGCTTTGCCTTCAACCCCCAGGTGGTTCCGCCCGAGCAGGCCCCCAAGACCTGGAACGACTTCATCGACCCGCGCTGGAAGGGCAAGATCGAGATGTGGGACCCCTCCTCGAGCGGCACCGCCATGCTCTTCCTCAACGCCGCCCTGCTGCGGGCCATCCAGGAAGACAAAGGCGAGGAGGCCGGCTGGGACTACCTCAAGGCCTTCTGGGTCAACCTCAAGGGCTACACCAAGGAAGGCAAGCCGGCCTTCAGCGTGGCCCGGGGCGAGGTCGAGCTGGGCATCCACTTCGAGCACCAGGTGCTGGAATTCTTGGAAGAGCAGACGGCTGGCCTGGACCTGGGCGAGCAGCGCGAGAACATCCGCTGGGTGCTGCCTCCCGACAGCCCCATCACGGTGGACCCCATCGCCCTGGTGAAGGGCTGCAAGAACCCCGAGGAAGCCAAGCTCTTCATCGACTTCGTGGTGGGCAAGGAAGGCCAGGCCATCGTCAACCGCCTGTTCTTCACCATCGACCCCAGCTTCCCGCCCCCCAAAGGCCTCAAGGGCCTCACTTACGACGAGTTCATCAGCCGGGCCATGCGCCTGGAGCCGGACTGGATGGCCGAGCACCTCGAGCCCATCAAGAAGCGCTGGCAGAACGAAGTGGAGGAGATCGACAAGTGAGCCAGGTCGTGCTGCGCAACCTTACCAAGCAGTTCGGGCCGGCGTTGGCGGTGGACAACGTCAACCTCGAGATCGCCCAGGGCGAGCTGTTCTCGCTGCTCGGCTCGAGCGGCTGCGGCAAGACCACCACCCTGCGCTGCGTGGCCGGGCTCGAGCTGCCGACCAGCGGCGAGATCCTGTTCGGCGAGCGCAACGTGGCCCAGGTGCCGCCCTACGACCGCGACTGCGGGATGGTCTTTCAAAACTACGCCCTCTTTCCCCACATGACCGTGGCCGACAACGTGGCCTACGGTCTCATGGCCCGCCGCTACCGCCAGGCGGGGCTGCTGGGCAAGCTGTCCAACCTGGTGCGCACCGTGACCGCCAGCATCCCTCCCGAGGAGCGCAAGCAGGTAGCCGAGGCGCTCGACCTGGTGGAGATGGGCCACCTGGGCGAGCGCCGCCCCAACCAGCTCTCGGGCGGCCAGCAGCAGCGCGTGGCCCTGGCCCGGGCCCTGGTCACCCGGCCCCAGGTGCTCTTGTTCGATGAGCCGCTGGGAGCCCTGGACGCCAAGCTGCGTGTCAAGGTGCGCGAGGAGATCCGGCGCATCCAACAGCGAGCAGGCATCACCACGCTGTACGTCACCCACGACCAGGAGGAGGCCCTGTCCATCTCCGACCGCATCGCGGTCATGAACGGCGGCAAGGTGATCCAGATGGGCAGCCCGGAAGACCTTTACCTGCGCCCCCAGAGTCGCTTTCTGGCCGACTTCATCGGGCTGACCAACATCTTCTCGGGCAAGGCCGGGGAAGGGACCGTGGCCCTGGAGGGGGCTGAGCTGAAGACCACCGGCGAGTTGCCCGCCAGCGGCAGCGCCGTTTCGGTGGCCGTGCGGCCCGACGCCCTGCGCATCCTGGGCGAGGACGAGAGCGCCCCTAACCAGATGGAGGCAAAGGTCGCCCTGCGCATGTTCCTGGGCACCATCATCAAGTACGAGGTCGAGTCGGCCGGCCGCACCTGGACCGTGGCCGCTCCCCAGCAGGCCAGCCGGCGCGAGTATGACCCGGGGGAAAGCGTGCGGTTGGGCTGCGAGCCTTCCGACGTGCTGGTTCTGCGTGATTAAGCTGCTGCTCTACCTGATGGCCCTGGCCCTGGTGGTGGTGCCGCTGGTGCGGCCGGCCTGGACGCGGGGCGTGCTGGTCCTGGCTGTCAGCCTTTTTCTGCTGCTCTTCCTGGGCCTGCCCATCTTGGGCCTGGTGCTGGTGGGCTTCACCGGCGAGCCGATCAACCTGCCCGGACTGCTCTTGACGCTCGACCTCCCGGGCCTTCTCAAGGAGCTGAGCCAGACTCCGCCCGGCTTGAAGTACTACAGCGAGTTCTTCCAGTACCCGCGCTACTGGGAGGGCCTGCTCAACAGCGTGGGCGTGGCCCCGTTGGCGGCTTCGCTCTCCTGGCTGGTGGGCTTGCCCGTGCAGGCCCTCTTGAAGCCTGCCCAGCGCAAGTGGCTGGGCCTGCCCCTCATGGGTTCGGTCTTCCTGGTCGCCCTGCTCGCGTGCCTGGCGCTCAAGGAGGGCAACCTGGGCGAGCGATTGCTCTACGCCTTCGGGTTCAGCCCCCTGGTGAGCCTGGCGGCCACCGCCCTGGGCGTCAGCGTGGCCTTCTGCCTGACCCGCACCACCATGCCGGGCCGGCACTGGGTCCGGTTGCTGTGCGTGGTGCCGCTGGCCATCCCATCCTTCCTGGCCGCGCTCTCCTTCAAGATCTTGATGGGCGACGCCGGCATCGTGACCAACCTGATGGAGGCCGTCGGCCTGGTTCACCCCTTTGCCTCCCAGTCAGTGCTCTCGGCCGGTTGCGTGCAGGCCTTCCTGGAGTTTCCCCTGGTCATGCTGACCACCGCCGCCGCCCTGGACCGCATGGACCCCAGCCTGGGCGAAGCCGCCGAGGTGATGGGAGCGCGGCGCAACTTCACCCTCTGGACGGTCAGCCTGCCGGTCATCCTCCCCGGCATCTCGGCCGGGGCGCTGCTGGTTTTCATCCGCTCGTTCGGCGACTTCGGCACCCTGGAGCTGCTGGTGCCGACCAGCTACCGCCTGATCGTGCTGGAGGCTTATCGCGACCAGTCCGGCTCCACCTACTGGGGGGGAGCCTCCATGCTCAGCACCCTGATGATCCTCACCATCTTGCTGCTTCTGGCCCTGCAGAAGTACTTCGTGGAGCGGGGAAGTTTCCAGACCGTGACGGGTCGCTCGGGCGCCTCCGGAGGGCTCTCCAAATCGCCCCTGGTGCGCTACGGGGCGCTGCTCTGGTGCCTGGCCGTCCTCTCGGTGCCGGCCGCCCTGCTGGCCACCATGGGCCTCATCTCGCTGGCCGCCGGTTGGGGCGCGGAGACCTTCCCCACCCACTACACCTTCGCCCGCTACCAGCACATCTTCGCCGACCTGATGCGGCCCAACTCGCCCCTGGTCAACAGCTTCAAGCTGGTGCTGCCGGCCCTGGGCGGAGCCCTGGTCCTCTCCTTCACGGTGGCCTACCTGATCTCGCGCAGCCGTCATTGGAGCCGCCACCTGCTCGACTTCGCCGTAGCCCTGCCCTTCGTGGTGCCCGGCGTGGCCTTCGCCGTGGCTCTGATCGGGGCGTTCAACAATCCCCCCCTGCCTCTCCACTTCACGGTGACGCTGGTGATCATCGCCTACATCGTCACCCGCATGCCCTACGGGGTGCGCTCCACCCTGGCTTCCTTCCAGCAGATCGGCATCTCGATGGAGGAAGCGAGCAAGACGATGGGCGCCCCCGCCGGCCTGACCTTGTGGAAGGTGACCGTGCCCCTGGTGTTGCCTGGCCTGCTGGCGGGCGGGATCATGGCCTTCATCTCCATGATGCAGGACGTAGCCATCACCATGATGATCTGCCCGCCCAAGTCGTATCCGGCCGGCATGTTCGTCTTCCACGCCATCACCAACGGGCGCATCTTCGAAGCTTCGGCCTACGGACTGGTGCTGCTCTGCCTGATCCTGGTCCCCTACATGCTCGCCTACCGTCTGGGGGGAGTCAAAACAAGCTTGTAAGGCGGCGCTTCAGGAATTTGCGCGGCGCCGTTCAACAGATTGTCCACAATCCCGCGCGATCTGATTCTGAACAGGTCAACGCGCGGGACTGTAGAACCCCAAGGGGATTTCCGGGGAGGAGCGTTCAAACGACCTTGGCTGACGAAACCACGACCGAAACCACCGTAAAGACGGCAAACTACGAGTTCAATGAAGAGGAAAACAAGCTCTTCGTGTCCCTCACGCGCAACATGCGCATTCTTTCCTACTCACTCTTCATGGGCGGGGCGCTCTACGTCATTTACGGCTGCTTCCTGGCTCTGCAACTGGCCGGCACCACCAGCGGCCTGCCGGTGCTCTTTCCCGTCATCCTGTCGGTTTTTGCAGCCTTCGTCATCATGTTCCTGGGGCTCTACCTCAAGAAGGCCTCGGCGGACTTCGTGCAGATCGTCTGCACCGAGGGGAGCGACATCTCCCACCTGATGCACGGCGTGGCCCAGTTGAGGCAGTTGTTTGCGGTGGCCGCCTACCTCGCCTGGCCGCTGGTGCTGGCCTTGCTGGTAGCCGTCTTGACGGGCAGCTACTACACTCAGGTGGCTTACAGTATCAACACTCTTTAAGGGTCGTCGGTTAAGCTGGGCACGATATGCTCCAGCCTCTGGGTCTGAATCCCTATTCCCCGCCCCCCGGCTCTCGCGAGCCCGTGGTGCCCGGCGAGAGCGTCGACATCCCCCTCCCCGCCCCCCAGGACGAAACCGAGGACAGCTCGCTGAGCGGGCTACGACGGACCGCGGCCCTGGGGCTGCTGGCCTTTGCCAGCCTGGTTCCAGCCCTGGCCGTGGCCCAGGAGAAACCGGTGGAGGAAGTGGACGCGCGGGCCGTCGCCAAGATCGATACGGCCACCACGCTGGACAACGGTCTCAGCCCCGCCCACGCCCGGGGATGGCGCTCCTTCGGCCACGAGATGCGAGGCGGAGCATGGTTTGACCGGGCCGGCAACTGGGCCGACACCCACACCGCCGTCACGGCCGACCAGTTCGCAGCCATGCCCGCGGCCCAGCAGAAAGCCTTTGCCACCCGGGTGGGCATCAAGCTCGAGGAGATCAAGAGTGGCGACGCCGAGCAGGTGCTGATCCACCCGGCCGTGGGCAAGGCCGTGCCGGGCGAGCTGGTGGATACCCAGCGCTCCTACGGGACCGAACCGGATGGCACGCGCCGCTTCGGGCACCGCCCCGTAGGCGGCCAGCTCTTCAACCAGGGGCGTTGGAAGGATACCGGAACCCTGGTCTCGGCCGACCAGGCCGCGGCCATGCCGCCCGAGCAGCGGGCGTTGCTGGGGGAGGACGTCCGGCTGGGCAACCCTGCCCGGGTGGTGGTGGAGCTGGACACCAGCAAGGACGACCCCAAGATGGTCGAGCTGGTCCAGAAGAAACCCAGTCTCATGGTGCGCTTCAAGGGCTACAAGATGAAGCCCTCCACCGCTCTGGCCTACGCCCGCCTGGAGGAGAAGCTGGCCGAGCACTTCCCGGACCGCGAGGTGCGCATCACCTCCACCACGGCCGGGCGACACACCGACCCGGCCCACAAGAACGGCCTGGCGGTGGACTTCGTGGTCGAGAACCTGACCCGCGAGGAATCCAAGCTGGTGGAGGAGCTCTCCTGGCAGTCGGGCTTCAAGCCCTTTAACGAGTACGTGCGCACCAGCAAATACAAGACCGGCGACCATATGCACGTGGTGGTCATCGAGCGTCGCTAATGTGCTCGCACTCTGGTCATGCAATCAAGGCGCCGCGCGCGTTCTCATTTTGAACAGGTCAACGCGCGGAGTGTAACCCGGGAACTGCGTTCCAGGGCGTTGTCCAGTGCCTACCAAAGGCCTTGCGCGAAACCGACTTCTCAGTCGAAACCCGGAACCTGAATGCCCGCCAGGGCCCCCTCGGGCAGTCCAAAGCGCTGGCTGAGGCGGTTCAGGCGAGGCTTGAGGGCTTCGCGACCAGGCCGCTCCACCGAAACTTCAACCTCGCTCTGCAGGGCGTTCTCCCACAGAGTGCCAGTGCGCTTGTTCTGATAAAGGTCGAGCAGGGCCGCCACCAGCGGACGTTCGGGCGGGGTCAGATCGGAAGGCAGGAAGGCGTAGAGCTCCATCACCAGCGGCACGAAGCGGGCCGAACGCACCTGCAAGAGCTGGATCTGTCGCGGCTCGAAAGCACGATCGGTGCGATAGGAGTGCTCGATGACATCCATCCCCCGAGGCGGCCTGGCTCCCTCCTCCACCAGCCGCACCACCCGCACCTCGGCGGCGCGACGCTGGCGCTCGACCAGCTCCAAAAAGAGCGGCGAGGGCTTGCCGGGCTCGATGAAGACGCCCACTTCCTGGCCCGGGCCCTGGTGAAACACTGTATACGGCCCGTGCCAGCCGCCCAGCACCGGGGGCCGGGACGACTCCTCCAACCACGATCGGTGGTAGAGCTGAACCCGCTCGGCACCCTCGCGCATGAGCTGGTACAGCGACTTCTTCTCGCTGCGGGCCAGCTTCCGGAAACCCTCGACCAGCTCCAGGCCGGTTTCCCTCACCTCGGCCTCGCTCACCACTGCAAGATACACGTGGTCGAGGTGGCTGCGATCGGACCGGCATCCCTGCTGGGCGGCCGCCAGGGTCTCGGCCAGCGGCAGGGCCAGCTCGTCCAGGACGTGACCTTGCTGGTCGGTAAACGGCAGCTTCAGCGGCTCGAGCTCGTCCTTACGAGCCAGCTCCGAGACCCACACCCGGATCTGCTCGAGCTGTCGCGCCACCTCGTCGCGGTCGAGCAGGTCTTCCTGGGGAGGCTGCAGCGTGCTGGCTCCCACCTCTACCAGGCCCGGCAGATCCTCCAGCAGCACCAACCGAACCAATCCCTCGGTGGCGGCGGCGACCAGAACCGGATCGGGCTCTTGCAGCACGCTGGCCAGCATGTCTTCGGCCAGGATGCGGGTCTGGCCCTCGCCCGCACCCTCGCGAGTGGCCAGCAGACGAGCGGCCGTCAGGCGCACCTCGGGCTCTTCCGAGAAAAGCTGGTCGGAGAGACGCTGGCGCACCAGCGTGGCCAGGCGCTTTCCGTCAAACTGCTTGTAGGCGCCCCGCAACTTGAGCGTGTCATCCTCGCACAGGCGCAGCATCACCGGCAAAGCCAGCCAGTCCAGGCGCTCGGCGGTGCGCAGAGCCTGAGCCAATGGCGCGTAGAAGTGGAAATCCAGCGTGCGATCTTCCTCCAGGACAGTCAACAGGCCCTCGAGGGTGTCCTTGTGGACCAGACCTTCGAGCAGCGAATGGGCCCGGTCGGTGCGAAGAAAGCGGAGCAGATTCGTGAGCAGCTCGGGATTGGCCCGCAAGGACTCTCTCTGCACCGGACGCACCGCCTCGTGCACAGCGTGCACCAGCCGCGAGCGCAGAAGGTACCGCTCCGGCTCGGCCGGATCGAAGCGCACCAGGCTGGAGCTCTCCAGCTCACGCAGCCGGGCTGGAAAGACCTCGGGCCGCTGCACCGCCATCCCCTGCCCCGAGTGCACCGTCCAGAAATCGCCCTGACGGCCCAGCACCTGCGGCCCACTGACCGGATCGGGGGGAGAGAGCATGACCAGCCCTGAGAACTCCAGCTCGTATTCGAGCTCGACTCGGGCTGCGTCCGCGGGGTCGGCCAGCCGCTCCCACCAGCGACCGGGGCTGCCCTGACGGCGGTAGCAGGCGATCAGGCTGCTGGCTGTGGCTCGCGTCAGCTCGGCCAGAAAGTCGGCACTCTCGGCTGGCAGGGTCTCGTCCAGAGCCAGCGCCACCAGCGGTAGCCCGAAAGCCTGCGCGGCCGCCACCATGGCGTACAGCGAAGTATCCACCGTGTCGGCGTGCTCGACCAGCTCCGGCAGCATCTCGGGCCCG
This sequence comes from Candidatus Xenobia bacterium, assembly GCA_045863235.1. Lineage (GTDB taxonomy): Bacteria > Vulcanimicrobiota > Xenobia > Xenobiales > QWHO01 > QWHO01. The sequence goes on along the minus strand of BTUM01000013.1, from coordinate 80,669 downwards.
AGCAAACCCGCGTCGGTGTCCACGAACAGGCAGATGGCCATCATGGTGTGGGGGTTCATCGGCTTACCCCGATCCACCAGCAGGCCGGTCAGGGCCGTCTGCTCGTCGTTGACCCGGAAGTGGCCCGTCGGATGCACCTCGCGCAGCTTCCTGGCAAAGGCCCGCACGCGCTCGTTGCCGCTGTCGCGGGCCAAATCCTCGAGCACGTCCAGAGCCGTGCGCCGGGTGCGCAAACCGGCCATAGTACGGGCAAATTCGCTCTCGCCCGAGCCTCCGAAGGCGTCCTGGACCAGACCCAGATCGGCCGGCTCGACCCTCCAGTCGCTCAGAGCGTCGCGGCTGGCCCGGGCCAACAGCGCAAAAGCAGCCACCGTGTTGGCCTGAAAGCGCAGCTGCATGGCCAACTCGTGCACCGAGACCTGGCTTTCGGCATCCAGCACCACGTCGGCCGGCGAGAGGCCCTCGAGACGGGCCGCCAGCTCGGGCCGGGCCGAGCGGGCCAGGTTCAGCAGCACCGAGTGCAGCGTGCGCTTCTCCTGGGTGAGCCCCCGCAGAAGCTCGCCCATCTCGTGAACGGGCAGGGTCGCCGGCACGACGGGGGGAGGGGCAGGCGAAGGCTCGGGAACGGGAACGGGCGGCGCCGGAGCAGTGGGAGCGCCCTCCGCTTCCCCCGCTTGCGCGCGACCGAACAACTTGTTCCAAAAGGCCATGACGGGCGGGAAAGTTCCCTGAAGGTCGGCTGAAGGCCTGCCTGCCCCAGAGCCTGGAGCCGGGCCCGTGACTTGCCGCGAAGAACTGTTCCGAGCGGCTCCAAGGATGAGGGGCCCGACCCAGCGCGCTGATCGCTCTAAAAGTCCGAATCCTCGGGAGCGGCCGTGGGAGCCGGAGGGGGCGGTGCGACCGGCTGAGGCGGAGGGAGAACCTCCATAGGCGTGGGCGGAGCGCTGGGCGGCTCTTCATCCACCCATTCATCAGAAGGGGTCTCCTCGGCCATGGGAACTTCCTCGCCGGCGGGCTCTTCGGGGGGAAGCAGTTCGGCCGGCGGTGGAGCGACGTCGGACGCCTTCAAATGCACTTTACAGATGTCGGCCGGGGCAGCCGATGGCTTCATCAAGACGTCCTCTACCTCGGGGCAACCCTCGGTGGCCATCAGCCGGGTCTGCGAGCAGAGGCGCAGGCTCACCTCGCGGTCCGGCCGGGCGGGGGCTGCGGCGCTGGGCCGGGTCGGCCTGGGGAAGCTCCCCACTGGAGCCCCCTGCAGGGCCACCCCCATGATCTGGCGGAAGATCGCAGCCGGCAGATCGCCACCGTAAGAGCGCCACATGGGCGAGTTGTCGTTGTTGCCCACCCACACGGCCAGCGTGAACTGAGGCGAGAAGCCGCAGAACCAGGCGTCCTTGAAACTGTCGGTGGTGCCCGTCTTGCCGGCGATAGGGCGCCCCGGCACCTGAGCCCGAGTTCCCGTGCCGGCCGTGACCACGCTGACCAACATGTCTGTCAGCGAGCTGGCGGTCTCGGGCCGAAGCACCGGGATGTCATCCGGGCGGCGATGGTCTTCCACGACCTCGCCGTGCGAGTCCTGAACCAGCTTGATGGCCGTGGGGCGGCGGCGGATGCCGCCGTTGGCAACCACCGAGAACACCTCCGCCATTTCAAGCGGGGAGACCTCGGTCGAGCCGAGCGCAATGGACAGGTGGGGAGGCAGCTCTTGCTTGATCCCCATCTTGTAAGCTAGCGAGATGACCGGGTCGATGCCCAGTTGGGAGAGGAGCTTGACCGCCACCACGTTGCGCGAGTGCTGCAGGGCCGTTTTGAGCGGGATCTCACCCATGAACTGACCATCCGAGTTCTTGGGCGTCCAGGTGGTGCCCCCCACGTTGTAGCTGACCGGCGAATCGGCCACCACGCTGTCGGGGACAAAGCCGTTCTCAAGAGCGCAGGCGTAAACGATGACTTTGAAAGACGAGCCGGGCTGGCGCAAAGCCTGCCAGGCCCGATTGAACTGATTGGTCTTGCTGTAGCCCGTGCCTCCTACCATGGCCCGGATGTATCCGGTTTGATTCTCGACCAGCACGGCCGCCCCGGTGTCCACGTTGAGCGCGTAGCCAGCATTCTGAACTTCCTCGCGCAGGATGCGCTCGGCTTGCTGCTGGACCTTGATATCAAGCGTGGTGTGAACCTTCAAGCCGCTGCGATAGAGCACTTCCTCGGGATAGCGCACTGACAGCTCGCGAATCACGTAGGTGGTGAAGTAAGGATACTTGAGCAGGGTGGTCGTCTTGTCGCGCTGCGGATCGGGAAAGCGCATCGCCTGAATCTCGGCCACCGCCTTCTTGTGCTCGGAAGGGGTCAACGCCCCAACTGCCAGCATCCGCCCCAGCACTACCTCGGCTCTGGTACGGGCCGCTTTCGGGTCCACGAGCGGGGAATAGGCCGAAGGCGCTTGCAGCAGCCCTACCAGCAGGGCCGATTCGGCCGCCGACAGCTTGTCGGCTGGCTTCTCGCGGTAGAGACTCGCCGCGGCCGCGATGCCGTAAGCCCCGGCCCCGAAGTAGACCTGATTGAGATAGAGCTCGAGAATCTTGTCCTTGCTGTATTCCTTCTCGATCCGCTGGGCCAGCACGGCTTCCTTGACCTTGCGCTTCATACTGGGCTCGGGAGACAGGAACAGGTTGCGAGCGAGCTGCATGGTGATGGTGGATGCACCCTCACGCCGACCTTTGTGGGTCAAATCGACGTAGACGGCGCGGCCCACACCCACCCAGTCCACCCCTCCGTGCTCGTAGAATCGAGAGTCCTCGGTTGCCAGCAAGGCCTGAACCACGCCCGGAGCGATCTTCTTGAGGGGCACCCAGGTGCGATTCTCCTGGAACAAAGTGGCGATGAGAGAGCCATCGGCGGCATAGATGCGCGTCGTTTCGGCAGGCTCGTAATGGTCCAGCCGGCGCACGTCGGGCAGGCCCTGCGAGAGCTCGGAAACCATCCGGTAGGCCACCGCAAACGCGATCAAGCCTCCGGCCAGGGCGAGCAGAAAGCACATGACAAAAAGCCGCATGAGCAGTGTAAAGCAGCCGACCCGGCGCCTGGCTTCCTTTTTTCGCCCGCCCATCAAGAGGATTTTCGCCCTCGGAAGGGCGAGCCCTACCCGGAGGGGAATGAAGCGACCCAGACCGTGGCCCGCAAAGCTCTCGTAAACCCAAGCCAGCTCAAAGCGCTGCGCGATCTGTTGAGCCTTCCTCCGGATGGCTATCAGGGCGTGCTCGAGGAGTATCGACGCCTGCGCATCGATGCGCAAGAGCGCCATGAGGCAGAGCTCTACCTGGGAATGCAGTCGTTTCGCCTGTGGCTGCTGATCACCAATCTCGGGCGCAACCGACTTTCTGAAGAAGATCTTCAGTCCATCTTGCAGGAGGCCCTGTCCGCCCTGGAAAGCCAGGACAACAGCGGCTACCAGCGTTTGCGGGTGCGTCTGAAGGCCTATTCAGGGCCTGCCGACCTGGAAGTCGACGGCGAGCCGCCCGAGAGCCCGGCTCTGGAGGTCTTTACAGCCTTCATCCAGCGCATGGAGCTTCCCCGGTTTGCCAAGGGCGCCGAAATTCCCAAGGCCGAGGACGTGCTGACCGGGGTGCTCTACACCCACGTGTTGGAACCGCTGGCCAAAAAGCTGGAAGCTGAAGAGTGGCAGTGCCAGAGTCTCAAAGAGTCGATGGCTTTGAAGGCAGCGCTGTGGGCGGCCACCGAGTCCGACACCACCAAAATCAACCGCGAGAAACAGAGCAAAGCGACCGTCGGGCAGCTGGCCATGTGGGTGGTGGCCTTTCTGATGCTGGCCGGGATGGCCTTCGGCGGCTGGAAGATGGGCCTTTTCTGGGCCAAGAACAGTGACCCGATGCGGGCCCTGAACGAGGCCAAGGCGGCCTTGAAAGCCTCTGACCTCCAGAGCGCCATCAACCATGGCGAGTTGGCCCTGGAGCTATGGAAAGAGCGGAAGGGGTCGGCGGCCGAGACGCGTCCGGTGCGCGAGCTCTTGAGCGAGGCCTACGCCAAGAGCGGACAATTCGACAAGTCGCGCGAGCAGCTGCAGGCCCTGGTCAAGAACTTTCCCAAGGAGAAGCGCTACCAGAAGCGCCTCAAAGAGCTGGAAGCGGCCAGCAAGAAGCCCAAGAAGTAGACTGCCTCCCCGAATGTCCGGGGCCCGAGCCACCCGTTTGCATGAAGCCAAACCGGGCCTTGATGCGTCATAATACGACTATGATGATTCTCAGCGAGATGTCCCGCCAGCTGACCGAGCTGGTGCAGAAGGCCGGAGAGCTCACCGTGGCGGTCAACGCGCGCCGCCGGTTGACCTCGAGCGGCATCCTCTGGGGGGGTGACCTGGTGGTCACCGCCGCCCATACCATCAAGCGCGATCAGGGGCTCACGGTGTTTGTGCCCGACGGTCGCGAGCTACCGGCCAGCCTGGCCGCCCGCGACCCCGGGCGAGACCTGGCCTTGCTCAAAGTGGAGGGTCTGGAGGCACCGGCTCCCCAACTGGCTGAGCCGCCCGTCGTCGGCCAGCTGGTGCTGGCCGTGGGCCGCTCGCCGGTCGACGGACTGGGCAGCTCACTCGGCATTCTTAGCGAGCACGGGGGGCCGTGGCGCACCTTTGCCGGCTCGCGCCTGGAGCGGCACCTGCAACCCGACCTCAGGCTTTACCCGGGCTACTCGGGCGGTCCGCTGGTGGACGCCGAGGGTCGTTTGCTCGGCCTCAACACCGACGCCCTGACCCGGGTCGGGGTCGTGACCATCGACGCCGGCACCATTCGTGAGCTCGTCGAGAGCTGGCAGAAAGGAGCAAGAATCGGCCGGGCCTATCTCGGGCTGGCGATGCACAGCGTCAGACTTCCCGACAAACTCCAGGCCCCCGGGGGAGCACTGGTGCTGCACGTCGAGCCCGAAGGCCCGGGCGATCGGGCCGGGTTGCTCCCCGGCGACATCCTGACCTCGCTTGGTGGTCAGGCCACCGAGGGTCTGGAAGAGCTGCTGGCCCGGCTGGGCGACGTGAGCCCCGGTGACAGCGTCACGCTGGGAATCCTGCGGGGAGGAGAGCCGCGCGAGGTGACGCTGGAAGCGGGCCTTCGTCCCGGACCGGTCGAGGTGCTTCGCGAGGTCTACAAAGACTCGGGATGCTGAGTCCGCCCGCCCGAGTGGCGGTGCGAGCCACTTCCAACTCGGTGCGAAGGGGGCTGGCTGCGCTCATTCGGGCCAGCCCCTCGTTCGAGCTGGTTGAAAGCTCGGCCGAGCTGGTGCTGCTCGAGCTCGAGCCAGGGGAGACCCTCTCGCTGGACGCCTCACCCGTCCTGGTGCTGGCGGGACGGCCCCCCCGCCCCACCGAGCTCAGCCGCGTGCGAGGGTGGATCCCGGCCGACCTGGATGAGGAGGACATCCTGGCCGCTCTGGAGGCGGTGGCTCGCGGGCTGATCGTGCTCCACCCGGACCTGGCCGCGGCCTCCGAGCCCGATTCGGAAACGTTGACCGCTCGAGAGCGCGAGCTCCTCAGCTTGCTGGCCGATGGGCTGGCCAACAAAGAGATGGCCGGCCGGCTGGGCATCAGCGAGCACACGGTGAAGTTCCATCTCAGCTCCATCTTTACCAAGCTGGACGCCAACAGCCGCACCGAAGCCGTCACCGCTGCCATTCGCCGGGGTCTGATCCTGATCTGAGCGGGTGAAGGATTCCTCACCGCCGCAATCCAAGGGCTAACTCGGCCCATGAGCAACAAATGTCTGCAGACGCGCTACCAGATCATGCGCACGCTGGGACACGGGGGAATGGGCTCCGTCTTCCTGTGCGAAGACTTGCGCCTGCCCGGGAAACAGTGGGCCGTGAAGGAGATGCTCTGCCCCGAGAGCCTCCCCTACGGGGCTCGCGAGAGCTTCGAGCGCGAGGTACGCATTCTGGCCGGCCTGCGCCACCGAAACCTGCCCATGATCGTGGACTACTTCCACGAAGAGGGCAATGAGTACCTGGTCATGGAGTATGTGGAGGGTCGCACCCTGCACGAGGAGGTCCGCCTGCGCGGCCGGGTGGACGAGATTCAAGCCCTTCGCTGGGGCCTGGAGATCGCCCGCTTGCTCGACTACCTGCATTCGCGCGAGCCTCCCGTCATTTTCCGCGATCTCAAGCCAGAAAACATCATCGTCCAGGAGAACCGCAGCCTCAAGCTGATCGACTTTGGGCTGGCCCGCCACTTCGTGGAAGGCAAGAGCCGCGACACCCACGCCTCGGGCTCGATCGGCTACGCTCCCCCCGAGCAGTGGGACGAGGCTGGCCAGACCGATGCCCGCTCCGACCTTTATGCGCTGGGGGCCACGCTCTTCTACGTGCTGACCGGACAGGCTCCCTCGCCGGTCTACGGCTCGAACCAGCTGAGCAAGCATCGCGACGACCTCGACCCCGAGCTCGAGCAACTGGTGCAGCGCTGCCTGGAGATCGACCCGGACAAGCGCTACGGCTCGGCGGCGCGGGTGGTGCACGAGCTGTTCTTGCTGCTCTCGCGCCGCCTGCCCTCGGGCGACCTGGGGCTGCCCCCACCCATCACCCGCTTGATCCCTCGCAAAGAGGGAGACCCTTCCCGGCCGCGCCTCGCCCGCCCGGCCCAGCGCCAGCGACCGCTCTCGCGCTGGCCGCTCATCCTGTTGGCTCTGGCCAGCCTGACCTTCGTGCTGGGGGCCCTGGCTCTGCGACTGCCAACCAGCCTTCCCGGCCATACTCCCCGCTCCCAGGCCTGTGCCCAGGCCCTCGACCTGGTGGCCCAGGGCCGTCCCAACCAGGCCGTGGCCCTGCTCGACAAGCAGCTCACCCAGCATCCCGACGACGCGGAAGCCCACATCCTGAAGAACAACCTCTACGCCCGCATGACCGGGCGCGAGGTGGTCCGAGTGCCCGTGATCACCTCCCTGACCGGAGCCGATGGGGTCGAAGGCTATCCCATGCTCTACGGCTTCGCCCTGGCTCAGCGCGAGATCAACACCCAGGGCGGCATCAGCCAGCACCCGCTGGTGCTCGACGTCTTCGACGACGGCTCGGACGGGGACCGGGCCCTCAAGCTGGCCGAGCAGATCGTCGCCACTCCCGAGTATCTGCTGGCCATCGGGGCCTTCTCTTCCCAGCGCTCGCTCAACATGGCTCTGACTTTCGATCAGGCCCGCATGACCCTGCTCGCCCCCACCGCCTCCGACCCGGCCATCTGGCAAACCAGTCCCTATCTGGTCACGGTGGCCGACACCAATACCTTCCGCATCCAGGCTCTGGCTCGCTACCTGCGCCAGCAAGGGCTCAGCAAGGCCGGCATGCTGGTGGACGAGAGCCTCAAGTTCTCGGGCTCGTGCTCGGAGATCTTCCACAAGGCCTTTCAGGAGGAAGGGGGCGAGGTGGTGGCCGTGCTCAACTTCGTGGGCACACCGGCCAGCTTTGCTCCCCAGGTCGCCACCCTGGAGCAACGCGGGGTGGACTGCGTCTTTTTCTCCGACTACAGGGCCTCACGGCTGGCATTGTTCGAGCAGGCCCTGGTTGAGAAACACCTGCGACTGCCCGTGGCCAGCCAGGTGGCCCTCTTTGCCCCGGGCCTCTCGGCCTGCAACGGCCTTCTGACGGCCAGCTACTTTCATCCCGAAGCTCCCGACCCGGCCGTGCGCCAGTTCGTGGCCGAGTATCAGCAGTCGTTCGGGCTCAATCTGCCCAGCCACGTGCCCTCCGGCAGCTACGACGCCCTGCAATTGGCCGGCCTGGCCCTGGCCCGGGCTGGCCGCGACCGGCAGACGGTGCACGAGTTCCTGATTTCTCAGCCACCTTACCACGGGGTCACCGGCCCCTTCGCACTCGGACGCCAGCTCGAGCTGCGCAACGCCTACGTGGTGGAGATCCGCAAAGGCCGCTACGAGTTGATCTCGGTGGTCAAGAAGCCGACTCCTCGCTGAACGAGCCGTCCAGGCGCTCGCCCCGACGCAGACGAAGCAGGTCGGCATAGGCGGTGGTCTTGCGCAGCTCGCCCACCAACCGCTCCGCTCCCAGAGAGTCGCGCAGGGCCTGCTGTAAAGCGTAACCTCGAGGCAGCCCCTGAGCCTGGAGGCTGGCAGCGGCCTCGCGCACTCCGGGAGTCTCCTCGGCCAGTTTCGTCAGCACCTGAGTGGAGGCGATCTCATAGGCCCCGATGGCGCGCAGAATGTCCCGGGTCACCCCGTAGCGGGCCTCCTCGATACGAACGTGCTTGTCGCGTGCCTGTAAGCTTTCGAGCCGGGCCGTGGCAATGGTGCGGGAGCTGAGGTCGATGGCCTCCTCCTCGAAGGTGCGCTGGAAGTCCTCCACCAGGCGGGTGCGATTGGGGTCGTCGCCCTCCTCAAACGAGAGCAGGCCCGACAGCTCCCAGTTCTCCGAGAGACCCTTGCGGGACAAGTTCGTGGAGCCAAGCATGGCCATCTTCTCGGTGATCACGGCCTTCTGGTGAAGCTTGCGGTCCTGTCCGCTGACGGGAGCCATCAGCAGGCTCCACCGCGTCTGAGCGCCAGCATCCTCCAGGGTGCGCATGCCCAGGTCGTTGGGCGTGTGACCGTCTGGATAGACCCCGGCATCGGCCACCACGCGAACGTCCAGGCCCGGTACCTCGGCCATCCGCTCGGCGACGGCGCGGGCCACGGCGGGGGTGATCATGAAGTCGGGCAAGTACAGAAACTCATCGGCGGTGGCGATGGCATGCAGCAAAATGGCCTGTCGGTCGGCCGGCAGGTGGCCCAGGGCCAGGCTGGCGCTGCCCTTGACCGACCCGTCCGGATCGCTGACGCGACCGGCCCGCTCCACGTTCCCCGCCTCCTGAGTACGCCGCACGGCCGAGCCCAGCATCTTGAGCAACTTATCCGCTCCTTCGGGGGTGATGTGCAGATAGTTGCCAGGCTCCAACCCTCGCTCCAGGAAGACCTTCAAGTCCTGCAGGTCAGACTGCCCATCCCCGTTGAGGTCCTCCAGCTGCACCAGGCGGGCCATGTCCTGGCCATGAGTGGCGATCTGCTCGGTGGGGGTGGAAGCCAGGGTGGGGAAAGCGCCCTGATCCAGGAAGTGGATGCTCTCCCACAGCGCCACCAGCCCGGCCGGCCCTAACACAGCGTTCCCCGCCTGCAGGGTGGAAAGCTGGCGAGTACCGTAAATGTCCTTGAGGTCGGCTCTGGCCGACTCGGCCAGATCCCGCCGGTAGATCTCGACCAGCTTGTGGGCCGCGGGACCCTGGATGAGCATGGCCGAGTCCACGTTGTCGCCCGACGAGGCGCTGGCGTTCACTCCGCCCAGCAACACGCTGTCGCCCACCCGAAAGAGCTTGCGGTGCATCAGGTTCTCGGTGTTGCCCAGCTTCTTGGAGACCGGAAAGAGGGTGATTGCAGCGTCGGTGCCTGCGGTGGTGCTCAAGAGCTGAAACAGGTTGCGCATCTTGCGCGGCAGCTCGCTGGCATCGAAGGAACGACTGTCCGGCTCCTTCTCGAGTCGCCCGGGGTCCATGTTGACCCGCACCGGGCACCCGGCTTTGGCCGCCTGGGCCACCTTCTCCAGGAAGCTCCGATTGCTCAGCTCGTGGTACTGCAGATCGATCTCCTGAGGTTGGCCGGCCCGAGCGCTCTGGATGGCTCCCTCGAGCAGGGCCAGCTTCTTCTGCCAGATGGAGCCGCGCACCAGCACTTCCACCTGATTGCCAGCCAGGAGCAGAGGGTGTTTGCCAGCCACCATGGCGTTATAGGACTCGGCAACCGCCCCGATACCCTCGGTGGTCTCATCCAGGCCCTGAAAGAGCGCGGCTGCAACCGGGGTATCGGCGGGAGTTCCGCCGGCAATCTGGCCGACAGCCTGGCGATAGATGCGAAACTCTCCGGTATCCTGACAGCGCTGATACTGGTCGAGAAACACGTGCAGATCGGCCAGGGCTCCGGCCACCGACCGGTCGCCTTCGCGAATGCGCTGGTGCAAGGTGCGGTGCTGGGTGCGGGCCTGGCGGGCCAGGTTGGCCAGGCTGTCCTGATCGGCGGGGGTGAGCTTGCCGGCCTCGGTCATCCGCTGCAACTGGTCGCCCGGGATGGGATTCTCGACCTGAAGCCCCTGGGCGCTGGTGGCCAGCTCGGCGATCTCCTCGGAATTCAGCTGGCTCATCGGGTCGGGGCGGAGATCGCCCTGCACGACGGCCAGGGCTGCTTGGGGACGAATGAAGACCGCGCTCGGGATGGACGTCACCAACTGCCTCCAGCCTGAAATCAGAACCCCTGCAACAGAATAGCGGTTCGGCCCGGTCGGGTATCTGAAGAATTTGTTACACTTGTCCGGCCCGGCTCGATCAGTCTGGAAACCTTGGAAACCTGGCTGTAATGTTTCGTGCAAGAGACCCAGCCTCAGTCCAGGCGCCAGATCTTGACGGTGGTGTCGTTGGCGCTCGAATAGAGTCGCTTGCCGTCGGGGCTGAGCGCCAGCGAGGCGATGGGAGCCTGATGGCCCACCAGGCGCAGACGAGCCGGCCCCCCTTCCAGGGGGTAAACCTCAATGGAGCCGTCCGAGCGTCCCACGCAGACCACGCGCTGGTCGGCCGCACCGGCCGTGGCAGGGGCCTGAGTGTAGCTGATGGAGGGGACAAGATCCGGGCTCCAGGCCCGGCAGCCCTCATCCGAGAACGTCACGATGCGCTGGCCCACGATGGCCAGCGCCCGGATGGCCGCCCCCCCTTGCTCGAAAGCGGCCAGCAGGCGTCCAGTGGTCAGCTCGAAGCGGTACAAACTGCCGTCCTCGCAGCCGGCCACGCCCTCCTCTCCGGCGCAGGCCAGGGCTCGCACCGCAGCCATGGGCAAGGTCATGCGAGACTGCAAGCCCTCGCGGCCATAGGTCACCACCTCCAGGGCCGTGCCCCCTACGGCCACCCAGGGCCCGGCCGCAGCCAGAGTGAGCGGGGCGCCCGACTGGCGACCGACCTCGGTGCTGGGAAAGCGGCGCACAACCCCCTCGGCGCTGACGGCCACCACCTCCCCCTCTGAAAAGACCGCCGGGGTCCAGCCCGAGGAATCCTCCAGACGGTTCTGAGGCTCGCCCTCCAGGGTGTAGAGCTCGATGGGCTGGTAGGGCGAAGAGACCGCCACGGTCAAGGGAGCGCCACCCACCGCCACCGCGGGGCGGCCAACGGCCGACAGCACCCGTTCGAGCCGGGGGAGGCTGGTCAAAGACCGCAGCAACAGGGCGGGCTCGGCCGGGAAGACCCTCAGCTTCTGCCAGCCCACCCACTGACTCAAGCCGACCAGCAGCAGGCCACCCCCCACCAGCCACAGCCAGACACGGCTGGAGCGGCGCCGGCCCAGCGTGGCCCAGTCGAAGCCCGGTAGAAGCGAGGCCTCCAGATCGTCGAGCCGAGCCTGTAAGACCTCGGCCTGAGGCAAGGCCTCGAAGACGAGCAAGGTGCCCTCGAACTGGATGGGTAGCTCCCTCTGGGGCCAGAGCAGGCTGCGCCGGGCGGCTGCCTGGCGCCAGCCATCGGGCCAGCCCTGGGGGCGCTGAAAGCCCGCGATGGGCTGCACGACCCTCTTACCGGGCGCTCCCGACCCCACGCGGATTCCCAACGCCACCACCAGCCCCTGGCGGGTCCGATAGGCGCTGGCGAATCCGGCCGGAGGCTGGCAGGGCACCCAGCCGGCCCTCTGGATCAGGGCGGCCAGTGCCTGGCGCTGGAGCCTGCGCCGCCAACCCAGCCAGAGCAGAGTGCTGGCTGGAAGGCTGATCAGGGCCAACGGCAGGCTGTAGCCCGAGAGCAAGATCCAGCCGATGGCGAGAGCCCAGGGCCAGCGGCGGATCGGGGCATGCTGGTCGAGAGTCAACAACCAGGCGGTGGGCAGGGCCAGGAGGGCCATGATCCCGGCGGCCGAGAGATCCATGCTTGCCTGTTTGGGCCCCGGGGGCCAATCCCTACCGCAGGGGGCGCAGAAAGGGCGCGCCCCAGGTCGCCCGGTCCAGCCAGCTGGCTCCCTCCAGCTGGCCCTGCACGTGATAGACCAGGTCGCGCACCTGGTAGCGCAATCGAGCCAGCAACTCTTGATAGGCTTCGTCCTCGAGCAGGTCAAAGCCAGAAAGGTCGGTCTTGAGGCCGTGGGCCGAGAGCACCGCCACCACCCCGGGAAACCCCAGGTCGGCCCGCTTGAGGGACAGGGTCACCCCGTCCTGCACGAACAGCAGTGCCGCCTCCGGCCCCGGAGGATCGCTCAGAAACATCAGCACCCCGTGAGCCAGTACCACCTTGCGGTCGTTGCCAGGCAGCTGCACGGGACGAGGCGGTGGATCTTGCTTGAGACGAGGAGCAGGAAGCGAGTACAGCGAGGGAGCCCAGATCTGCTCGGCCAGTCGCGCCTTGCGCTCGCTCGGAATCGCGATCATCTCGGCCGGCGCCCCCCCCTGAGTGAGGATGCCCAACTGCAAGATCTGGCGACGAGGCGCAAACAGGGCCTCCAGGGTCGGATTGTTGAGCAGCACCCGATTCAGGCGAACGGGAATCGGACAGAAAGCCGTGCGGCTGGCCACCTCGTCGAGATCCGAGCGGGCGGCCCGACGAAGGTAGTGAGGCACCTGGGAGAGCGGCACCCGCAGGGCGTCCCCGAGCCGTTCCCAGCGAGCCTCCTGGCGCTCTCCGCGCAGCAGGGTCAACTCCAGCCGGGGACGATGCTCGGCGGTCTCACTCCACTCTTGCTCGGGCGTCCAGAGCCACGACCCGTAGCGCAGCTCCAGCCTTCGGGGCTTCTCTGCCACCAGGGCATTCAGGCCTACGGCCAGGTGGTGCAGGCTACGCGGACCGTGCACGTGAGTGTGCAGTAAGTAAGTATCGAGCTTCCGGAGCTCGTCTTCGGGCAAACGGGCATCCGCCCTGAGGGTGAGCCGTGCCCCGCGGTTGACCAGGTCCACCGCGCTGGCCGCCGAGGCCACGCAGGCCTGGATGATCTTCAGCAGACCTTCACCCGGGCGGGAAAGCTGATACTGGCCGAGCTTGCGCTGGGCCTGCAGGAAGTCGACCGAGAACGAGCCGGAAGAGTCGATCTCGCCTTCCGAGCGCAGTCCCTTCAGCAGCTCTCCGAGCTCGGGATCTTGCTCCACCTGTCCAGGAAGTTGGCCTATCATCGACAGGTCCCCTGCCGGGGAGGGGCGAAGAAATCTGTCCCTATTCCAACCGCTTGAAGGTGAACCAGCATGAACAAAGGTCGCATCTGGCCCAGCAGCATCCTGATCCTCGGACTGGGAGCGATGAGCGCGCTCAGCACCCTCCCTACGGGGGGCTCTTGCCCCTTCCAAGCCCGCCCACAGTTGGCGAGTTGCCCTTCGACCGGGCAGCAGGTCTACCAGGAGACCTTGAGCTTACTTGAAGATCGAGGCCAGCTCGACCATCGCAAGATCAGCCAGAGCGTGGCCCAGGCCGTCAGCGCCGAACTGGAGGAGAGTGGCCAGAGCACCGCATTGGTCGGTTTCATGCAGATGCTCTATCTGCCGGGCCAGCCAGAGCGCTTCGTCGGCTCTTTCTCGGCCCAGGTTCCGACCGACCGGCTGTGGCAGGCTGCCACCGAGGGCCTGGCTCAGGCCGTGAGCGGGCAGGCTCGCCTGATGGGCACGGAAGAGATGCAGGCCTACCAGTCGCTCTATTCGTTGCCAATGAACGGCATCGGGGCGGTGCTTGCCCCCAGCGTCGATGGTCAGGGCCTGGTCATCCAACGTCCCCTGCCCGGTCACCCGGCCGAGCGCGCCGGCCTGCAGCCCGGCGACCGCATCATCGAGGTCGATGGCGAGTCCACCCTGGAAATGGGCCTGTACACCGGCATGACCCGCCTGCGAGGCGAGGCCGGAACCAGCGTGGAGATCGCTGTCGAGCGCCAGGGACAGGTGAGCCGCATGAGCATCACCCGCGAGCCCATCGACCCCGGGCCCTCGGTAAGCTCCTCCTGGTCCGATTCCAGGACCGGCCACATCCAGCTGAACTGGATCGATTACACCAGTGCCGACCAGGTCAGCGTGGCCTTGAGCGAGTTGGAGGGCGCCAGCCAGATCGTGCTCGACCTGCGCAACCTGGGGGGCCACGACGTGACCGCTGTTCAGCGCATCGCCAGCAGCTTCGTTCCGGCTGATACCCTGGTGGCCCGCATGGAGTCTCGCGAGGGCTCCCGCCACGAGCTGCGGACAATGACCCCGCGCCAGTATTCCGGGCAACTGACGGTGCTGGTCAATGAGCAGACCAGCGGCTCGGCCGAGCTGCTGGCCTCCTGCTTGCAGGAAAACGGGGCCCAACTGGTCGGGACGACCACCGCGGGCCAACCGGCCAGCCTGACCATGGTGCCCCTGGCCAACGGGACCGCCCTGCAGATTCCGGCCGAGAGCTGGTACAACGCCTCTGGCGACAAGCTTGACGGCGCAGGGGTTCAGCCCTGAACTGATCCGGGTTCGGGTGTGGCACCCCCCGGGGGCGTGCCACTTTTCATTTCTCCCAGTTCAAGATGGCGATCGTCCAGTTCAAGATGGTAGCGAAGGCTACCCAGGCGAAATAGGGGGCTAGCAGCCAGGCCGCAACCGGGCTGAGGCTGGAGCAACGCCAGCCAAGGTGGGCAATAGACCCCAGCAGCAGGATGATCTCCACCCCGCCTCCCAGCGGCGACTGAGCCCGGAAGAAGAGCGCGCTCCAGGCCAGGTTGAGCATGAGGTTGACGGCAAAGAGCAGCATCAGCTCGCGGCGAGCGTTTCCCTCGGTCGCATGCCAGACGATGACCGCACTGGTGGCGATGAGCGCGTAAAGGAGCGTCCAGACCGGCCCGAAGAGCCACCCGGGCGGTTGCCAGGAAGGCTTGACCAGCTCGAGATACCAGGCACTTTGCGGGTTGGTGGCCAGGGCCCCGAGGACGGCCGTCAACACGACCGCTGCCACGATGATCAGGGTGGGGAGAATCTCGAGTCTCAGGGGACCTTCTCCCCGGCCAGCTGGTAAAAGAGTGAGCCGTCGTAGAAAGCTTCCAGGCGCTGGCGCGTGAGCACCCGCCCGTCGGGCGTGTCCTCCCCGGCCAGCTTCATCAGCAGGCCAAACTCCGCCTTGGAGCCCAGGCTGGGCTGGCCGCCTCCATTCACGACCAGCATCTGCTCGACCTCGGCCTCACTGAGCGCGTCGTCGGAGTTGCTGTCGTGCTGGGCGAACATCGCGTCGAACCTGGCTTGCACAAAGTTGCCGTCGGCGTCATAGATGCCCGTGTCTCCCCCGTGCTTTCCCTGGTGAATTCCATCCGTCTGAATCGTGAGCAGCTTATACCAGGGCGACCCGCTCTTGATGCCCAGGGCCAGGTTGATGGCCACGGCTGCGCCAGTCGAGAGCAGCCGCCCCATCCCCAGCGCCCGGCAACCCTGGTAGGTCTCCCAAACGCGAATTTGACCGTCGCCATTGCGGTCAAAGAAATCAACATGCTTTTGAAGAGCGGTTCGAGGGGGGCGACTCTTCTGGGCGGCCGGTCCGGCCGAAAGGCTCGGTAGAGAAGTCAGTGTCATAGCCTGCCAAGGCTACCCTTTAGCTCTTACAAAGAGCTGAAAATCAGGCCTTGCCGTTGTGCAGAAAGCCATCGGGGGGATTGTGGCCGGCCTCTAAAAAGGCGTCGGCCACCTCCAGCCAGGCCCGGGTGTCGGGGTCGAGCTCGGCACAACAAAGCGAGTCGACGGCATGCACGGCCGCCTCATCCTTCTCGCCCGAAGCTGTGAGCAGGCGCACACGCTCGCGATGAGCCGCGCCATAGGAGGGGTCAGCGGCGATGGCGCTGTTGATCGCTTCCAGGGCCATCCGGATCTTGTTCATCCGCCCGTACGTGCGGGCCAACTCGGCAAAAGCCTTGGGATTGGCTTCCTTCTTCAGGATCTTCTGCAGCTGAAGGACGGCCAGCGAATCCTTGTTGCCCTGAGCGTAAGCCCGCGACAGGCGGATGGTCAGCTCGGTATCTTCGACGTGAACTTTGAGAAGGTCGCGATAGAACTCAACCAGCTCGAGATTCTGACTCGGCTCGGAAAGAATGTCGAAGACAAGGTCGTGGGCCGGCTCGCAAGCCACGTCTTCACGGAGTACGTCGGACAGAAGACCCAGGGCGTCCTTGGCTCGACCCTCGGCGAGAGCGCCGCGAGCTTCAGCGATTGTTGCTGCGATGTCCATGAGAAGGATGGAGGCGATATTCCGCCCCCTTCTCCAGGAACCCTTTTCAACCGTTGACGCTACTTGCTCAGACGAGCGATCGCATCGAGCAGGGTCTTTCGGCCCGCCTCCCGAGTGCAGTCGAGATTGACAAAGGTCTCGGCGGCCTTTCGCTTGCGATACAAGATCACGGTGTTCTTCACCTTGGGGTCGGAGCTGACTTTGTACAGCTTGAGCGCCTCAATGGCCTCACCCTGCAAGGTGGCCACCCCCACGCCAGGGGCGTTCAGCTTGACCAGGGTGGCCTCAGCCGGATCACCCGGCTTGAACAGGATGAAAGCCTTGAACTCGGCTTTCTGGTGCTGTTTGACGGCCTCGTCGAGCACCCTGGCGATGGCCACGGTATTGGCCGGGGTCTCATTTTGAAGATAGACCTGCACCGCAGGTCTGGGGCCGTACTTTCAAACCGGGCAGGTGGTTGTGCCCTTGTCAGGCCCCGCCACGTGGGTGGGATCGTAGGCAGGCGCAAAGTCTCCCGGTGCAAGGCCCGAGGTTTGAGCCAGGGCGCCCAGCACGCAGATGGCCGCGCTGAGCAGGAAGAAGGTGGTCTTTCTCATCCATCAGCCTTCTCCGTTCGCCGGCTCTGGACCTACGTAGCGGGCGACCGGGCGCAGCAGGCGGCCCCCGTGCTTCTGCTCATAGAAATGGGCCGACCAGCCGGCCACCCGTCCGGTCGCGAACACGCCCGTGAACGCCTCTCGCGGTAGCCCGACGGCCTCGAGCAGAACGGCGGTGTAAAACTCGACGTTGGTCTCCAGGCGCCGATCCGGCTTGTGCCGGGCCAGCTCTTCCAGAGCCACCCGCTCGACCGTCTCGGCCTGCGCCAGGCGTGGGCTCTGAGCCAGCGTCAGCACCGCTCGCTTCAGCACTTCGGCGCGGGGATCGCGCACCCGGTAGACTCGATGCCCAAAGCCCATCAAGCGCTGACCGCGGGCCAGCTGCTCGCGGATCCAGCCCCGCGGATCGGCCTGGCAGGCATCCAGCATGTCCAACACCGGGCCTGGAGCTCCGCCGTGAAGGGGCCCTTCTAAAGCGGAGAGCGCGCCCACCAGGGTAGGAAAGAGCTCGGCCCCGGTGGAGGCGATCACTCGCGCGGTAAAGGTGGACGGGTTGAGCCCGTGCTCGGCCACGGTGACCAGATAGGCCTCCAGCGCTTTCCAGCGCGACTCTTCGACAGGGCCAGCTTCCAGCATCTCGAGCAGGCTCTGAGCCTGACCCACTTCGGCCCGCGGGGCCACCGGTGCCAATCCTCGACGGCGCCGGATCACGTTGGCCAGGCCAACGGCCACCGCCCCGGCGGCGAGATGGTGAGGCTTCACCTCGCTCTCAGGACGCAAGATGGTGAGCAACAGGCGCAGGGCTCCGGGATAGGTCAGCCCGTCGGTTCGCTCGAACCAGCTCTCGAACTGGGCGTAGGCCAGAGCCCGGGCTCTGCCCAGCTCGACCTCCTCTTCCTCCCACAAGAGCCCGCATACGCTCTCATAGCTGACTTTGCCGGCCAACTCCTCCAGTCGTCGGCCCCGCAGCACGAGCTCCCCCTTGATCCCGTCCACCCGACTGAGGTGAGTCTGGGTCACCTCTACGCCTTCCAAACCGGTTGTCATCCGATGCTTCCTCCTTGCTCCACTCGCGCCCATCATGGTATAGATTGATCTGGTTCGTCAATCTTGATCAAGCAATCAACATGAGTTACCTCACCGCCGAAGAAGCCTGCCGGCGGCTGGGTGTCAGCCCGGCCACCCTTTATAGCTACGTCAGTCGCGGCCTGCTCGGCTCCGAAGGCCAGCCGGGCACACGACGCTGCCTGTATCGAGAGGAGGAGGTCGAACGGCTGGCCAGCCGCCGTCGCCATCGCCGCCATCCCGAGCAGGCGGCCGCTGAAGCCCTGCAATGGGGGAGCCCCGTGCTGGAATCGGCGCTGACCTGCATTCAAGACGGCCAGCTCTATTACCGCGGTCAGCTGGCCACCGAGCTGGCCTCGCGAACGTGCTTCGAGCAAGTGGTGGAGCTCCTCTGGGAAGGTCAGCACCGACCTGGCCTCCCTCCCCCGGGCCCCTGGCAGGAGGCTTTCAAGCTGGCGAGCAGGTTGGAGCCGACTGAAGCCTTCCGGCTGGTCCTGGTGGCGGCCGGCTCCACCGATCCGGCCGCCCGCGATCTCCAGCCGGACTCCGTTCGCCGCACGGGCTCTCGCATCCTGACCCTGCTCGGACGCTGTCTCACCGACTCGCACCGAGCCGGGCGCCCGCTGGCTCGCTCCCTGGCCTCGGCGTGGACCCCCGGGAACCCGGCCGCGGAGCGAGCCCTGGAGGCCACCCTGATCTTGTGCGCCGACCACGAGCTGAACACCTCCGCCTTCACGGCCCGTTGCGTGGCCTCAGCCGAAGCCAGTCCCTACGCGGTCGTGGGCGCGGCCCTGGCAGCCCTGGAGGGTGGTCGTCACGGGGGGCACACCCGTCGCGTGGCGGCACTCTTCGAGGAGGCCAGCCACCGCGGCGCCCGCCCCACCCTGGAAGACCGTTTGCGACGGGGCGAGCCCATCCCAGGTTTCGGCCACCCCCTCTACCCCGAGGGAGACCCCCGGGCGCGCCATCTGCTCGATAAGGTGACGGCCTGCGCCCTGGGGCGCGAGCTGCTCCAGGCTGCCGAGAGCCTGCACCTGCGGCCCCCCTCGCTCGACTTCGCGTTGGTCAGCCTGGCCCGGTCCATGTCTCTGCCCTCAGGAGCTCCTCTGACTCTGTTTGCACTCGGTCGCACAGCGGGCTGGCTGGCTCACGCCATGGAGCAGTACCGCCAGGGCTGGATGATCAGACCGCGGGCCCGCTATACTGGGGTCTGACATGTTGGAGATCGTCCATCCGACCGGGCTCTTCGCCCTCGACCTTCCGCCCGGTTGGGGCTGGCACAACGAGCCCGACGGGGGAGCGGCCGTCCCCCCGGGCGCGCCCGGCGCCCTGGTCATCTCTGCCCAGGCGGTGGAGGACCCTACCCGGCTTCCCAATCTCTCCCGGATGCTGGCGGGCTTTCTCACCCTGCGAGGACGCCCTGTGGCTGCCGACGCTCTGACCAGCATCCAGGCCGATGGAAGCCAGGGGGTTTCCTATCGATACACCGAGGGAGAGCACTTCTGGCAACTCTGGGTGGTGGGGAATCAAGCCACCTGGGCCCTGCTCTCCTATAACTGCCCGGCCGAGTTCCAGGACAGTCACCGCCCGGCCCTGGAGACGATCGTGGCCAGCCTGCGACTCTCAGTGCTGGAGGACATGTGATCCCGCTCACAGACGCGAGAGCCGTCACCAGGCTATACTGAGGACACAAAACCTCCCCCAGCTTCTCGCAGAGGTGATTTATGATGACAGGATTCTTCGGGCGCAAGGCCCGTCAAGCTATGGAGCTGATTCACCAGCTCAAAGGCCTCCCGACACCGGCGCGCTCCGTCGCGACTCCCGTCAAAGCGAGCCTGGCCAGCTCTCCCGCCGACGATTTTGTCCCGATGACCAAGGTGGACCGCATCCTGATTATGATGGGCCAGCGGCCCTGGGATGCCGAACCGGTTCGTCTCATGACCAACCTGCTCTCCCCCGCCCGGGTCAACTTTCGAAGCGACACGCGCTTCGGGGTGGGTGACGAGATGCATCTGCAGATTCTGCTCGGACACTGCACGCTGGAGATGGAAGCCCGGGTAACCTCGGCCCTCATCGTGGAAGGCGAGTGCCGGGGCGAGCTGGCCTTGATGTGCAGCTTCTTCGAGCGCGAGAAGATCCGCGACTTCACCAAGCGCTTCCGCTCGCTGGAAAGCATCTGACCGAATGAAAAAGTAAAAGGACAGGAGGGATGTCGAACAAACCCTGAAGTGTTCCGCGCCCCAACATATCGAGTCACCCAGGTGGGAGCCGTGACAACGGCTCCCACGCCCATTTGATGAGCCGTCCGCTGGGCTGGAACCCCGAGTTGCTCCCTCCTCGGGCCTGGGCGTTCATCCAGATGTATCTACCCGGCCAGAGCGAGCGATTCGTGGGCGGAGAAGCTGCTCTTGCCGGCTTCTGGTTTCACCATCGTCAGGTGGACCGAGTGGAGGTGGTGCTCACCAGCCAGGAGGCGCTCGACCGGCTTCAGAGCGAGGTCACCAGCCAGCCCCGCCAGGTTCTCCCCGGCTTCATCCGCTATGAAGAGGTCGACTTGATGGTGGACCATGCCCACGTGCTCGAAACCAGCAAGCCCATGGAGAATGGGATCCAGGCCGATTCCCTGGAGGACCTGGCGGCTGACCGATTGCTGCGCCTGGCCAGCGGCGCCCAGGTCAGCCTGCTGGTGGACCTCTACTTTCTCGAGCGATATCGGGTCGATCTCCTGGCAGCCGCAAAGGGAGCGGCTTCCAAAGACCTGGGTCTGACCCCGTCAGCGCTGGCAGTGCAGTTGGCCCGGTCCCGACCGACCAGGCTCCCGGAGGGCCTGCTGCGTCCGGTGGAGCTACCCGACCTCCTCTCCTTTCTGGAAAGCTTGATCGAGCGCTTCGGCATGCAGGTGCGTCTGTAAAAAGAGACGGGTCAGACCCGTCTCTTCCTCTCCAAGAAAGCGCCCGATGACTTAGCCGAGCAGTCCGCCGATGGCCCCCCCCAGGCTCAGGGAAGGCCCACCGAAGGGCAGCTTGATGCTCAGCGAATGGGAAAGGCCGCCTTTGCCTGCCGCCCCGGCCAGCGAGATGCCACCGCCAAACGGGTCCTTGATGGCCAGGCTGTGTGCCAGCCCCCCTTCGCCTGCTGCGTGAGAGGCGGCGATTCCGCCCCCGAAAGGATCGCGGGCCGCCAGGCCGCCGCTGATCCCGTGGCCGCCCGCGCCGGCGGCCGCGAATGCTCCGCCATTGCCGACGCCCGCCTGGGCGAAGACACCGTGTCCAAAGTTCGGGTTCTGCTGGTTGAAGCAGTGGTGACCGTGGGGGCCCTGCGGACCGCAACCCGGCTGACCGGTCAGGCCCCGCAGCACCTGCATCAAGGTCCGAAGCATCTGCTTGAGCGGGTTCTGCTGACCGCAGCACTGCCCCCCAAAGCGATTCTCTTGCAGACTCCCCGCCCCGGCTACCGCAAACGCTCCTACCATCATGGACCTGGTCCTCCTCGATGTTGTCTATTGACCCGGATCTCACGACACGGCAAAAGTTGGTAAACGCCTGCCTTGTTAACTAATTGTTAAGTGCCAGGCCAGGCGAATGGTCTTCCAGGCGCGAGGATCCTGTAACGACGCAAAATGTTCGAGCGACTTGCGCGAGAAACTCCCCCGTGTGCGTCCAGGTGGTACACAAATTGGTACACAGGCTCAGGGGAGCAAAAGTCGCACCTGCGTGCGGATCTCCGGCAACATCCGGTAGAGGTGCTCACCCGGGCATTCGGTAGCCAGGTGGTCGCGGTGGCCCTGGATCTGGTCCGGGCTGATAGACAGGCGGTGGCAGAACCAGGCCATCAGGTCTATCAGGGATTCTACCTGAGCCAGGGTGGGCGGCTGCTGGTGCAGGGCACCCATGAGACAGATGCCCAGGTTCCCGGTGTTCCGGCCAGCCACGTGGGCCCCCGGCCCGAACAGGGTGCGGGCGGAGTAGATGCGACCTGCGCGGTCGATGACGTAGTGATAGCCCACGTCGGACCACCCCTGGGCCTGGTGCTGGGCCTGGATCTCCCGCATGCGAGCTTTGCCCTGCTCGAGCGTCATGCGCTCGGGAGCGGGGCGGGCTTCGTGGTGGACGGTCAGCCGGGTGTAGATTTTGGCCAGGTCGGTCTCGTTTGTGGCGTCATAGAGCGCCACGTCGGCCTGGCGCGCCCCCCACTGGGCGCGAGTGACGATGGTTGGCTTCACGAGTGGCATGGGGCCTCCTACTCTCTCATCTTGGCGATCTCCCGGCGCGCCAGCGCCAGCTCGAGCCGGGCCGCGGCCAGGCTGTCTCGCAGGGCGTCGTAGTCGGCACGCAGGGCGTCGTAGTCCGCGCGCAGCTCGGCCAGCTGGGTGCGCAGATACTCGATCTCACTCGAGCGGAGCTGGTGGCTGTTGGAGAGCCAGCGCTGGCCGAACCCGCCGGCCAGGGTGCCGAGCAGGCCGCAGATTGCCCCCACGATCGTGGTCTGAGTCGTGTCCTCCATCGTTGTCACCTCCTCCTGGTCAGTCGGTTGTAGGCCGCAGCCATCCCCTCGGCCTGGCTGCGCTCAAAGCGCTGGCGCAATGCCTGAGCCTGGCGGTGCTTGCCGACCGTCTCAAGCCGGGCGACCTGCTCGTCCACGGCCTTCAGTTGGCCTTCGAACACGTCCAGGAACTGGTAAGCCCGGGTCTGCTGGGCGGTGCGTTGCCCGCCCAGGCGCTTGAGCCGGTTCATCTCGTCGTAGAGGTAGCGGGTCTTGGCCCCGTAGCTCTCCTTGCGTCGAGCCCGAGCCTGCGTGTCGAGCTCGCGGCGCAGGCGCTGCTGCTCGGAGTAGCCGTAATCGGAGATCTTGATGTAGTCGTTCAGCCCGGGCATACTGGCTGCCCAGGCCAGAATGCCCTCGTCGTTGCGACCCGGCTTGTAGGGACCCAGCAGCCTGGAGAGGCCCTTGCCAATCGGGCCGAACTGGCCGGCGGTGTAGCGCAGCGTCCCTTTGGTGCGGGCCTGCCAGCCAGCGTCCTGCTCGCTCGAGGTCAGCACAGGCCGCCCGAAGCTGTCGGTCGGGTTCTCGCCGGCCATGATGCTTACCCAGTTGGCGGCCAGAGCCATGGAGGGGCTGCCGGATGGGATCTCGTCCACCACGCTCTTGAAGAGCGCTCCGATGGTGCTCTCCATCGGCCGCGGGTCGACGCCGGCGAGCTGGTTGAGCACGCGCGAGGTGGCCACCCGGAAGAACTTGGCCGTGGGGTCGAGCGGGATGGACAGATAGCCGGTGGCTTGGCCGTGCTCACCGCCGGTCAGGACGGCCAGGGGAATCACGAACGAGCCCTCCCGGTCGCGCTCGGGGATGGCCTCGAGCGCGACCTGCACGTCGCGGCCGAACAGCCCGGCCAGCCCGGCGCTCATGGCCACGGTGGGCCAGAGGGTCTGGTAGAACATCTGGGTCCAGGCACCCAGAGCCGAACTGGGCTTGCTCAGGAGGCGCAGGTCGGCCTTCCAGCCCTGCAGGGCCACGTTGCTGAACATGAAGAGCCGATTGCTGATGGGGGTCAGGCGGCCGGAGATGGTGGTGTTCGGCATGCCTACGTAGTCGCGGATATGGGCCGCTCGCTCGGCCACCGAGACGCGCCCCTGGCGGGCGATGCGACGGTAGGCGGCGAGCTTGGACGTGCTCTCGAGCACCTGGCCAACCTGGGTGATGGACGTGCTCTCGAGCACCTGGCCAACCTGGGTGATGCGACGGCCAGCCTGGGTGATGCGACGGCCCAGGATGCCACGGGTGCTCTCGAGCACCTGGCCAGCCGATATGATGGGACGGGCCAGGATCCTCATGATGATCCTCATGGTGCCACGGGTTTGCTCGGCCGCGTTGGGGTCGAAGTAGCGGGCCAGCTGCTCGCGCCCGCTGGTCAGGTTGCCGGCGATCTGAGCGGCGATGCTGTCCTCGGGTGGGACCAGCGCGAACTCGTCGATAGCCTGGCGCACCAGCGCTTTCGACTCGTCGATCTGCCGAGGGCTGAACCCGAATCGGGCCAGGTCGGAGGCATCAAAGGCGTAGGCCAGGGCCGGGCGGATCACACTGGCGTAGTCTCCGAGCGCCCGAACGATGTTGGTCGGGTCCCACCAGCGCAGGTGGCCCAGGGACGACATGTTGCGCACGTAGCGCAACAGGTCGCGCACGAAGCTCTTAGCGTGGAACATCGGGCTGGCCGCGATCCAGAGCCAGCGAAACAGGTTGTCCTCCTGGGTCAGGAAGTCGGTCCAGAGCTTGATGGGCCCGAGCTCCACCCGCTGGAAGACCTCGGCCAGATCCGGGGCCACCGCATAGCGCTTGACCTGGCCGTTCTGGTAGACCTCCAGGGGCTCGAGGCCCCGGGGTGGCTTTGCACCCTCGGCCAGCTCCACCACCGGGTCGCCCGCCAGCTCGGCGAACCGGGTGGCGCGCAGCTTGGCGTGGTTGGAGGTGTTCAGGTTGTGCAACTCGAGCGCGTCGTGGAGCAGGGCCACCGCAGGGTCGCGGATAGAGTCCAGGGTGCCCCGGGTCTGGAGCCTGATCTCCTCGGGGATGCGTCCCCTCATCTCGCGAGCGGCCAGAGGCACGAAGTCACGCGTGGCCTCGAGCTGCTCGGCCATCTCGCGGCTGATGGTGCCCGCCTCCACCCCGTCTCGCAGGGCGTGGTAGAAGACGTCTCGGGCTCCCCGGGCGGCCCGCTCGACCGCCTGCACCTGCTCGGGGGACATCCCGCGAGTCAGCCGGTCCAGGGCGGCCAGGTCGGCCGTCAGTCCCTCGGGCAGCGCCACGCCGCGCAGGGAGCCGCTTGTGGCCGCCTGATTGAGCATGTAGCTGCCCAGGTCGAACCCGGCCAGGTCAGCCTGCTCGAGCACGTCCATGACGTTGTCTTTCCAGTCGCGGCTGGCCACCCAGAGCTTGTTGCCGGCCAGGTTGAACTCACAGTGGGGTCGAGATCAACAGGGATCTCCTTGCCCTGCTTGCGCAGCTCCTCGGCCCGACGCTTGAGGTAGGCGCCCCGGTCGGAGAAGTCGCGCTCAGCCTGGTGCTTTTTTGCCTGCCATTGCTGACGCAGCCGCTCCCACAGGCTCATCTTGCGCAGCTCGGCCGCGTGGGCCAGGTCCTGCAGGAAGGCATCGCCGTCGGCCCAGGCGGCGGTGATCCGGTGGTGCAGCCCCTCGGCCAGGTCGTCCATGGTGCCGCTCATCTCGTCGAAGGCGCGCGCCAGGAGCTGTTGCATCTCCTTGTTGTCGGACAGGAACTTCTCCATCTGGGCCCAGAACAGCGGGGCGCGCTGGCGCAGCTCGGCCGGGTTGTTCAGCAGCAGGCTGATAGCGTCGGCGAAGAGCTCCTCGGGGTCCTCTCGGTAACGCATGTAGTCTTTCGTCGCCTGTTGCTCGTCGAACGGGCGCCACCACTTGGAGAGCTCGAGCAGCTCGGCGCGCATCGGTTGCGACATAGACCGAAAGTGGGCGCGCATCTTACTGCGCAGTTGGCTGACCCGCCCCCCCATGGTCTCGGGGTCCATGTTCGGGACCCAGTCGGGCAGGTGGCCGATCTCGTGGCCCAGAACCCGCGCCGCCTCCTTCGGGTCCCGCCAGACCCCGGGCTCAAGCTCAATGTTGCGGCCCTTCACTCGGCCGCGCACCCGGCCGCCCATGCGCCGGCCCAGCTCCTGGAGGGCCTCGGAGACTTCGACCTTCCCGCTCAGCTCCTTGGCCAGGCGGACGAGCGAACTCGGGTGGAGGGGGTGGGTCTGGATGCCAGCCAGCTCGACCCGCTGACCGTCGACGGTGTAGCTCGGGGCGGGTCCGCCGGAGGGGCCGGCGTCCTGGCCTACTCGGGGGCCGGAGCCGTCCCTTTGCCGTACATCTCCACCAGGTGGCCCTCTGGTGCTTTTCGGTCCTTGGGGAGCAGGTGGCCCAGAATCTCCTCGCGGGCGAGGCGCATCTCCTCCAGGGTCGGCCCTGAGGATCCCTTCATACTCGTCCCGGAAGACTCGTCGGAAGTAGCCGTCGTCGGCCGCTTCCAGTCGGAAGCCGTTCGCATCGATGAACTCTTCGAACTCATTGAGGACCTTCCGCATCTCGGCCGCGTTGTCGTAGGAGGTTACCACAAGCGCTCGCAGGCCGTTTGAATCGTCGAACGTGTAGCTGGTGAACCTTTTCCCCAGAATTCTGTGGAAGTCCTCCAGGGTCATCCCGTCCGGGGCTGAGAAGACAAAGCGATGAGCCGACCGGTATCTTTGAGGGTCTTGGTGACTGAGGCCGGAGCGGCGGTCTCCACTGTGCCAGAAGGCGACTTCCTTCTGTGGGTCCGTCGGGTCGATAGTGCCTCGCTTCGCTGCGGCCCGCATCAACGACTCGTCGTGCACCCTTCCATGGATCCGCGAGATGGCCATGTTCTCCACTGAATCCTCGTAGACACCGAGCTGCGATAGGTACTCAACCCGACCGATCCCTTCGCTCTCATCGATAGCCCGGTACTGCCTGAGCATCTCCTTCTGCTCAGGCCCACCCAGGCGCTGTCTGGCCTGCTCGAGGTTCAGCGTGTCTCGGTTTGTCGAGGCGAGAATATCGACCTCGCTCCCCCGACTCTGAGCCATCTCGCGTCGCAGATCGGAGGCCGTCCTGGGCGGGCGCGCCTCGTCCTGCTATACGAGGCGATTGAACTGTTGAACTGGTTCTTGGCGACTTCCAGGTCTTCTTCGGCCTGAGCCAGCTCGCGAGCCGCTTGCTCCCGGAAGCGTCCGCTGCTGGCCGCCTCGGCGGCAGCCGCCCTCTTCTGGGCCAGATACTCGCCAGCCTCATCCAGTCTCTGCTGGGCCGCTGCAGCACGAGAGCCTCGGGGCGTCGTCCCCCCGGTTGGCGGCTCGTCGGGTGCGAGCCTCACGCCGGCCGCGTCAGGCTCAAAGTCCATGCCGACCCGAGCCCGGCCTCGGCTGCCCAGGACGTTGCGGCGCTGCTCGGGCGTCCATGTCGGCCACCAGACTTTGTCCCGTTGGGTGAGCTTGATACGCCGGCCACCGCCCTCGGGGCGAACGTAGTCGGGGGCTCGAAGGGACTGCCACTGGTCGGCCGCGCTCGGCGCCGTCCGGGCAGCCTGGTCGAGGGTTGGCCGGGTCGGGGCTGCTCGAGGCATCGGTGGGTCCACCTGGTCGACCCGGGTCGGAGCGACCGGGTCAGCAGCTCGAGCGGCCGGTAGGGGCGGGACCACCTGATCGACATTGGGCCCGGTCGGGGCTGCCCGAGGTATCGGTGGGTCCACCTGGTCGACCCGGGTCGGAGTGGGGGCGTTCTGGGCCGCGAGGTGCTGCTCAAGCCGGGTGCGGGCCTCGGAGACTTCCGGCGGCTCGACTGAGCGGAACCACTCGCGGACGGCGTTGACATCCTGGCCACTCTGACGGGCGGCCACCAGATGGGGCTGCTGGAGCTGGTCCCAACGAGAAAGGGTCCGGGCCCAGGCGCGCGTCTGCTCGGGGCTGACGGTGGGTGCTGTTGTCGCGGCCTCGGTATCGGACAGGTCGGAGACCACCTCAACCCGGGCTCGAGCTTCCTCGGCGGGAGAGACACGTGACGTGTCGACCTGGTCCACTTCCTCGAGGATCTCCTGGATAAGGGGCTTGCGAGCCTGGCGCCGCCGGGGCGGGCGGGGGGCCGGAAGGGCCGGCGCTTCTGGTTCTGCTCTGGGCCGATTCAGGCGCAGCTCGAGGTCTTCGAGCGAGAGTTCCGGGCGAACCATCTCGCCGTCGGGCCGGGTGGCGTGAGACAACTCGAGCGCGCTCGAGCCCTGGGGGCCCATTCCTTCAAACTCGGGCGAGGGGAAGAAGGGACTTTCCTCCGACCGGGCGGAACCACTCGCGGCCCTGCTCAACCCCTCGGCATAGCGGTCGAAGGCATCATTCGGGTCATCCGGTGCCCTCGTTTGGAGGCTCTCTGTGAACTCATCGAAAGCAACATTGGGATCGTCGGCAGTTCGGGAGCGTCTCAGCTCCCTGCGGAGCTCGTAGGCACTCTTAGGGCCCGCCGGCCTCGGTCGCGGTTGAGCAAGCTGCCGTTCAGTCTCGGCCAACTGCGCCAGCGGCCGGGCCGGTGTCTCGGTGTCGGCGGCCAGGTCGGCTTGTCGCTCGAGTCGAGCCTGAACCTGGGGGCTTGCGACCTGGACGGGCGCCCCTGTCGCCGCAGCGTCGACCATCTCCTGAACCTGTCCCCGGGGAACGCTGGGCTGCAGGCGGCTGAGAGCTCGGCCGCGGGACATCCTCGAGGCAGTGCGGCCCAGTCTCTTCAGTAGCGAGGGCGCTCCCGCGGTGGCCACCTCTGTGATCGCATCTACGTCAGGAGTGAGCATCTCCGCCAGGGTCACCAGCGCTTCTCGTTGCAGGCGCTCGTGTGCGGTGGCGGGTGGCGGCAGTGTGCCCCCGCTGGCATAGGGTGCACCCTGCTCCAGGCCAGCAAACTCGCGATAGGTCTGATATTTCCCCTGCCCTTCGGGCGCGACCAACTCGCGAAGATCCTGAGCGTCGAAAGGGTTCGGGATGTCAGATCGACCCTGGTCAGGGGTCAGGAGCGCCTGGAAAACGGGGGTCAGAGCTCGCTGGGCGGCCCGCGAGAACATCTCAGATCCCTCGTAACCGGCGAGGTGATCGGCTGAACTTCCCTGGTAGCCTTGCTGGAGACTGCTCAGGCCCTCCCGATCGGCGGCTTTCTTCCCAGCTGAAGAAGACCGAGGAAGGTGGCGCATGCTCTCGGGGACCGGCACCTCGGAGACAGGCTGCTGCAGCAGGTCGGGGCGCTGCTCCAGGAAGCGCCTGCGCTCAGGAGTTAGCTCGACCAGGCCCAGGCCGTCGACCTGTGCTACCTGTCAAGTGGGTAGCAGGTTGCTACTTTAGTGTAGAACCATGAGCTATGGACCAGCTATAAAGCAAGCACGTCTGCAGTGCGGCTACACAATGGAGTCTCTCGCAGAGGCACTAGACGTCTCCAAGCAGTCGGTCAAAGACTGGGAGGCTGAGAGGCGTAGGCCTAGCATCGAGAACATTCGAGGGCTGAATCACCTGTTGGGGCTTCCCTCTTCAGTCTTTATGGGCTTGGCGGGCCGTCATAGCGTTCCAGCGCGGGAGAATCCGCCGCCCGTCGAGGGCCTGACCGACCAACTGCTCACCGAGTTGCTGCTCGAAATGCGCTCGATGCGACAAGAGATGCAGGCCCTGACGCAAGGGCTGAGGCAGGTCGAGCGCGCAGTCGGTCACCGCGGCGAACGGCACAATGCTGCGGAATACTGGTCGTAGGCGCCAACGACTTCGTCAGCCAATTCACAGAGAAACTCCAGGCGCACCGGCTCTTGCATGCCCTGATAATTCGAGCGAGCGTTGGGGCCGACCTGGTAGGATGGGAGCCCGGCACATGGAAGGTATCCCGATGGGCAAGCCGGAAGGGAGAGGTGGACAAATGTTCACTATTTTCCGGTAGGAGGTATCGTGAGCCGTGTCACTGTTGCGCCCAATCTCTTGAGGTGGGCCCGCGAGCGTGCGTGCCTTGCTCTGGATGAGGTTGCCGCCAGGTTTCCACGCTACCCGGATTGGGAGCGTGGGGAATCCAAGCCTACGCTGAAGCAGCTCGAGAATTTTGCACGGTTGACCTCCACCCCATTCGGATACCTATTCTTAGATAGTCCACCCGTCGAGACACTACCGGTTCCCGACTTCCGCACGATTCGAGACAAGCCGGTCAGTCGACCAAGCCCCGATCTGTTAGAAACAGTGCAGACGATGGAGCGTCGGCAGGCGTGGATGCGCGAGTATCTTCAGGAGGAAGGGGGAGAGCCTCTCGACTTCGTTGGCTCGGCATCCCTGGAAGACGCCCCCGAGAGTGTGGCCGCAAGGATAAGAACGACGCTGGGTTTGGAAGGGGGTTGGGCCGAACAGGTCGCGACCTGGGAACAAGCTCGGGGGCTGCTGCGTGAGCACATCGAAGACGCTGGGATTCTCGTGTTCATTAACGGCGTGGTAGGAAACAACACGCACCGTCCGCTCGACCCCGAGGAGTTCAGAGGCTTCGTTCTGAGTGACGACCTGGCGCCACTTATCTTTGTCAACGGCGCAGATGCGAAAGCTGCGCAGATGTTCACCATGGCGCACGAGCTGGCGCATCTCTGGCTGGACCTGAGTGGTATTTTTGACCTTCATCACCTGATGCCCACGCAGGACCGTGCGGAGCTGTTCTGTAACCGAGTTGCAGCGGAGTTCCTGGTTCCTCAAGCGGAATTCGAGCCGGTTTGGCGAGCCAATTTCACAAGCTCCCGCCGGTTCTTGCAGCTCGCCCGGCGCTTCAAGGTCAGCCAGCTGGTGGTAGCTCGTCGTGCTCTTGACCTGGGTTTTATCTCGCGAGATGAGTTTCTTGCGTTCTACCGCGCCCATCTTTCGGACAGCTCTGGCGGAACGGAGAGCGCCGGAGGCGACTTCTGGAAGGTGCAAACCTATCGCGTGGGAGATCGCTTTGCCAGGACTGTTGTTAGAGCGGCAAAAGAAGGACGACTGCTCTATCGTGAAGCCTACTCTCTGGTTGGGCTCCAGGGAGCCGCCTTCCAGAAACTCGCTGATCGGCTCACGCCGTGAGTGACTTCCTCTTGGATGCCAACGTATTCATCGAGGCAAAAAACCGCTACTATGGCTTTGACATCTGCCCGGGCTTCTGGGATGCCCTCGTCAAGCTTCCTTTCAGCAGCATCGATCGAGTAAGAGATGAGCTACGACTTGGAAACGATGAGATCAGGCACTGGGTCGAACATGTGGCTCCGCCCACAGCCTTCCTGTCGACTGACAGCCCCGAGGTGCAGATTGCCTATTCAGAGGTGGCTCGTTGGGTAGAATCTCAACCACGGTTCAAGCAGTCTGCGAAGACCAAGTTCTTCCAGGGGGCGGACGGTTGGTTAGTCGCATACGCTGTCATCCATGGTCGCATTGTTGTTACATTGGAAACACCAGCGCCAGAAAGCAAGAACAATGTCAAGCTCCCCGATGTCTGCATTGCCTTCAATGTTCAGTTCCTGAATACGTTTGAGATGCTCCGTAGCTTTGGAGCCCCTCTCATCTTGGGCGTGTAGCCGTGGCCGGCAGCATCATCAAGCGAGGCGAGAAGACCTGGCTGGTGCGCGTCTACCTCGGTCGCAACCACGCCGGCAAGCGGCTCAACCACAACAAGACCATCCACGGCACGAAGAAAGACGCCGAGCGCTACCTCAACCAGGTGCTGCGCGACCGCGACCTCGGCCAGCTGGTGGAGCCAGCCCGAAAGTCGCTCGACCAGTACCTCGACCAGTGGCTCGAGACTTGTAAGAGCGTGAAGCCCCAGACAGCGGACCACTACCGGCGGATGCTCGAGCTCTACGTGCGGCCCCGGCTCGGGCCCCTGCGCCTCGACCGGCTGCAACGCGGGCAGGTGCAGGAGCTCTACCTCGCGCTCGAGCAGGAGGGTCGCTCGCCCGCCACCATCGCCCTGATCCACCGGGTGCTCCGCTCTGCCCTGAACCAGGCGGTGCGCTGGGGCTTCCTGGCGGGGAACCCGTCTCAGGGGCTCGAGCTGCCCCGACGCAGGCGGAGGGTGGTGACGGTGCTCGAGCCCCACGAGCTCGAGCGCGTGCTCGAGGCGGCCAGCTCCGAGCCTTTCTGGTGGTTCTTCCTGGTCTTCGCCGTCTCGACCGGCATGCGGCCGGGCGAGCTGCTGGCCTGCCAATGGGACCAGGTCGACTGGCAGGGCTCGGCGCTCCAGGTCACCCGCAACCTGATCCGGCGCCAGGAAGGGGAGACCTGGCGGCTCGAGGTGGACGAGGTGAAGACCCCGGCCGGCAACCGTCGGCTCCAGCTGGGCTCCGAGCTGGTGCGCAGGCTGCGTGCCCACCGCGCCCACCTGGCCGAGCTGCGCCTGCAGGCCGGCCCGAAGTGGACCGACCACAACCTGCTCTTCCCCAACCCGACCGGCGGCTTCCACTGGAGAGACTCGCTCGACCAGCGCTTCAAGCGCCTGCTCAAGCGCGTCGGGCTAAGGGAAATGCGGCTCTACACATTGCGCCACACCCATGCAGCCTGCTCCTGGCGGGCTTCAACCCGAAAGTGGTGGCGGAGCGGCTTGGGCACGCCAGCGTGGTGATCACCCTCGACTGCTACTCCCACGTGCTGCCAACCATGCAAGAAGATGCTGCAGCTACAATGGATTGCCTGGTGTTCGATGCCACAATCCGCAAAGCCACCGGTGTTTCCCGTGTTGGTACACAGGAGGTACACTTGAAAGAGTCCCAACAGGTCTGAAGTGGCGTAGAATCGTCGTTCGACGGGCAGACATCGGTTAACTAATTGTAAAACGAGCGACCTACCGCCTTTGCTACCTCCTCGGAGCGCTGCATCAGCTCGGCGAAAGCCTGGAGGCTGAGTGCCTGCGCGGCATCCGAAACTGACCGGTCGGGATCGGGATGGGTCTCCACGATCAACCCATCGGCTCCGGCGGCGACGGCCGCCAGGGCCAGCGACGGCACCAGAGCGCGGTCGCCTGCG
The DNA here is from genome assembly GCA_045863235.1 of Candidatus Xenobia bacterium. Taxonomy (GTDB): domain Bacteria; phylum Vulcanimicrobiota; class Xenobia; order Xenobiales; family QWHO01; genus QWHO01. The sequence goes on along the minus strand of BTUM01000013.1, from coordinate 48,256 downwards.
GCGTGGGAGGGGTCAACGATGACCGGAAGGTGGGTGAGCCGTTTGAGAACCGGAACGGCGCTGATGTCCAGAGTGTTGCGAGTGGCCTGCTCGAAGGTGCGAATGCCTCGCTCGCAGAGCATGACCTGAGAGTTTCCTTTGGACAAGATGTACTCGGCCGACATCAAGAGCTCTTCCAGCGAGTTCATCATCCCCCGCTTGAGCAGCACAGGCACCCGGCACCGACCCAGCTCTTGCAGGAGGGCAAAGTTCTGCATGTTGCGAGCGCCCACCTGAATCACGTCCGCATAACGCGCCACCAGCTCGACGTCGCCGGTGGTGAGGCACTCGGTCACGATGCGAAGGCCGGTGCGACTCTTCACCTCGGCCAGCAGCTCCAGGCCTTTGGGACCCAGGCCCTGGAAGCTGTAGGGAGAGCTGCGCGGCTTGTAGGCTCCACCTCGCAGGAAGGGGACCTTGCTGGCGGTCAATACCTCGGCCACGGCCATCAACTGGGCATGGCTTTCCACCGCGCACGGCCCGGCCATCATGGCCAGACGAGAGCTCCCCACCGGAACTCCACTGATGTGAAACAGACTGTCCTCGGGCCGAAACTCACGGCTGGCCAGGCGGTAGGGTCGACTGGCCGGAAAGACCCGCTCCACCCCCTCCATGGTGCCCAGACGCGACTTGACGGGCTCGGCCTCGCCGCTCAGCATGCAGCCGATGACCGTCTGGTGCTCGCCCCGAGACAGGTGCGGCTGCAACCCCAGCCCCTCGATCTCTTTGAGAACCGCGCCGATCTGGCGCACGGGGGCGTGCTTCTCCATCACTACGATCAGCATGTCAATCCTCGCAAGTAAGCTTCCACATCCTCACCCCGCTCCAACCTCTCGAGCAGAGCGCTCCCAACGATGACGCCGCGGGCCTGCCGGGTGACCTGACGCACCTGGTCGGGAGTCGAGATGCCAAAACCCACGCAGACCGGCACCCTGGAGCTGGCCACCGCCCGGGCGATCAGCTCATCCAGATTCTCGGCCAACTGACCTCGACTGCCGGTCACCCCTCGCACCGAAACCAGATAGAGAAAACCCCGACTGCGCCGGCCCAGAAGCTCCAGCCGCTGAACGGGAGTCGTAGGGGTCGCCAGTTGGATCAGGTCGATCCCTGCCTTCTGACTGGCCCCCTCGAGTTCGTCGGACTCCTCCAGGGGCAGATCGGGCACGATCAGCCCCACCCCACCGGCCGCCGCCAGGTCCTGGCAGAACTTCTCGTATCCTCGCCGATAGACCAGATTGGCGTAGGTCATGGCCACGGCCGGAATTCCACTCAACTCCACCGCCCGGCGGATCAACTCGAGCGAGCGCTCGACCGTTACACCGCTCTCCAGCGCCTGTTGCGAAGCCCGCTGGATGGTCGGTCCGTCGGCCACCGGGTCGCTGAAGGGGATGCCGACCTCGAACAGGGGGCAGCCCGCCCGACCGGCCGCTGCGGCCGCCTCCAGAAAGGCCTGCTCAGCAGGCCAGCCGGCCGTTAGGTAGGGGATCACCGACCGCTCCGGCAGGCTGATCATTGCTCATCTCCCAGCAACCGCTGCACTTCGGCAACGTCCTTGTCGCCTCTGCCCGACAGGCAGACCAGCAAGTCCTGATCCGGACTCATTGAGGAAGCCTCGCGCTGGCACCAGGCCAGGGCGTGAGCGGACTCGAGAGCGGGCACGATGCCCTCCAGCCTGCACAACAGCAAGAAGGCGTCCAGGGCCTCCCGATCGGAAACCGCCACATACTCCACCCGCCGGCTGTCTTTCCAGAAGCTGTGCTGAGGGCCCACCCCGGGATAATCCAGGCCGGCCGACACCGAATGAGTGGCCAGCACCTGCCCCTGAGCATCCTGCAGCAGGTAGGTGAGCGCTCCGTGCAGGATTCCGGGCTCGCCCGAGCTGAGCGAAGCGGCGTGCTGGCCTGGACCGGTGCCGACGCCGCCGGCCTCCACCCCCACCAGGCGCACTCCGCTCTGGTCGACGAAGTGGGCGAACATCCCAGCCGCATTGGACCCCCCGCCCACGCAAGCCACCACCACCGCGGGCGGCCGACCGAGCTGGGTGGACGCCTCGCGTCCGATCACCGCCTGGAAGTCGCGCACCAGCGTAGGGAAGGGATGAGGCCCGACCACCGAGCCCAGAATGTAGTGGGTGTCATCGACCGTGGCCACCCAGTCGCGCATGGCTTCGTTGGTGGCATCCTTGAGGGTGCGCGAGCCCGATTCGACGCTCACGACCCTGGCCCCCAGAAGCTGCATGCGGTAGACATTAAGAGCCTGACGACGCACATCCTCGGCCCCCATGTAGACCACGCACTCCAGGCCAAACCGGGCGCAAACGGTCGCGGTGGCGACGCCGTGCTGGCCCGCGCCTGTCTCGGCAACGATGCGGCGCTTCCCCATGCGACGAGCCAACAACGCCTGCCCCAGACAGTTGTTCAGCTTGTGCGAGCCGGTGTGATTCAGGTCTTCGCGTTTGAGCCAGACGCGCGCTCCGCCCCAGTGGGCAGTGAGCCGCTCGGCCGGGTAAAGGGGGGTCGGACGGCCGGCAAACAGGCTCAAGTGGGCGGACAGCTCGCTCCAGAAAGACTCGTCGGCGCAGGCCCGGGCATAACCCGCCTCAAGCTCCTGGAGCGCAGTGATGAGAGTCTCGGGAACAAACCGCCCACCGTAAGCACCGAATCGGCCCCGGGAGTCGGCCAGCTGGGAGCGCATGGGGCCAACGGGTAACTGCATTGAAGCGGTTTCGCTTCAAGACCAGCAGTGCCTTCTTCCATTGAAGGCTTTCGGACCGTATGCTACACTTTGAGTATGTTCCGGGATCGGCGGCGTGGCTATAACTTCCTGGAGATTATGGTCACCAGCTTGATCTTCTCCACCATCATGCTGAGCCTGATGAGCGTCTGGATCACCCACGCGCGCTCGGTTGCCAAGGCCCGCACCCGGATGGCCGGAAACTTTCTGGCCGAGCGCCAGATGGAAGAGTGCCTGGCCCGCGGCTTCTTCGGGGTGGACGGGATGGATAACACCGGCGACCCGGACACGGAAAAAGAGCTGTACATGAAGACCACCCTGCGAGGCTACGAGAACACTTTCATTTACCACTACCACATCAAAGTCACCGACATCGATCCTGACCGCAAGTCAATCGAGGTGCGCGTCACCTGGACCGAGTCCAATGAGCTGCGGGAGGTTCGCATTGAGTCGCTGCTATCCCGCGCGGGCTAAGAACGGTGTCAGGTGGGTTTCGGGCCGCGCTTTTGGACCTTCACGCGGCACCAGCATGTTCGAGATGTTGGTGGCGACGTTTCTGCTCGGCCTCATCATGATGACCATTCACACCATCTTGATGTACGGGATCAACTACTACCGAACCCAGAGCGCGACCATCGACGTGCAACAGAGCGCCCTGATCGCCATGTCGGCCCTCACCAACGAGTTGGTGGAATCGAATCCTGGCAGCATGCTGACCGACATGAACCCACCCACCATCGGGATCGTGTTCGGCTCCCCCCGAGACCAGACCGGCCAGGTCAACTATTCCGACACCAAGCTTCAGTGGAGCAAATTCGTGTGCTACTATTTAGATGTGATCAACGATGTTCCATGCTTGATGCGCACGGAAAGGCCGCTGACGGACTTCCCCGGTACCGGCAATGGCGCCTTTCCTCCGCCCATCTCCACCGCCTGGGACGCCGAGTATTTTCGCAGCACAGCTGGCAACAAGGCCAGAATTGTAGCTCGCAATATCTCCCGACTCGAGTCGACCCAGAGCTTCCCGCTCCCGATCCTCATCGAAGCCTCGGTGTATGATCGTTACCAGTTCAAAGTCGAGCTCGAAACCAAAGTGACCCCCAAGAACTGAGGTGTGGCCCGTGAGTAAGCGAAGAATGACGTCGAGAAAAGGCTCACTGCTGGCGGTGGCTATCCTGACCACCTCCATTCTGGTTCTCCTGGTGGCCATCATCGGCTCGAGCACCGTGTTCCACATGCAGAATACAACCCAGGTGGGTGGAAAGAAGGAAGCGCGCTACATCGCTTACTCGGGAATTCAGGAGGCGATGGCTCGCCTGCTGGCCGACGAGGCCACCTGTGATCGCTGGCCCTACACCTTCGACGGCACCATGCCGGGGGACGCCAGCCTGCGCTATGAGGTTGCCGTCTGGAGCAACATCACGGGAGCCAACCCGAGAACCGTACCGGGAACCTCCAAGGACGTTCCCGGCGGAGCGGCTTACATCGACTCCACCGGCTACCGGGTGGGCAGCAGCGGGCCGCGCACCAAAATCGTGGGCGGCATGGCCGGGCTGGCCATGAAGAACAAGCCGGTGTTCGACCAGGCTGCCTACGGCGATCTCTTCGTCGGTCTTGCCAATGGCAGCTGGACGGACAGCTACGACTCGTTCGGAGGCTACTGGGGTCCCCCCTCGAACGCTCCCTCCGGAGTGAGTTGGAGCGGCGGTGGTGGAAACAACGGCGGTGGCGGAAACAACGGCGGTGGCGGAAACAACGGGGGAGGTGGAAACAACGGGGGCAACGTGACTGTCGGCGAGGGCACCGTCGCCAGCGCAGGGTACATCGAGCTCGGCAGCGGCGTCTGGGTGGACGGGAACGCCGAGCTGTCCCCTGTCGCCAAGCTGAACGAGCTTTTCGCCGGCGCTTCCACCACCGGCGGCTCTGCCACCTCGGGAGCTGCCACCAGTGGGGCTGCCACGACCGGAGGGACCACCGGGCTGGCAGCAGGAGGAGCAACCGGCAGCGGCACCCCGGAGCGGGTTCGCCTCCAGGGGGGCATCATGACCGGCACCACCAAGACGGCTGCCGAGCCGACCGTAGTGCCCGGCTTCCGCGCCCCCTATCAGCAGACTCCGACCGACCCCGACATCGATACCTCCACGCTCCCTCGAAGTGGCGGAGGCGGCAATGGCGGAGGGAACAACAACGGAGGGGGGAACAATGGCGGCGGCAATAACAGCCCGCCCCCCCCCCCACCGCCGCCCCCATCCGGCGAGCTTCCCCCCAACACCACCTACAAGAACGTAACCGTGCCGCCCGGAGACCGGGTCAAGCTCAAGTCAGGTACTTATTACATCTCCAATACCTTCAGTGCTGACGGAGCCGAGATCGATATCGACTCTGGAGGAGGCCCGGTCATCCTCTACGTTGGCTACCAGATGAATCTTAAGAATACAAAGATCAACAACCTCAATCCGCGTGACCTGCAAATCTACTTCACCGACGAAGTTCCCCCCGAAGTTCTGGCCGCAACCGGCACCGCCGCCGCATCTGGTGCCGCGACCACCGGTGGATTACGCGGCGGGGCGACGACAGCTGCTGCCGATGGGTCGAGCTCAGCAGCCCTGAATCCCGGCTCCCAATTCAACGTCGAGGGCGGCAGCGGCACCTTCGTGGCAGCCGGAAAAGATACCACGGTGACCCTCAAGAACACCGAAGTCTTCGGCTCGGTCGTGGGCCAGGTGGTCACCGCCAACGCCAGCAGCATTCACTACGACAAGACCCTCAAGGGGATGCCCCTGGGCGGTGTGTCGGACTGGATTCTGGAAGGTTTGCACGAGACGACCCGCTGAGGGCTCTGGCCATAAAGCGTCGGATCAACTCGGCGTCCTTACGACCTGGGGAGGCTTCGACCCCGGTGGAGACGTCCACTCCATCAGGTCTCACAAGGTTGACTGCCTGGGCCACGTTGTCGGCAGTCAGTCCCCCGGCCAACCAGATCGGTCCAGGTCGACTCCAGCCCGCCAGCCATTCCCAGGCAAACGGCGCACCTGCGCCCGGCTGCGCCGCATCCAGCAAGAAGGCAGCCACTTTGCCTGAATAGGCTCCTACCTGCTCGAGCTGAGCTCGCGACTCGAGCCGAAATGCCTTCCACACCCGCGGAGCGTAGCCCTGACAGAACTCAGGCGACTCGTCGCCGTGCAGTTGCACGAACTCACAAAACTCCAGACACTCCTCCACCTGGGCCGGAGAAGGATTGACCAGGACCGCTACCCGCACCGCGCCCCCGGCCTGACTGGCAAGCTCACGGGCTAACTCCACACTGACCTGTCGTCGGCTGGGGGCGAGCACGAATCCCACCGCCGCGGCCCCGGCTCGCAGGGCCATCTGGACCGATAGAACGTCGGTCAGGCCGCAGATCTTGACCTTCAGTTCAGGTCTACCTCGCGCTGTGCAGCCGAAAGGTGCTCGCGAATGCGGGCGACTTCCTCCTGCTCCATATCCTCGAAGTACCGCCGCAGGCTGCGCACTCCCTCCAGCACATCCCAGATGGCCAGCACCATCGCCAGAATGACCAGCCCCATGACCCAGAGCCAGTGGTCGAGCATGGCCCGCGCTTCATCCACGGATTGGACCTGCCCGGGCGCCACCTCTCCGAGATGAACCAGGACGGCGATCGCGATCATGGTGAGAGCCCCCGCCATTCGCCGAAAAAACCGGAGCCTGGCGGGTTGCCGGCCCCGGCGTCGTTCGCGGGCGTAATGGGCCAGCTCGAGATGCATGAGCACGCATCCGATCAGAGTCAGTCCCAGTGGGAACAAGTACAGGCGCACCCACTCCATATGCTCAGGTTACCCCTCGCATCAGGGCGCTGTCAATTCAATCGACCGCTCCTCGTCGCTGAAACAAAATCAGGCCGAGCGGACTCGATAGACCTGAATGGGCTCCTGACGGCCTCTCACAAACAGCGAGCGCAGAGGCTCGGCCACGACTTCCTGGTTCAGACTATCTGCGCTGATCAAGATCTCATCCTGCAGGTCACGCGAGAGCTTCTCCAACCGTGAGGCGCCGTGCATCAATTCCTGCCGGGCCACGTCCTCCCACGAGTCGTTGGGACCCCGGTCGGGGAGTCGGCCGCCAAAGATCCCCGCGGAAAAACTGGGCAGCCTGGACTCCAGGCTGTAGCGCTGCAAAACAGCCTGAATTCGAGTTTTCATCGTGCGAGCAGAACGGACCGCCCTCACCCCATGATCATCCCCGCAGAAGGCAGCCAGAACCTTCGTACCATAGCGTTCCAGGAGCCGACCGGAATTCGTGCGCACCGAGTTCTCCAGCTCTTCGACCAGCACTGCCTCGAGCTCGGTGGTCTCCAGGGGGCCTTTATCGCGAGTCAAGCGCCCGAAGTTGGGGATGTCAGCAGCCAGCAGGCTGACCTGGTCCCCTGGCACGGGCTCGGGGCCCTGGGCCAGAGGCGCCGGTGCCTCCAACTCGGCTGTATCTTCCGTCACCGGCTCCTCGCCGCGTAAAATCCGACGCAACCGGTCGAGCTCGTGGTGCAGGACCCGTGCAGTGGCCGGACGCTCGAGCGGGTCCTTGGCCATCAAAGAGAGGATCAAGCGCTCGAGCTCGGGATGCAGGTCAGGATTGAGCACTCGGGGCGCCTCTGGCTCTTCATGAACGTGCATGTAGAGAATGGAGGCAGGATCGTCGGCAGAGAAGGGCGTCGAGCCGCACAGAAACTCGTACATCATGACACCCATGGCATACAGGTCACTGCGTTCGTCAGCGTCCTTACCGGCTGCTTGCTCAGGCGACATGTAGGAACAAGTTCCCAAAGCCGAGCCGGACCGGGTCAACTGAGAAAGATCGGGCGTCATCACTCGAGCCAGGCCAAAATCGAGCACTTTGATGCGTCCATCCCGAGTGACCACCACATTGTCGGGCTTCATATCACGGTGGACAACGCCTCGATGGTGAGCATGGCCAAGGGCTTCGCAGACCATCTGGAGCAACTCGAGGACCCGGTCGACCGGGGGTTTCTCGCGGCGGATGTGGCGGCGCAGGGAAACCCCGTCGATCAATTCCATGACGATGAAGGGGCGAACGTCGTCCACGTAATCGAACACCCGAACGACGCCCGGATGATTCAGCATGGCTGAGGCTCGCGCTTCCCGCGCGAAACGACGTCGAGCGTGCTTGGACTCACACAGGTCGCGACGCAGGATTTTGACAGCGACGGTCTTCCGGGTGGTGAGATCGAGAGCCCGATATACCGAGCCCATGCCGCCTTCGCCGAGTTTGGCTTCCAGTTGGTAACGCCCAACCAGAACTCTGTTGCTCACCATCGGAGCAGCTTTCTGCAAAGTTGAAGAATTTCCTTCAACACCTGCCAACCTCGCGAAGAGTCGTCTTACAGATATTCCTGACCTTATCAGTACGCGCAACTGGAAAGCGAAAAAATGTTACATGTGGCCCGTTGCTCGCCTCCACGGCCAGCCGGTATAATCAAAGGAGCACCGGGTTAGGAGCCAAGGCGATGAAGACGAAGATTTCCTGGGTCATGATCCTGCTGACGACGGTCCTGGTGGCGATGCCTGGTGGCCGGGAGTTGCTGGCCGCCGCTCCGCGAGCGCTCTCCGTGGTCATCAACGGCTACCCCGTCAAAGGCAAGGCGCTCTGGTACAAAGGGAAGGTCTATGTTGCCCTGGAGGAGGTGGCTGCCGCCACCGGAGGCTCGTATAGCTACAACCCCCAGACCGGCCAGGCCGAGGTCATGGTAGGCAATCCAGCACCGCCCGTCCGACGCGAGCTCATTCGCCCCTACATCAAAGTACGCTGGGAAAAGAAATACATGACTGGCAACAATGCCAAGGTCATGGCCACCATCAGTAACACCGGCGATGCAGCCGCCGAAAACGTGGAAGCGATCTGCATCTTCAAGGATGGCAGCTTGCGCGAAGTGACCGCCGTGACACGCGATGTCGGGCGCCTTCTTCCAGGCGAGAGCCGGACGCTGGAGTTCAACCTCTTCGAAGGGTACGTGGTGAACTCGTACGGAGCCCCCATCGTGGCCGATGGACTGATTCACGATAAGATTCTGCTTAACGGCGAGTGGACGCGGGTTTCCTACCAACTGAAGTTCAACTACCAGTAGCTCGTGCCGGCCAATTTCGAGCCGTTCGCGGCCCGCATGCGAGCCGACGGCCTGGCCGAATCGCACATCGCTTTCTTCGCGAGACGCTATGAAGAGCTGGCCAGCGGCTCGAGCGGCCAACTGCCCGAACGCGAGCTGACCCAGGTCGGCTCGCTCCCTCGACTGGCCGACTTGAAGGAGCGCGTCGACCCGGATGCGCTCCGGCAGACCGTGTGCCTGAAGCTGAACGGGGGCCTGGGCACCAGCATGGGTCTGCACGGACCCAAGTCCTTGCTACCCGTGCGAGAAGGGCTAACCTTCCTCGACTTTGCCGCTCGCCAGGTCCAGAACCTGAAGGCCCCGGCCTTCATGCTGATGAACAGCTTCCACACCCGGGACGAGTCCTTGGAGGCACTGCGAGCCTACCCGGGGGTCTCCCGCGACCTGCCGGTCGAGTTGCTTCAGTCGCGCGTGCCCAAGGTTCGCCGACGCGATCTGGCCCCCGCCGAGCATCCCGACCCCGAGCTGACCTGGTGCCCGCCGGGACATGGAGACCTCTACCCCACGCTCTGGTCCAGTGGCCTGCTCGAGAAGATGCTCGAGCGGGGCTATCGCTATCTCTTCGTCAGCAACGTGGACAACGTGGGCGCCACTCTGGACGTGCGCATTCTGGCTCACTTCGCCTCCAGCTCAGCTCCCCTCCTGATGGAGGTCGCTCAGCGCACCCATGCCGACCGCAAGGGCGGCCACCTGGCTCGCCGACGGGCCAACGGAGAACTGCTGCTGCGCGAGGTCGCGCAGTGCCCGCCCGACGAGTTGGACGCTTTTCAGGACATTGACCGCTACGAATACTTCAACACCAACAACCTGTGGCTGAGACTCGAGAGCCTTTACTCGCAACTGAAATCCGCGGGCGGCTTTCTGGACCTTCCCCTGATCGTCAACCGCAAGACGGTGGACCCGAGCGATCCCGATTCCGAGCCAGTTTACCAGTTGGAGAGCGCCATGGGCTCGGCCCTGGGCTGCCTGAAGGGCTCGCAGGGGCTGGTGGTGGACAGGTCGCGCTTTCTGCCCGTCAAGAACACAAACGATCTGCTGCTGGTCCGCTCGGACTTTTATCGTTTGACCTCCGAACCGGGACTGGAGAGAGCGGCCCCGGGCGAGAACCCCCTGATCGACCTGGATAGTCGCTACTACGCAATGTACGACGACTTCGAGGCCCGTATTCCATCCACGCCTTCCCTGCGCCAGGCGGTCAGCCTGACCGTGCGGGGGGACTTTACCTTCGGCCGAGAGATCGTGGTGCAAGGCGTGGTTCGTCTGGAGAGCGACCACGCCGAGCGAATCCCCGACGGGAGCGTGCTCAGCGGCAGGTAGACCGTGGGGCGACCCGAATCTCGTTGTCAGACGAGGATCAGAGAATGCGCAGAGCAGTCTACCCGGGCAGCTTCGACCCGGTTACCAATGGGCACCTGGATATCATCACCCGTGGAGCGGCGCTGGTCGACGAACTGGTCGTGGCAGTGGTAACCAACCCGGCCAAGAAACCCCTCTTTACCCTGGACGAGCGCAAAGAGATCCTGACCAAGACCGTGTGCGGCCTGCCCAATGTGCGCGTCGACGCCTTCTCGGGGCTGCTCGTCGACTTCGTGCGCCAACGAAAGGCCACGATCATCCTCAAAGGCTTGCGAGCCGTGTCCGATTTCGAGTTCGAGTTTCAGATGGCGCTCTTGAACCGGAATCTGGCACCTGACGTGGACACGATTTTCCTCATGACCGCCGATCAGCACGCCTTTCTCAGCTCCAGCTCCATCAAGGAGATCGCCTCCCTGGGCGGAACCGTGGCCCGCATGGTGCCCTCCTACGTGGAACTGAAACTGCAAGAAAAATTTGGTCCGCGAGCCGAGCCGGTGGGACAGAAAGTCGAGCGCGAATCGTGAAAATCTATGAGTATCTGGAGAAACTCGAGCTTCTGGCCCAGAACGGGCAGAGTCTCCCCTGGCCGATGAACGATCGGGTGGTGCTCTACCGCGATCCGCTCCTCAAGCTGCTGAGCCGGGCTCGCGAAGAGTTGCCTCAGGAGGTCAAGGACGCTCACTGGATCCTGCAAGAACGCGACCGGATCGCACAAGAGTCGACTTCAGAGGCCACCCACGTGGTCCGCCAGGCGGGCAGCGATGCTGACCGAATCCTGCGCGACGCAGAGGAAAAGGCGCGCGAGATCCTGCGGACTGCCCGTGAAGAATCGCAACGGCTGGTTCAGGAAAGCGAGGTCATGGCGCGGGCCCGGGAAGAAGGGCGCAAGTTGCTGGAGGAAACCCGCGACAGGTGCCAGCGCCTGCAGGGCGAGAGCCAGACTCAAGCCCGCGAGGTCCGCGAAGCATCCGAGCGCTTCGCTGCCGGCGTGCTCAATGGTATGGAGGGTGAGCTCAGCCGGATCCTGGCCATCATCAAGAAGCACCAGGAGACGCTCAAGTCCCAGCGCGAGGAAGCTCAACCCCCTCGCACCCTGGCCTCGGCCGAAGCGCCTTGACCGCCAACAAAAAGAAACTGACTCCGCGCAAGGTGGCCGCAACCTTCCTGCGGGCGACCCTGCTGGCCGTGCTCACCTCCACCATCCTGTTCTACATACCCACCCCTTATGTGCTGCGGGCTCCTGGCCGCACGGCTTCGGCCGCGCCGATGGTGCACATACTCGACCAGAAGACCTATCCTAGCTACGGCCAACTTCTGATCACCACCGTCTTCATCGAGAAAGCCAGCGCGCTGGCCTGTCTCTACAGTATGATGGAGCCCGACGCCGAGCTCGTTCCCTCGGACGGTTCCTCCCCGATCCAGGAGCGCTCCGACGATGGCGCCGACCTGCCCATGGCCATCAGCCACTACACATCCCAGGTGGCTGCCCTGCGCTACCTCGGCTACGACGTGCAACTCGAGCCGGTAGGGGCACGAGTCACCCGGGTCCTTCCGGGGACTCCGGCTGAGGGTCGCCTGCAGCCGGGCGACCTGGTCATCCGGGCCGGCAGCACGCCCATTCGAACGGCGGACGATCTGCGAAATGCCGTGCGCGGCAGTTCGGGCACCATGCAACTCGAGCTCCGCCGAGACGACGAGAGCCTCCAACTCGAGCTGACTCCAGTCCGCATCGAGGGCAGTGCTCGACTGGGGGTCACCATCGAAACCGAGGAAGCGCCCGAGCGACTGCCCGTGGCCATCGAGATCGAATCAGGCAACATCGCCGGCTCGTCGGCCGGACTGATCTTCAGCCTCGAAATCGTGGATCAGCTCACCCCCCTGGACCTGACCGGGGGACGAGTGATCGCAGGCACCGGCACGATGTCCCCGGACGGCCGGGTGTACTCCATCACTGGAGCACGCTTTAAGGCGATCGCCGCCGAGCGCTCGGGTGCCAGCATCTTCCTCTGCCCTCGAGAAGACCTCGACGAGGCGCGCTCGGCCCAGACCGGCCTGAATATTGTGCCGGTAGAGAGCCTCGCCGAAGCCATCCAGGCCCTCCAGCCGCGGCCCGAAGCCAGCCATTGAGGTTGCCGAACCAGGTTAGTTGATGCTAAAATTAGTTCAGGGAAATGTGGCTCGGATCCGCCCACTCAGAGGCGAGACCGAACCACTGGAGGAGTATGGGGACCGGGCTGAATTCCAGGTTGCGGGAAAAGCACCCGCACGAGAGCCTCCTTTGAGCCGTCACACCCTGTCCAGGCGGCCCGGCTCCGCCATTGCTGCAGGGAATCCGTTCACCGGTCTGGAACCTCGGTCACAAGCCCGGTCTCAGGTCGAGTGGGTGATAGCTTTTTGAGCGTGCAAACAGGCGGTAAAGGGAATTTCCTGGTGGGGCTCAGCGGCCTCATCGGCTTCGCATTCCTCGTGGTGTCCCTCTTCCTCTTCCTCCCCAACGCCAGCAATATGCTCTACCCCCTGGTGCTCCTGGCCGTCATCGCCGTGGCGCTCGAGCTCTGGTCGCAACCTCTCACCGCTTACGGTTACGTCAGCCTGGCCTCGTTTATCTATTTCCTGGCGGTGGCCCGGCCTCAGTCTGCACCGATGGCGGCCCTGGTGCTTGCTTCTCAGGGACTGATCGTAGCCGCTCCGGCCCTGATCCTTCGCGTGGGGGTCGGCAGCTTCCAATCCGGCCTGCAACGCCTGGCCTATCTGTCTCTCAACCTGCTCCGGGTGGGGGTCGTGAGCTTCGCCTTCGGCATCGCCCGAGGCGACGCCGCCATCGTTTCCCTTCGCTCACTGGGCGCTGCCCTGCTGGCCATGGCGCTCTACGCCGGACTGGATGCCCTGTTGACCGGAGCCGTGGTGGAGACCGTCGAGGGAGAGAGCGAGGCGAAAGTCTACCGGGCCGGCAGCAAGGACTCGGGCTATCTGCCCCTGGTCGGGATTCCCGTCGGACTCCTGGCGGCTGCTTTTGCCCAGGCCGCGGCGGGCACCCTGCCCCCGATGGTCGACCTGGCCTGCGCCTCCCTCCTGGGAGCGAGCCTCATGGCGGCGGTGCGCTTCGCGCTCAAGAAGTCGTTCGAAGAGATCGTGGTGCAAGACCAGGAGAAGCTTGAGCAAGACCTCAAGCGCGAGCAGTTCCGCGTGCGCACCCTCACGGACGAGAACCGGGCCCTGGTTCAAGACCTGGACAGCAAGAAAGACGAAAACAACCTGGTCTACGAACTGGCCAACGAGCTTGGCGCAAGCACCGACCTGGCCGGCACTCTGGCCGTGGTGCAAACGTTTATCAAAAGGCTGCACATCCCCTACCAGTCGTGCGTCATCTTCCTGGTCAAAGCCGATGGCAAGGAGACCCTGGTCCCCGCCAAGACCGACACGCCCTACGAAAACGTCTTGCAGATGTCGTCGCTCCTGCAACTCGAGGAGACGCTCATCAAGAAGGCTATGCAAACCCGCAAACCCCAGTCGGAATTCGAGTTAGGAGCCTCGGCCGAGCAGCGTATCTTCAAGGACGAGCGCTCGGCCATCGCCGTGCCGCTGGTGGTCAGCAAGGAAACCGTGGGAGTCGTGTATGTCGGCTCCATCAAGCCCGGCACTCACAATACCGATCACGTCAACAAGCTAAAGATGCTTGCGGCCTACGCCGCGCCCTCGCTCAAGACTGCTCTGCTCTTCGAGGACAAAGAGAAAGAGGTTGCCAACGAAAAGGGTCGGCGCGAAGCCGAGGAAGCCAAGAACCGCCAGCTCTCGGGCATCCAGAAGATGGGTCAGGAGATCACCCGTTCCTCGCTCAAGATCGACCATACGATGAAGGTGGTAGCCGAGGGACTTCAGGAGATGATCCCCCGGGCCCAGAGCGTCATCGTGTTCACCAACGGCAAGGATGATACCCAACAGCTCAAGGCTGAGTACGCCTCCAGCCCCTACGCCCAGTACGTCGAGACGCTGCCGGTGCGCAAGGACGAGGGGCTCTTCAAGATGGCCTTCGACAAGAAGGACACCATGCTCATGACCGATACCCAGATGTACCAGATCACCAACATCATCAACTACGAGCGCTCGGTGATCCTGGCGCCGCTGGTGACCGAGTCGGATCTGATGGGCTGTATCTATGTGGGCGCCAAGGACGAGAACACCTTCACAGAAGAGCACAAGAACCTGGTCCAGACGGTCAGCTACCAGGCCGCGATGGCCATCAAGAACGCGCGCCTGTTCAACCAGATCGAGATGCAATCGTTGACCGACGGCCTGACGGGCCTGTATACCCACCGCTACTTCCAGACCCGCCTGCAGGACGAGATCGACTGGGCCGAGCGGCACAACCGCCACATGTGCCTGGTCATGGTCGATACCGATCACTTCAAGAGCTACAACGACACGCTGGGCCACCCCGCAGGTGACTCACTCCTCAAGGAGATCGCCGCCCTCTTGAAAGAGAAGGTGCGCACCACCGACATCGTCTGCCGCTATGGTGGCGACGAATTCGCTCTGATTTTGAAGGAAACCAGCAAAGAAGATGCCATGCGCACCTGTGAGCGCGTGCGCGAAGCCTTCCAGTTGCGCTTCTCGAGCCACAAAGTTCGCATCACCTCCTCCATCGGCATGGCCTGCTTCCCCAGCGACGCTCACAACAAGAAAGAGCTGGCCGAGGCGGCTGACGAGGCACTCTATGTTTCCAAGCGAGGTGGGCGCAACCGGGTCAACGCCTCGCCGACCCTCGAAGAGCGGGCCAAGCGTGAGAAGATCGTGCAGGAAACGCTACCCCGCAGCTGACGCGTAAGTCACGCGAACAGGCAACCGCACTTGCCGCAACGCTCCTCGCCCCCCGCCGGGGTGAGGCAGTTGGCGCATAAAGCACCCGTCGTCTCGTTACGCCGGCCGCAGCCCGTGCAATAGCTGGCCTCGGCACGATGCAGGATGCCGCAGTGGGGACACTCACGGACGCGGTGCACGCGATGCACCCGGTAAGGCGAGAGCCGAGCCGCCTCCTGGATGCGTTGACTGAACAGCCACCACAGTCCGGCCAGCACCGCGACCGCTGCCAACGGCCAGCCCATCATCAGGAACCAGTCGAACAGACCATGCCCCAGGGCAGCTCCGAACAGGGCCAGGAGCCAGAGAGGAGCGCGGGTGGGACGGCACTTTTGCATGCCCAGCGCATAGCCCCAGACGCCCGACATCAGCACGTGCCCAAAGGTGCTGAGAATTGAGCGACCCACCAGCACGGCCGGACCGCCTGCCTCCAAGATGTACTTGACGTTCTCAGCCGTAGCAAAGCCGAGTGCCACGCAACCGGCATAGAGCAGGCCGTCCACCGGCTCGTCGAAGCTGGGCAGAAAGTAGACCGCCAGCCAGCAACACAGCATCTTCCAGCCTTCCTCCACCAGACCCACCGCCACCACGAAATAAAACAGCAGGCGCAGCGGCTCGTGAGGCACGCTCAAAAAACCAGGAGCCAACTCTTCGAGCAGGTCGCAGGTCAAGAGCACTCCGTACGCGCTGCCCGCCCCGGCCAGCAAGGCCAGGCCCAGCATCCAGGCTGGCTCGCGGCGGTAGCGCCCCAGTCCCTGGATGTACCATAACCAGAAAAAGCAGGGCACCAGGCTGAGCAGCAGGGCCTGGATGGCTTCCAGGCTCACGGGGTGAGGTAGACCTGTACCTTCAGCCATCGATCCACTGGAGTACGCCGCTGAGGGTCGCGCAGGGCCAGCAGAGGGGGGATGACCAGAGCCCAGCTCAAGGCGCCGAGCAGGGAGCGCAAGAGACTTTGAGCCAGCTTGAGGGGGTAGCGCTCGCTGGTCAGGGCAGTCAGGCGCAGCACATACTGTCCCAGCGTCTGGCGCCCGCGAGCCTGGAAGAAGCCATAGTAGAGGAGGCCGCTGACCAGCACGCTGAACCAGGGGCTCGGTAGCACGGTCACCTGGAGCAACTCGGTGATCAGCACCAGCACGACCAGGTCGAAGCAAGTGGCCACCACCCGCCGTCCGATCCCGGCCGGCTGCATGGGCGCGTGCACCTGAGCCAGAGCGCGACTACCGAGCTCGGCCCCGCAAGCGCCACAGAACGTCTCCCGGGGAAAGACCTCCCAACCGCACTCGGGGCAATGCCTCTCGCGATAGAACAAGCCGCAGAGAGGGCAGCGGGCGCCCTGATCGGGCTCCTGGTGGCACTCGGGACAGAACGGCATCGCGCACCCTTTTCCCCTCACTCGGCTCGACGCCCTTTTGGACGCGAAAAAGCCGAATTTACCAGAGGATTGGGACGTTCAGAAGAGAAGACACGCGCGGGTTTCTTCCCTGGACTGAACGCGACGGAGCTTACGATATGATCGAAACCAAACCGCAGGATCTGGCCTTCGAAGAGCTGGATTCCGTCATCATCCGATTCTCGGGCGACTCGGGCGATGGCATGCAGTTGACCGGGACCCAGTTCACCAACACTTCGGCCGTACTGGGCAATGACATCAGCACGTTCCCCGACTTCCCCGCCGAGATCCGTGCTCCGGCCGGCACCCTGGCCGGTGTCAGCGGCTTCCAGGTCAACCTGGCCAACGCTGATGTGTTCACGCCAGGAGATGCCCCCAACGTGCTGGTGGCCATGAACCCGGCCGCCCTGGCCGCCAACCTGGCCGACCTCGAGCCGGGCGGCATTCTGATCCTGAATTCGGATGCCTTTCAGGCCAAGAACCTCAAGAAGGCCCACTTCGAAGGCAATCCCCTGGAAGATGGCTCCCTCTCGAAGTACAGCGTAATGAGCGTGCCCATCAGCACGCTCAACAAGGCGGCCCTGGCCGATCTGACCGAGCTGTCCAACAAGGAGGTCGAGCGGACCAAGAACTTCTTTGCCCTGGGCCTGACCTACTTCATGTATGATCGCCCGCTGGATACGACCCTCCAGTGGATCAGCCAGAAGTTCAAGAACCCGGTCATCGCCGAAGCCAACACCCGGGCCCTGAAGGCGGGCTGGAACTACGGAGATACCACCGAGGCCTTCCAGCACCGCTATCGGATCCGACCGGCTCAGCTTCCTCCCGGCACCTACCGTAAGGTAACTGGCAACGAAGCCCTCAGCCTCGGCCTGGTGGCGGCCGCTCGGCTGGCCGGCAAGCCCCTCTTTTACGGCAGCTACCCCATCACCCCGGCCAGCGACATCTTGCACTCGCTGGCTCCGCTGAAGCATTTCGACGTGCGCACCTTCCAGGCCGAGGACGAGATCGCGGCCATGGGCTCGGTGATCGGTGCCGCCTTCGGGGGCGCCTTGGCCGCGACCGCCTCCAGCGGTCCGGGCATCGAGCTGAAGATGGAAGCCATCAACCTGGCCCTGGTGCTGGAATTGCCCATGGTCATCATCGATGTGCAACGGGGCGGGCCGAGCACCGGGCTGCCCACCAAAACCGAGCAGAGCGACCTCTTGATGGCCTACTTCGGACGAAACGGCGAGAGTCCCATCCCGATTCTGGCCCCCTGCACACCATCCGACTGTTTCACCATGGCCCTGGAAGCCTTCCGACTGGCCGTCCGCTCGATGACCCCGGTCTTCCTGCTCTCGGATGGCTACCTGGCCAACAGCTCGGAGCCCTGGAAGATTCCCGAGGCCTCCTCGCTGCCTCGGATCGTGGTCAAGCACCCGACCGAGAAGGAAGGCTTCCAGCCTTATCGGCGCGAGGAAGGTACCCTGGCTCGCCCCTGGGCCATCCCCGGCACGCCGGGCCTGGAGCACCGCATCGGGGGGCTGGGCAAGGCTCCCCTCACCGGCAACGTATCCTACAAACCCGAGGACCACCTCAAAATGGTGACCGACCGGGCCGAGAAAGTGGCCCGCCTGGCCGACGCCATCGAAGAGCAGCAAGTCTTTGGACCCTCTTCGGGCGACCTGCTGGTCGTCGGTTGGGGCAGCACCTTCGGAGCCATCCGCACGGCCGTTCAGCAAGCCCAGGCCGCAGGGCTGAGCGTGGCCTCCACCCACATTCGCTATCTCAACCCGTTCCCTCGAAACCTCGAGGGCATCTTGCGGAGCTACAAGAAGATCCTGGTGCCCGAGATGAATATGGGCCAACTCGCCTTCCTGCTGCGCGGGCGATTTGGGCTGGACATCATCTCCTATCCCAAGGTCCTTGGCCGACCTTTCACCATTGGCGAAATCCGCACCCGAATCCACGAAATTCTAGCACAAGGAAGGAAGCCATGACCGAGGCCACCCTGCCCAAGCTCACCAAGAAGGACTTCGAATCCAACCAGGAAGTGCGCTGGTGTCCTGGCTGTGGAGACTACTCCATCCTGGCCCAGATGCAGAAGACTCTGCCTGAGCTGGGCATTCCCCGCGAAAAGATCGTCTTCATCTCAGGTATCGGCTGTTCGAGCCGCTTCCCCTACTATATGGAAACCTATGGAATGCACAGCATTCACGGCCGAGCCCCCACCTTCGCAACCGGTCTGAAGCTCGCCAATCCCGAGCTTTCGGTCTGGGTGATCACCGGAGATGGCGACGGGCTGTCCATCGGTGGCAACCACCTGCTGCACATTTTACGTCGCAACATGGACGTCAACATCGTGCTGTTCAACAACCAGATCTACGGTCTGACCAAGGGCCAGTACTCCCCGACCTCACGGCTGGGCCACAAGACCAAGTCGTCCCCGATGGGCACCATCGACCAGCCGCTCAATCCCCTGAGCGTGGCCCTGGCTGCCGAGGCGACCTTCGTAGCGCGCTCGATCGACGTGGAGACCAAACACCTTTCCGAAGTACTCCTCCGGGCGGCGCAACACCGCGGCACCTCGTTTGTGGAGGTCTTCCAGAACTGCAACATCTTCAATGACGGAGTCTGGCGCCACCTGACCGAACCGGAGCAAAAGAAACAGAACCTGTTGCGCCTGGAGCACGGCAAGCCGCTGGTATTCGGGCCGGACAACAGCAAGGGTATCCGCCTGAACGGGCTGACTCCCGAGGTGGTCGAACTGGGCAACGGGGTGACCGAGGCCGACCTGCTCGTCCACGACGAATCACGCCCCGACGCCAGCGCCGCTTATCTCCTGACGCGCATGACCTATCCCGCCTACCCGGTGCCGATCGGGGTATTCCGCTGCCTCGAGACACGCACCTACGAGGACGCCCTGACCGGGCAACTCAACCAGGCCCTGCAAGAGCGCGGGGTCGGGGACCTGGACAAGTTGTTCCGGTCGGCCGACCTGTGGACCGTGTCCGAGGGCAACGGCAAGACCTGACCGTCCAGGGTGAAATGCCCCGAGCTTCCACGGGCTCGGGGCATTTTTCATTTCCGCCATGAAAAAAGGGAGCCGGCACCTGGCCCGCTCCCTTTACAACCCCCGGAAATTCTTACTTCACGGAGTCGCGCAGTTCCTTACCCGGGCGGAAAGCCGGGATCTTGCGGGCGTCGATCTTGATCTTGGCGCCGGTGCGCGGATTGCGGCCCGAACGGGCGGCGCGATCACGAACCAGGAAGTTTCCGAAAGGAATCAGGCGCACGGTGTGGCCCTTGCTGAGGCTCTCAGTGATCGCTTCGGTCATCGCATTGATGAACTTCTCGGCGTCTTTCTTGGTCATCGCGTGACCATCCTTGGTCATCTTGCCGGCGACCTGGTCGACGATCTCTTTCTTTCCTACCACCTTGGTCTTGGGTTTCGCCTTGGTAACGGCCATAGTTGTCCTCCTCTTGCCCCCTATGCCCCAGGCATTGTCGGGGAACTCTATCACGTCGGGCTTTTCCCCCCTCAGTGATTGGCGAGCCCCCATTTCTTTGAGGCCGTCTGGAACTCCTTCCAGTTTTTTGGCTTCTCAGCGCAATTTTTACTCAGAAGGCTCCTCTCGATCACGGTTTCGATAAAAGTAGGCCCCTCCCAGCAGGGCCAAAAGCAGCAGCAGTATGCCCACCGCGATGAGCGTGTAAGGGTTTTGGGATGGCATCGGCTGGTCCAGGGCATCGGGCTGGTCCTCCTGGCCCGTAGTCTGGGGCGACGTGGCCCCGCCCGATGACAATCCCCCTCCGCCCGAGCTACCGGTCGACCCCGAGGGGGTGCTCACCCCAGCACTCCCCGAGTCCGGCACTTCGGCCGGGGGTGCGCCCGGACTCTGGCTGACCGAGACAACGGGAGCGGTACTGCCTTGCGCGTCCGGGTCGCCGACCTGGACGGTCCCATCATCGATCACCACGTTGGCCCGGGCCAGCCCGGTCAGAAGAAGAAGCAACAAAACCCAACGCCTGACCATCTGGAGCCTCCTAGAACACGGACATCAGCCCGTAGATTGGCTTGAAAACCGCTACCAGCACAAACCCGACCACCAGCCCGAGAGAACCGATCAGGACCGGCTCGAGCAGAGCGGTGAACGTCATCAGCGCATACTCGACTTCTGTGTCGTAAAAGTCGGCCAGCTTATGCAGCATGTTGTGGAGATTGCCGGTCTCCTCTCCTACCTTGGCCATGTGAACCAGCATCGGGGGGAAGATCTTGTGCTGGATCAACTGCCCGGACAGGCTCATTCCGGCCGACATCTCGGTCTGGATCTCGTCGAGAAGGTCGGAGATGACCTCGTTGCCGACGGCGTGACTGGTGATCTGCAGAGCGTGCATCATGGGAATGCCGCTCACCAGCAGCGTACCCAACGTGCGACACAGGCGCGTCATGGCCACCTTCTTGGTGACCGGGCCCACCAGTGGCAGCTCGAGCATCAACCAGCTCCACTGACGGCGCCCGATGGGAGCGCGGAAATAGTGCACCAGACCCACGACCATCAATCCCAGACCCAGCAGGGCCGGCAGCATGATAGTGGGGTCGTTGAGGGTCTTGGTGATCAGGATCAGGGCCCGGGTCTCGGCCGGCATGCTGACGTCGATCCCCTTGAACAGGTCCACAAAGGTGGGGAAGACGTAGGTCACCATGAACATGCACAGGCTGACGCACGCGATGGAGACGATGATGGGATACGTGAGCGCTGCCTCCACCTTCTTGCGCAGTTGGAACTCGCGCTCGAGCAGGGCAGCCAGGCGGTTGAGCAACTCGTCCATGGCGCCCGACATCTCGCCGGCCCGGATCATGCTGACGTAGATGGGGTTGAATACGTCGGGCTGCTTGGCCAGGGCCTTGGAGAGCGAATAACCGGCTTTGAGGTCGTTATGCACCTCGGTGATGGCCCGGGTCAGCCGAGGGTTCAAGGTCTGTTTGCGCAGCCCGTCGATGGCCCGCAGT
The DNA here is from genome assembly GCA_045863235.1 of Candidatus Xenobia bacterium. Lineage (GTDB taxonomy): Bacteria > Vulcanimicrobiota > Xenobia > Xenobiales > QWHO01 > QWHO01. The sequence continues at coordinate 26,707 of BTUM01000013.1, read as the reverse complement.
AAGGGGATGCCGGCGTGAAGGAGCACGGCAAGTTGGCGTGTGAAGACGGCCAGGGCGTAGATGGAAACCCATTCGAAGCGGCTGAGGACGGCCTTGACCTGGGCGATCGGCTCGCGAACCTCGCGCACGTTCGTAACCGTGTAGCGGATCTTGCGCAGATCCGATACCACGGCGTCGACGGTGGGCGCCTCGACCTCGCCCTGGACTACCCGGCCCTTGTAGTCCAGCGCCTCGTAGACAAACCTCGCCATAATGCCCTTCTCAGCCTTTGGACAACGCCGCGCAAGACCTGTGCGCGGCGCCATCATAGCTTCCCCGGTTAAGCTCGCTCTTCCTTCACCGGCAGGAGGGGCCCCGTCGAGCTGCAAAGGCCAGCGGATGTCCGTCTTTGAAGAGCTCCAGGAGGTCATCCCCGGCGGGGTCAACAGCCCGTTCCGCTCCTTCGGTCAGGTGGGCGGGACCCCGCCGGTGCTGGCCCGGGGTCAGGGAAGCCGGGTGTGGGACGTGGAGGGTCGCGAATACCTGGACTTGCTCTGCGCCTGGGGACCTCTGGTCTTGGGGCACAGCCACCCTCTCATCACACAGGCGGTGCGCGAAGCCCTGGAGGATGGGACCATTTTCGGAGCCCCCACCGTCTGGGAGCTGGAACTGGCTCGCCTGGTACGGCGCTGCTACCCCTCCATGGAGAAGGTGCGCTTTGTGAACTCCGGTGCTGAGGCCGTGGCCAGCGCCTTGCGGGTGGCCCGGGCCGCCACCGGCCGCTCGCGCATCCTCAAGTTCGAGGGCAACTACCACGGTCACGTGGAGTGCCTGGATGCGGTCGGCGAGGAGGCCGACGAGCTCGGCGGGGCCCTGGCCCTGGGCGCCTCCCCGGCTCTGGCCGCAGAAACCATGGTGGCTCGTTACAACTCGCTTGATTCGGTGCAAGCACAGGAGCTCGACCGGGTCGCCGCAGTCATTCTCGAGCCGGTCACCGGCAGCATGGGTGTGATCGCCCCCGACCCGGGCTTCCTGGAAGGGCTGCGGGCTCTGTGCCAGAGGCACGGCTGCCTGCTGATCTTTGATGAGGTGCTGTGCGGCTTTCGGGTAGCCCTGGGCGGCGCGCAAGAACGCTACCAGGTGGCCCCCGACCTGACCTGCCTGGGCAAGGCCCTGGCCGGAGGGCTGGCCGTGGGCGCCTTTGGAGGGCGTCGGGAGCTGATGGACCTCCTGGCACCGGTGGGCACCGTCTACCAGGCTGGCACCTTCTGCGGCAACCCCCTCACGGTGCGCGCCGCGCTGGCCGCTCTGAAGGCATACTCCCAGCCGGGCTTCTATGCCCGCCTGGAGTCCTTGACCGAGCGCCTGGCCGGTCTGCGCGAGTTGGGGGTTACCTACCAGGCCGTGGGCTCCCTGTTCAGCATCGGCTTCGGGCCTCCCAGGTTGCGCGACGAGCGCGACACCGCTCGGCTCGACCGCGACCAGTACGCTCGATTCTTCCATGGCATGCTCGACAGGGGGATCTACCTCCCCCCATCCACGGGGGATGCCGCCTGCGTCTCGGCCGCTCACACCCTGGAGGATATGGAGCGGGTGCTGGCGGCGGCCCGCGAAGTTCTGACGGGAAAGGATTCGCGCACCTAGCCGAGAAACCAACGGTTATGGGATTTATCGAGTTCTTCGGGGAGTCGCTCAAAGGCGTCGGCAAGGGCGTGCAAAAGGGCAAGGAAGCCGCCGTGCGCAGTTCGGAGAAGATGCTCCGTGTGCAGCGGCTGCGCATGGACGTGCAGGACTTGCGCGAGGAGAAAGAGCGCAAGATGCGCGAGGTAGCCCACAAGGTCTACGAGCTTTACACCCAGAACGCGCTCAAGAACCCCGAGCTGTTGGCCATCTGCCAGGACATCAAGACGATCCAGTGGCAGATCGACGAGCGCTGGACCGAAATCAACCACATCAACTCCAACAAGTAAAGCAAATGCTGCTTCTGGCCACGGGCAATCGCCACAAGGTGGGCGAGCTGAGTGAGATATTGCAGGAGACCGGTGTGCGGCTGGTGGACCTGGCCGACTACCCGGGCATCCCCGAGCCCGTTGAGACCGAGCCCACCTTCGAAGGCAACGCCATTTTGAAGGCCCGCTACTACCACGAGAAGACCGGCCTGGCGGTGCTGGCCGACGACAGCGGCCTGGAGGTGGACGCTCTGGACGGTCGCCCGGGCGTGCAGTCGGCCCGCTACGGCGGCGACATCCCGCACTCGGAAAAGATTGCCCTGGTGCTCGAAGAACTGGGTGAGTTGCCCGACGAGCTCCGCACGGCTCGCTTCCGCTGCGTGGCCGTGCTGGTAGACGCCCAGGGCCAGCTGACGGTCTCTCCCGGGGCCGTGGAGGGGCTGATCAACTACGCTCCCCGCGGAGAGGGCGGGTTCGGCTACGATCCCATCTTCTACCTGCCCGAGCACGGCTGCACCATGGCCGAGCTGCCCAGCGAGGTGAAGAATTCACTGAGCCACCGGGGCCGGGCAGTGCGGGGTCTGTTCTCGCAAATCCAGGCCCTGATTGACTGAGTGCCAGCGGGCTTGTATACTAGGGGGCAGTTCGGAGCGTAGCGCAGCCTGGCTAGCGCACTTGCTTTGGGAGCAAGGGGTCGCCGGTTCGAATCCGGCCGCTCCGACCAGGCCTTGCGCCCATAGCTCAGGGGATAGAGCATCTGCCTTCTAAGCAGGTGGTCGGAGGTTCGAATCCTCCTGGGCGCGCCAGAACGTTAAACGGTGAGTGTAGCTCAATCGGTTAGAGTACTGGTCTGTGGAACCAGGGGTTGCCGGTTCAAGTCCGGTCACTCACCCCAAATTGCTCGGGCTGGGGCCGGGTCTTGCGACCCGGCCCTTCGCTCGGCACAAAACATGCGCCCGTAGTTCAACTGGATAGAGCGACGGCCTTCGGAGCCGTAGGTTGGGGGTTCGAACCCCTCCGGGCGTGCAATATGGACCGCTAGCTCAGGGGTAGAGCACCTGACTTTTAATCAGGGTGTCGAAGGTTCGAGACCTTCGCGGTCCACCAACATCTGAGGCCCGCCAGCGCGCGGGCCTCGCTCTTTGACCAAAGAGCTGGGCCTCTACCGTCGGGGGGGGGTCGCGGTAGAGGCCCAGCGCCGGATCTCTTCGTCCGGAGTCCTCCGCTTCATTCCTGTGATTATTGAAATTTTGTTACCAGTCAACTAAAGTGTGCGTCCTGTTGCCAACGGGCGGGAACGCAGTTCCAGCGCGTCCACGTGTGCAAGGCCATAAGGAGAGCCCACTCAGACAATGGACAGGGGGACCCCACCGGCGGAGGGCGAACCCCGGTCAATTCACCCACGAAAGGACACCCCTCCAATGCGAAAGCTCGCGATCGCTCTGGCGCTCTGCTGCGCCCTCACCCTCGGATTCACCGCCGGTCGGGCCTCGGCCGATCAGCCCCATATGCAGGCCGCCAAGGCCGACCTGAATGCGGCTCTCGACGACCTGCGTCAGGCTGACTCCAACAAGGGTGGCCACAAGGAGCGGGCCATGGGGCTGATCAACCAGGCCCTGATCGAGGTACAGCTGGGCATCGACTTCGCTCGCTGATCCGGTCGCCAGGAAGGGTCCGGGCCTGAGAAGGTCCGGGCCTTTCTCTATTCAGGGCTGAGCGCGCAACAGAGCGGCCCGGTTGGCCCGGATCTCATCGTCGGTGGGGTCGAGGGCCAGGGCCAGAGCATAGAGCTCGAGCGCCTCGTCGCGATTGCCAAGACCCGCCTGGACGAAGGCCAGCGTGTCCAACGAATAACTGGCCCGCTGGCGAGCAACAGCCTCTCGGGCCATGGGCAGAGCCTCCTGGAAGCGGCCCAGGTGAGCCAGCGACCAGGCCAGATTGTTGTGCACCGGGGGCTTGAGATAGCCGTGGTCGAGAGCCGCCTGCAGGTCCTGGCTGGCCCTCACGAAGTCATCACGGTCCAGCCAGTAGTCGGCCCGTAAAGCGTAAGCCGACCCATCTTGTGGATTCCTCTCCAGGTGCCGGTTCAAAGAGGCCAGCTGACCCCCCGCTTTCGGGGGCAAGAAGTCGGGCCAGCGAATCGCCCCCTGGCTCCAGGCCATGGTCGCGATCACCCCGTACAGGACCAGCAGCCAGCCGACGCGAGCGAAGCGGCTCATGGCTTGAGAATTCGCCTACTCCTCGGACGAAGCCTCTTCCTCGTTGGGCAAAGCCCCCTCCTCAGGAGCTGCCAAGTCGGCGCCTTCGGCCTCGAGCGCCGGCGCCTGCTGCTCGCCGTCAGCGACCCCGACCGCCGCACTGACCGCCGCCGTGTCCTCGTCGTCCTCTTCCTTGGGAATGCGGGCCAGAGCGGTGACCTCGTCACCTTCCTCGAGGCGAATCAAAATCACGCCCTGAGCCACACGGCCCACGTGCCGGATGCCTTCCATTGGCATCTTGATCAGGGTGCCCTGGGAGGTGGACAGCATCAACACGTCGTCTGCGTTGACCATGCGGGCTCCCACGACCAGCCCGGTTTTGTTGGTGATCTGGACCGTCTTCACGCCTACGCCACCGCGGGACTGCAAACGATAGTCTTCCAACTGGGTGCGCTTGCCGTAGCCCTTCTGAGTGACCACCAGCACCTCGGTTCCTTCCGAGCAGCTATCCATGGCCACGACTCGATCGCCCACCCGCAGGCTGATGCCCTTCACTCCCTGGGCGATGCGGCCGGTGGCGCGCACTTCGTCCTCCTTGAAGCGAATGGACATCCCGTGGGCGGTCACGATGCTCAGCTCCTCGTTACCCGGAGTCAGGCGAGCGTTCACGAGCTCGTCGCCCTCCTTCAGCCCCAGCGCAATCAGCCCGCTGGAGCGGATGTTCTGGTAGCCGATCAGGGCCGTGCGCTTGACGATGCCCTCGCGCGAGCACGTCACGATGAATCCAGGCTGCTCGAAGGAGCGCACCGGAATGACCGCGGAGATCTTCTCGCCCGGCTCGATATTGAGCAGGTTGACCAGCGCCTGGCCCCGGGCCGTGCGCCCGAACTCGCCGATCTCGTGCACCTTCAGCTTGAAGACGCGCGCCTTCGTGGTGAAAAACAGCAACGAGTGGTGGGTGCTGGTCACGAAGATGTGCTCGAGGAAGTCCTCCTCTTTGAGGGCCGTGCCCGACACCCCGCGCCCGCCCCGTCGCTGGCTGCGGTAGGTTTCGTAAGGCACGCGCTTGATGTAGTTGTTGTGCGAGATGGTGACCACCATCTCTTCCTCGGCAATCAGGTCCTCGATGTTCAAGTCGCCGTCAAAGTGAGGCACGATCTTGGTGCGACGCTCGTCGCCGAAGCGACTTCGCAGGTCGACCAGCTCTTCGCGAATGACCAGATCGAGCAGACGGGCGCTCTCGAGCAGGCTCTTGTAATAAGCGATGTCCTTCTGCAGATCGGCCAGCTCCTCTTGCAGCTTGCTCCGCTCGAGTCCGGTGAGCCGCTGCAGGCGCATGTCCAGGATGGCCTGGGCCTGGGCTTCCGAGAACCCGAACTCCTGACACAGCTTGGTGCGCGCCTCTTCCCCTGTTTGCGAGCTGCGAATCAAAGTGATGATGCGGTCGATGTGGTCAAGGGCCTTGAGCAGGCCCAGCACGATGTGCTCGCGTCGTTCGGCCTTGTCGAGCAAGTAGCGGGTGCGCCGCGTCACCACCTCGCGGCGGTGCTTGAGGAACTCGGCCAGCACCGTACGCAGGTCGACGAGCTTTGGCGTGAAGTTGACCAGGGCCAGCATGTTGACCCCGAAGGTCGACTGCAGGTCGGAGTGTTTGTAGAGTTGATTCTTGACCACGTCGGGCACGGCCGAGGCCGAGAGCTCGATGACGATGCGCATGCCCCGGCGGTCGGACTCGTCTCGCAGGTCGGAGATGCCCTCGATGCGCTTCTCCTTCACCGCTTCAGCGATGCGCTCGAGCAGGCGCGACTTGTTCACCTGGAAAGGGATGGCCGTGACGATCAGGGCCTTGCGGTCGCGCTTGCGGTCCTCCTCCTCGATCACGGCCCGCATGGTGATGCTGCCGCGCCCGGTGGTGTAGGCCTGACGGATGCCGTGGGTGCCCAGGATGGTGGCCCCGGTCGGGAAGTCCGGACCGGTGATGTGCTCCATCAACTCTTCGTTGGTGATCTCGGGGTTCTCGATCATGGCTTCGAGCCCGTTCACCACCTCGGTGAGGTTGTGAGGCGGAATCTTGGTGGCCATGCCAACGGCGATGCCGTCCGAGCCGTTGAGCAGCAGGTTGGGCAACCTGGTGGGAAGCACTGTCGGCTCTTGCAGCGAAGCGTCGAAGTTGGGGCGCCAGTCGACCGTGTCCTTGTCGAGGTCTTCCAGCATCTCCATCGAGATGCGGGCCAGACGCGCTTCGGTGTAGCGCATGTGGGCGGCCGAGTCACCGTCCACCGAGCCAAAGTTGCCGTGGCCCTGCACGAGCATGTAGCGCATGTTGAAGTCCTGGGCCATGCGCACCATCGCATCGTAGACAGCCGAGTCGCCGTGCGGGTGGTACTTGGCCAGCACGTTTCCGACTGTGGCGGCCGACTTCTTGAAGGGCCGATCAGGAGTGATGTTCTCTTCGCGCATCGTATAGAGGATGCGCCGATGCACAGGCTTGAGGCCGTCGCGGATGTCAGGCAGAGCTCGCGAGACGATGACGCTCATGGCGTAATCCATGTACGCCGAACGCATCTCGTCTTCGATGGCGATGGGGATCAGTTCACGGTCGGAAATGGACATGGCCGGGCTCCTGGCGGTTTAGATGTCGAGATTCTTGACGTCTCGGGCGTACTGAACAATGAACTCGCGACGAGGGGCGACTTCGTCTCCCATCAACTTGGAGCAGATCTCGTCGGCTTCCACCAGATCTTCCATCGTAACCAGGCGCATCACCCGGTTGGTGGGGTCCATGGTGGTCTCCCAGAGCTGCTCGGCGTCCATCTCACCCAGGCCTTTATAGCGCTGAATGGTGCAACTCTCGCCCATTTCGGCGATCTTGGCGTCGCGCTCCTCGTCGGAATAGGCGTACTGGACTTTCTTGCCCTTCTGAATCTTGAAGAGCGGAGGCTGGGCAATGTAGACGTAACCTCGAGCGATCAGCTCTTGCATGTGACGGAAGAAGAAAGTCAGCAGCAGAGTACGGATGTGGGCCCCGTCCACATCGGCGTCGGTCATCAGCACGATGCGGTGATAGCGAAGTTTGTCGATGTCGAAGTCTTCGGCGATGCCGCATCCAAGGGCCGCGATCAGAGCGCGAATCTCGGAATGGCCCAGCATCTTGTCGAGGCGCGCCTTTTCCACGTTGAGAATCTTGCCTTTCAAAGGCAAGATGGCCTGGAAATGGCGATCGCGTCCCTGCTTGGCCGAACCGCCAGCGGAGTCGCCCTCGACGATGTAGATCTCGCACTCCTTCGGATCGCGATTGGAGCAATCGGCCAGTTTCCCGGGCAGCGAGTTGGAGTCGAGCGCACCCTTGCGGCGCACCATCTCGCGGGCCTTGCGAGCGGCCTCGCGGGCCCGCATGGCGTTGACCGCCTTCTCGACGATGGCCTTGCCGATGCCGGGGTTCTCCTCGAAGAACGTGTTGTAATATTCGTCGAAGATCTGGGCCACGGCCGACTGGGCCTCGGCAGTGCCGAGCTTGGTCTTGGTCTGGCCCTCGAACTGTGGATCGGGAATCTTGACCGAAATGACCGCCGTCAGACCCTCGCGCACGTCGTCGCCAGAAAAATTGGCGTCGCTATCCTTGAGCAGGTTGCGCTTGCGGCCGTAGTTATTGGTCACGCGGGTGAGGGCTGTGCGGAACCCGGTGATGTGAGTTCCTCCCTCAATGGTGTTGATGTTGTTGGCAAAACTGTACACGCTCTCCTGATAGGAGTCGTTGTACTGGAGCGCAACCTCGATCATCATGGCCTTGCCGGCCACCTCGACCTGCTTGCACACATAAAAAGGCTCTTCATGCAGAGGCTTCTTGCTCTCATTGAGATGCTTGACGAACTCCACAATGCCGCCCTCGTAATAGAAGCGGTGATGCTTACCGGATACCTCCTCGGTAATCTCGATCGCCAGTCCTTTGTTGAGGAAGGCCAGTTCCCGCAATCGACCGCTGAGATAGTCAAAGTGGAACTCGGTGCTGGGAAAAATCTCCGGGTCGGGCCAGAAGCGCACCATGGTGCCGGTGGGAACCTCGGGCGGAACGGGACGCGAGTCCATCTTCTCGGAGGTGATGCCGCGCTCGAAGGCGATGCGATTGCTGGTGCCGTCACGCACGACAACCACCTCGAGGCGCTTGGAAAGGGCGTTGACGACCGAAACGCCCACCCCATGCAACCCGCCCGATACTTTGTAGCCTTTGCCTTCGAACTTGCCGCCGGCGTGCAACTGGGTCAACACGACCTCGACCGTGGGAATCCCTTCGGTTGGATGGATAGCGGTAGGGATGCCTCGCCCGTTGTCTTGCACAGCCACAGAACCATCTCGATGCAAAACGATCGAGATCTGGTCGCAGTAACCGGCCAGAGCCTCATCAACAGAGTTATCCACCACCTCATAGACCAGATGATGCAAGCCCCGACTGGTCGTGTCGCCCACGTACATGGCGGGCCGTTTGCGCACCCCCTCGAGACCTTTGAGAACCTGAATGTCTTCCGCCCCGTATTGCTCGGGACGTGCTGTCAGGTCAACGTCGCCACCCTCGGTCACTACCATCTGATCGGCTGCCGCAGCCGCCAGATCGGCCATCGTTGTCTGTCCCATATCCACCACCATGCCTCCCAACATCCCCCTCGAGAGATGAAAACCCACAGCCGAAAAGACGGCGCTAGCGGGTTGACTGGCTTTGATTGCTGTTCAAGTTCGCTGCGGGAGCCTCATGCACGCCTTTTTATGCAACCGTGCCGCAGTTTTTGACTTCGCTCACCGCCGTGGTTTGATTACCTGATCTAGTTCTCGGAAACTCGGAAAAACCCTTTTTTTTCCAGCGCTCGAACGCGATCTTGCCAGAAGTCGAAAATGAAATGAAATTCAAGCCGGCTCGGCCGCGGAGGCCCGCTCGGGAACAGGGGCAGGGCCCGCCAGGCTGCGATAGAGGTCGCACATCTTGCGAGCCATCGCCTGCGCGCTGAAATCCTCAGCCCAGGCCCGGGCATTGCGGGACATCCGCTCGAACATGCCGTCGTCGTGGGCCAGCTCGCGCCAGGCGGCCAGAAAGCCGGCCTTGTCTCCGGGCTGAAAGAGCTTTCCGGTCTGAGCGTCGCTCACCGCCTCGGTCACCCCCGGGCCTCGCACGGCCAGCACCGGAACCCCGCCCGCCTGAGCCTCGAGCAATACCAGACCCTGAGTCTCGGTCTGAGAAGCGAAGACCAGCCCCCGGGCTCCGGCCAGGTAGTGCTTCAACTCGGCTCGCTTGCGATAACCGAGGAAACGCACCTGCTCGCACAGGCCCAACTGGCGCGCGGTCGCTTCTAACTCGCCCCGGGAAGGGCCGTCCCCGATGACCACCAGGCGGCATTCAGGGAACGGCTCCGAGGCCAGCGTTTCGAGCAAGAAATCGATCGACTTCTCTTTGGCCAGTCGACCGATGTAGAGAAAGAGCTTCTGACCCGGCTCAATCCCCAGCTCTTGTTGGGGGCCACTGAAGTCGCCCCCTCGAAAGACGGTGGGATCGATGCCGGTGGGCAAAACGTGGATGGGACGGGTGACCCCCTGCTCGCGCAGTCGCTCCATCACCGGTGTACTGGGCGAAACGACCGCGGCCGACGAGTTGCAGAACGTGGTTCCCAACCAGATGCCGAACTTCTTGACCAGCCCCCGGGGCCCGGGCAAGTAGTGCGTATACTCGTCCCACAGGGTGTGATGGGTAAAGACCCGAGGGCGACCCAGCCAGGAAGCCGTCAGACGACCGATCCAGCCAACGTTGAAGGGGGTATGGATATGCACCGCCTCGACCCGCTTGCGAGCCAGAATGCCCACGTGACGGATGGGCCAGGGAAACGTGAAACGGTTCTCCTTCATCAGAGGGTAGGTGACCGAGCGAAAGCGGAACACATTCGGCTCGTTGTCTTGATAGCCCGGGAAGTCGTGCGTGAAGAGAAAGACCTCGTGGCCCTCGGCCTCGAGGGCCGACTTGAGGGAGGCGATCGAAGTCACCACCCCGTTGATAACCGGATGATAGCAGTCGGTGAACATCGCGATCCGCATAGCCTGCGGCCTTCGACCCGAGGGAACGCCCCCCTGCCGTAGAAAGCGCCGCAATGCACTTCACCCGTCTGGAGCTGAGCAATTTTCGCCTCTACCGCTCGCTCTCACTGGAGTTGCCGGAAGGGCTGAACGTGTTCTGGGGCGCCAACGCCCAGGGAAAAACCGCCCTGCTGGAGGCCCTCTACCTGCTGGCCACCTCGCGCTCGTTTCGCACCCAGAGCGAAGTCGAGCTGGTATGCTGGGAGGAAGATGTGGCCCGCATCTCCTCGCGGATTTCTCGCGACAGCGGACGCGAGCGTCGCCTCGAGTTCGCCTGGCAGCGCCAGGGTCAGAAGTCGACCCGGGAGGTGCGCCTGATGGGTCAGCCGGTGCGCAAGCTGGGCGAATTCCTGGGCGAGGTATTGCTCACCCTGTTCGTGCCCGGCGACCTGAGCCTGGTCCAGGGAGGCCCCCAGGAGCGGCGCCGCTTTCTCGACCTGACCCTGTGCAAGCTCTATCCCACCTATCTGGCCGCCCTCAGCCAGTACCAGCGCGTCATCAAGCAGCGCAACGAGCTGCTCAAGCGCGGCCACTCACCGGGCGAGCTCGAGCCGTGGGACCTGCTGCTGATTCAGCACGGGCACCAGTTGATGGCCCGCCGGCAGGACCTGGCGCTCGAGCTGGACGGCCGCTTCCAGCGGCTTTACCGCCAGCTATCCCACGAAGAGGCGCCCCTTTCGCTGACTTACACCCCCAACAGCACCGAGCTGGAAGCCGACCTGGCCCGTCGGCGAGCGGAAGAGCTGCGCCTGCGCACGAGCCTGGTGGGCCCTCACCGCGACGAACTGCAGGTGCGGCTGGGTGCTCGCTCGTTACGCCGCTTCGGCTCGCAAGGCCAGCAGCGCACAGCCGTGCTGGCCCTGCGCCTGGCCGAAGCCGAGGTGCTGACCGAGCGTTCCGGCGAGAGCGCAATGGTCTTGCTGGACGATTGCCTCTCCGAGCTGGACCCCTCGCGCCAGGAGCGCCTGCTGGACAGCCTCACCGGTTACCGGCAGGTCTTCCTGACCACGGCAGTACCGGTGAGCGGGTTGCCGGGCACGCTGTGGCGGGTGCAAGCCGGCCAGATCGCGAAACCAGCCCCGTGCTGACTCCGCTCCGCTCGCTGCTGGAGAAGACCGCCCGCCAGATGGCCGGCGAGTCGCTGCGCCTGGCCCAGATACGCGAAGCCTGGGTGGACGTGGTGGGGGAGGCCTTCGCCGCCCAGCTCGAGCCCAGCGGCCTGAAGGGAGACGTGCTTCTATTGACCAGCACCGCCCCCATCTGGAGCACCGAGGCCCTGCTGCGCCAACGCGTGATCCTCGAGCGAGTCAACGAGCGCATCACCGGAAAGAAGGTCAAGAAGCTCTACTGCAGCGTGGGGGCCCTGGGCAAGCGCCTGCCACCGCCTCCGCCGCCCGAAGAGGTCAACTGGGACGCCATCGCTCTCGACCGCAGCACCGAGCTCAAGCTCGAGCGCCAGGCTGCCGAGGTGGAGGATCTCGACCTGCGAGCCTCGCTGCACCGGGTGTTGATCCAGCTCGAGAAACGCCGTCTGTGGGCGCTTCAGCAGGGCAAGCTGCCCTGCACGCTATGCGGCGCGCCCTGCAACGAGGGAATTTGCATCCCCTGCCGCCAGGAAGCCCGCCGAGAACGACGTTCCCGCCTGCTGCGCTCGCTGGGACGGGCTCCCTGGCAGACCCACCGCGATCTTTCCGGCGAGTTTCCCGACCTGTCGGGCGAGGAGTTTCTGGCCCTGCGGCGCCGTCTGCGCAGCGTGTGGTGGAAGAACATCTGGGACACCCTGCGCTCACTCCCTCCCGGGACGTCGCTGCCGGAAAGCCTGCGCGGGACCATCGTGGACCTGTGCATGCTGCGCACCCAGTTGCCTTCGCACCAGTTGGAGAACCGGCACCTGAAGTTCGCGCTGGGCCAGGTGCTGGCCAGAGCCTACGAGGAGGATCGCGTGCCCGACCTCAGCCTTGAGCCTCCTCATCGGTCAACCAACGCTTCAAGACGTTCGAAGGATCGGCTTTGACAGCCCCGGGCTCCCAGCTCTTGCGAGTAGGAGCGCTGGGCAGGGGGCGCAAACCCGGCTGAGGGCCGGTCCGCACCGAAGGCGGAGGACGCATCTCGGTGAGAGCCGCGGGGGGGGCCGCCGGCTCGCGCACCGAGTTCGCGACCGGAGCCGGGGGAGCCAGAGCTTCCTGCCGAGAGGGTGGCTCGGTGGCCTCCAGATCCGAGGGCCTCAGGCCCAGGTCATCCAGGGTGCGCTGCAGAGCGCCCTGACCAAGGAAGGGCAACATCAAGAACTCGCCTGTCGAGGCCCGATAGCCCAGAAAGAAGAACAGGAAGAACAGGAACAAGAAGGCCAGCCACAACCCCGCAAACGCCAGCACCCCGGCCAGACCTGAGAACGAACCGGCGGGCAAAACCTGCATGAAGGCCCAGACCAGAAAACTGCCCAACACCGAGGCGCCCAGCGAGCCCACCCCCAACCCCAGAGCCTGGCGGGCGTGGAACTGCACGAATGGCTCCTCGCGGCGAGACGAGAACAAGGCGAACGGGACCACTACGAACCAGAACGGGTAGGCAAGCCCCGCCAGCATCTTGTTGTCTTCCTGGACCGGGGGGAGGATCTTCAACACCAAGCTCCCTCGCGTGTCACCCGACTCGGCCTTCAGGCCTCGTGTCGTTTAGAGTTTAGCCGCGGAGTCGAGCGGGTCCTGCCCGTTGAGATAGCCCGAGGGGTCAACCTGTGAGCCGTTGACAGCCACTTCGTAGTGCAGATGAGGACCCGTGGAGGCTCCGGTGCTGCCCACATAGCCGATCGTCTGGCCCTTCTTCACGAACGCTCCCTGTCCCACGGCCAGCTCGCTACAGTGACCGTAAAGGGTGCTCAGGCCGTTACCGTGGTCGATGATGACGCAGTTGCCATAGCCGCCATAGTATCCCGACTGAATGACCCGGCCCGCGCCCGTGGCCCGAATGGGAGTACCGTATCCTGCGCTGATATCCAGGCCGGAGTGCATGCGGCCGTAGCCGTAAATGGGGTGGACTCGCCAGCCGAATCCAGAGCTGATGCTGCCGCGCACGGGCCACATCGAGGGAGTGGCGTTCAGCGCCGCCAGGCGGGCCCGCCGCTCGAGCTCGGCGCGATACTTGCGGGCCTCCACCTTGAGCTTGGCGATGTCGGCCTCGCCCCCGTTGACCTGAGAACGCAATTCGTGGTAGCGCAGCTTGAGCTCGATGGGGCTGGCCTGCACGCCACGGGCCCCGGTCAGGGCGGTGCGACGGCGCGTAGTGGGCTTCTTCTTGCCAACGACTTTCCAGATCTGAGCCATCTCGCGATCGCGGCTCTCGAGCTCATCCATGAGCTCCTGAGTCTTGGCGGCCGCCAGGGTCAACATCTGCTGCTTCTCGCGCTCTTTGAAGGCCAACGAAGCCTTCATGCGCTTGTTCTGCAACTCGAGCTCCTGAATTTTCGTCTGGTAGCTCTGCCGGGTTGCCTCTTCAGAAGCTTGAATATGATTCCATCCGAGGACGAACAGTCCGCCGAGAATCAAAATCAAGACCGGGGAGAACCGAAGGGTCAGACCCCGGCTTCCCAGGATCAACTTCAGAACCAGACCCTTACGGGTCAAGCGGCTTGGAGACTTGATTTTCTGGAGGCTGTTATCCATCTTTACACGACCTTCACGAGGAAGAAAATTCCCCCCGATGGGCGAGCGCATTCTTCCTTCAAAGTCAGAGTCCTTTCGAACAAACACCCAAAAAATGGCTTGCCTGTCGCGAATTATTTTCTATTTCGTCGCTCGGCCCGTTCCAATGAACGTGTTGATGAGACACCTGCGCCAGGCCGGCCGTTCCGTGCTGATCGTCTTGTCTATCGTTCGGCGCGAGCACTTCACTCTAGCCTGGAAAGTCGCTCGGGAGGTTAAGGAGGTGTTACCGCTCGGCAGAAAGGGAACCGGGGCCCCTGTCTCGGCCCAGGTTGGTCCGCTTCACACCAAACCTCCCGCTTACGGCTGCTTGCTTCCGCACCTGACCGGGTTCACAGGCGTTCAGTTGAGCGGGACCCGAGCTTTGTCAGGAACCCCGGATGGCGGAGAGGGAGGGATTCGAACCCTCGAGGCACTTGCGCACCTACACGATTTCCAATCGTGCGCTTTCGACCACTCAGCCACCTCTCCAGGTATCGGGTCGATCAAAACAGCTCTCTGGCGGAGAGGGAGGGATTCGAACCCCCGAGGAAGATGATTAGTCCCCCTGCTCGATTTCGAATCGAGTGCATTCAACCGGGCTCTGCCACCTCTCCAGAATCTCATTTCAAGTTGTTTCGTTTGCGCAGGAAGAAATCTTGGATGAGAGTGCTTGCTTGCTCGGCCAACAGCCCGGCAGTCACCTGACAGCGGTCGCGCAAACCGGGGTAATCGAGCAGGTTGAGGCGCGTTCCGGCCGCCCCCTGGTCGGGACTGACGGCGGCGAACACCACTCGTTCGAGGCGAGCCTGCAGAATGGCCCCGGCGCACATCGGACAAGGCTCCAGGGTCACGTAGAGGGTGGCGCCACCAAGACGCCAGTCTCCCACGCTCTGCCCGGCCTGTTCGAGGGCCTGGATCTCGGCGTGACCAAGGGGGCTCTTGAGCGCCTCACGGCGGTTGCTCCCCTGGCCGAGAAGCTCTTGTTGGCGAACCACCACCGCTCCCACGGGCACTTCGCCCTGTTCGGCAGCCTGGCGGGCCAGCTCGAGCGCTCGCTCCATCCAATATCTATCTTGTTCCTCGGTGTTCACCTCCGTACTTGAGAAGAGGCCCGATGGGCCTCACTGGTTTGGCACGCCGGAGAGGGATCGAACCTCCAACCTTCGGCTCCGGAGACCGACGCTCTATCCATTGAGCTACCGGCGCAAGTGTGGCTCAGTTTAGCACGAACCCGCGGCCATTGACAATAGGGTCTCGGAGCGCGCCGCGAAGCGCTTCCGCTCGTTCTCCTCGCGCTCCCACTCGCGCTTGACCCCGGCGATGGCCCCCGAGCGGAAGGCCCGCACGAAGGCATCCACCACCCGGGGGTCGTGCTGGCTGCCTCGCGAGCGCACCAACCTCTCCACCGCTTCCTCGGTGGCCATGCCTGAGCGGTAAGGTCGATCGCTGGTCATGGCGTCGTACGCGTCCACCACCGCCAGGATGCGAGCCAGCAAGGGGATCTGCTCGCCCTTGAGGCCGAAGACCGAGCCCAGACCGTCGTAGGTCTCGTGGTGATAGGCGGCCTCATAGAAGGGCAGGTCCTGCTTGAGGGCCACCAGCTTCTTGCCCAGCTCTGCGGCCCGGTCAGTGTGAGTGCGCATGATGGCGCGCTCGTCCTGGGTCAGAGCTCCGGGCTTGCGCAGCACCGCATCGGGGATGTCGATCTTCCCGATATCATGGATCAATCCGGCTCGCCGCACGCGATCGACTTCCTGGGAAGAGAGCGACAGCTCGCGGGCGACCTGAGCGGCATAACCGGACACGCGCTGAGAGTGACCGGCCGTATAGTGGTCGCGCTCGTCGAGATACTGCGCCATGGCCTGGATGGTGTTCTGAGCCTCGCGCACCAGCTTGTAGCGCGCGTCCAGCGCCACGTGCATCAGGTAGACGGGCACCACCAGCAGTAACGCCGCCAGGGGCTCGAAGGTGACAAACAGAGCCAGCAGGGCGCCCAGGGGGGCCAGCATCAAGACCTGCACCCGCACCTGGCTGAGATCCTGGCGCAGGTCGTTCCAGAACTCGGTCAAGCTACCCTGACGTCGGGAATTGACCAGCAAGCCGTTGAGCAGGAAGGCCACCAGGAAGAAAACCAGGGCGGTGGCTAGCAGGGCCAGCAAGTTGCGCCCGCTCTCCAGCAGCGGATGGCCGGCGTTGACCCAGGCGTACACCTGCCCCCCGGCATACCACGACAACGCCAGCGCCGGGGCATTGGAAAACCGGTACAGCACCAGCAACGGGGTGACACGCTCAGGATGGCGGTGCAGGGCCCGGGCCAGTTCCACCGACTCATAGGCCAGCTTGGCCAGCAGGGCCACGACCACCGTCAGGGGGGTGCCGAACAGGAACAACACCGCGTAGAGCGGCACGTCGTCCAGGCTGTAATAGGCGAAGTAATCCTGGCTCGAGAGGCGCACCCGCTTGAAGAGAGCCATGAAGGCGCCGACCGCCAGCAACGCGGCCGGCAGCGTGAAGGCTCCAATCTCAGGCCAGGCCTGCCAGGCAGCCGCCAGGCCCAACGCCCACATACCGAGATAGACCAGGATCTCGCGGCGCACGGCTACTTCTTGCTCCGGGCCGCGTCGGACAGGCTGACGGTATCCTCCGTGGGGGGCACCAGGTAGCCTCCACCCGCACCCGGCCCGCCCTTCTTCCCGTAGTCGGGGTCCTCCTCATCGGGGGGCGGCGGGGCCTCGTTGGGATCCACGTGAATGGGCGGCTCGTGCTCCTCGGCGGCCGGCCGCGCAGGCGAGCGCGAGCCCCCCCCGCAGCTGGTCATGAGAAAACCGTTGATCAGCAAAGACATGTTCAGGTCTCCTTTAACGAGTTGCCCCCACCAGGCGCAGAGAGGGCCGCGGGCCTTCAGCCGAACGGCGTCCCTTGAGCCAGGCGACGTAGAGTGCATTGACGACATTGGGATCAAACTGCAACCCCTTGCCCGCCTCCAGCCGCACCCAGGCCTCTTCCTGGCTGAAGGCGGGGCGATACGAGCGCGGGGTGGTCATGGAGTCGAAAGCTTCGGCCACGGCCAGAATGCGGGCGCCAAGCGGGATCTCGTTGCCCTTCAGACCGCTGGGATAGCCGTTGCCATCGAACCACTCGTGGTGATAGCGGATGTACTCCGCCTCCTCGCGCGAGAGCGAGAGCTTGGAAGCAACTTCGGCCCCCACGGCCGGATAACGCTTGATGGCCTCGTACTCTTCCCCGGTGAGCTGGTCGATCTTGAGCAGGATGTCATCTCCCACAGAGATCTTGCCCAGGTCGTGGAGGCGGCCAGCGGTGGCCACGCGGGCCACCATCTTCTCACTCAGACCCATCTCGCGGGCGATGTCCTCGGCATACTCGGCCACTCTCAGCGAATGGCCGGTCGTGTGAGGATCGCGCTTCTCCACCGCTTGAGCCAGATTCTCGATCACTTCGCGGGCCTCGCGCAGGGTGTCGGTGTAGCGCTTGAGGGAGGAGCAGGTGATGGCCAGCGGGCCCACCAACAGCAGCACGGCGGCGGGCTTGAGGGCAAATCCGATGGCCAGCAGCAGACCCAGCGGGGCCTGAGCCAGGAAGGCCAGGCGCAAGCGCTGCCAGTTGATGCGGGTGGTCCAGCGCCCGATTGCGCGCTGGTAGAGCCACTGGTGCAGCGAGATGACCAGAGCCTGCACTCCGAACACGGTGCACACGGCCAGCACCAGGCAGATCAGGTTGCGCAGGCTGAGCACCACTCCCGGGGTTGCCAGGCGAGAGTAGAGGCAGCTGGCCAGGCCGAAGCTGAGCACCGACTGGGAGACGCTGTAGAGGATGAAGCCTACCCGCACGGGTCGCTCGCACCGCTCGCGCACGAAGCGCACCAGCTTGCTCGTCAGCACCAGCCCCAGCGTGATCTGCGGGGAATAGAGCACCATGGAGGCATAGAGGGTGGAATCCGAGAGGGTGACCGAGCCGTAGCGGGGCATTCTGAGCACCCACAGCTCGGCTCCCACCGTGAGCACCGTCAGCACCAGGGCTCCCCACAGGGGAACCCGGGTCTGGGGGCTTGCGAAGGCCGGAGCGAGCACCTGCCACACGGCAAACAAAACCGCCGCGGTCACAACCGCCGTTCGGAACCGGGCCAGACGCTTTCTAGGATGTGCCACCAAGAAACCTCATCGGGGGATTTTAGCTTCCCCATTATGGAAGGGGAGGTGGCGGGAAACAAGCCGTAATGCGTTCGTTTCAGGCTGCTTGGGGCTTGGTTTACACTTTTGAAACAGCAAGCCCTCGTGAAAATTCACGAGAGCTGCCTGGTTTGACGACGACCACTCGGATTCTGCACCTGGGCCCTGAAAGAATCCTGAAAACCGGGCAGGTTGAACGATTCCTGAAGGGTTCCAGGCGCGGCGCCTTAGAGCGTGTAAGCCACCTCGCGGCGGTGCTCGAGGCAGGGAAGGCCGGTTCGCACGGCATCCTGGGCCGCAAAGTCGAGGTCGGCCAGGATGCAGCACTCGCGGTCGGGCGCCTGAGCCAGCACGATGCCCCAGGGGTCGATGATGAGCGAGCGTCCGTAGCAGGTCTGGGTCCCCTCGGCGGGGCCAAGCTGGTTGGGAGCGATGATGAAAACCTGATTCTCGATAGCCCGCGCCCGCAGCAAAACCTCCCAGTGATCGCGCCCGGTGCGCTCGGTGAAGGCGGCCGGCACCGCGATCACCCGCGCTCCGGCCAGAGTCAGCGCGCGATAGAGCTCGGGGAAGCGCAGGTCGTAACAGATCGTCATCCCCACTTTGACGCCCTCGACACTGGCCAGCACCGCCTGCTCGCCGGCTACCATGGCGTCCGACTCGCGAGTGCTGACTCCGTGCACTTCCACGTCGAACAGGTGGACCTTGCGATAGTGGGCCACTCGATAGCCGTCCGGCCCAAACAGCAGCGAGCTGTTGCTGCCCCGAGGGGCGTGCTCCTCGCGCCGCTCCATGAAGCTGCCGCCCAAGAGCCACACATTGTGTTTGCGGGCCGTCTCGGCCATCCAGGCCACGGTCGGGCCGTCGAGACTCTCCTGATGCTGCAGCTGGATCTCCTTGGAGCCGCGCCGATTGAACACCTCGGGCAGCACCACCAGGCGAGCTCCGCGGGCAGTCGCCTCGGTCACCAGCTCGCCCGCGACCTCCAAATTGCGCTCTCGATCGGCGTTGGAGCTGAGCTGGATGGCCGCGACCCTCACGCCGCGGTCCCCGCCAGAACCTCCTGAATCACCTCGGTCAGGGCTTCGCTCCAGATGTCGACCGCGGGAGGAAACTCGTTTTCCAGCTTGCGGATCTCGTCCGCGTCCTGCAAAGAATCCAGCCTGTGCAGCAAGTGCTCCAGGCCCCGGGTGGCCTGCTGATAAGCCTGCAGCCTCGGGCCCGGAGGGCAGTTTTGCACGAAGCCCTCCACCAGCCCCACCCAACGGCCCACCACCCGCACCAGCTCGGCCCCCAGTTCGGAAGTGCGCTCATCCTGGGCCCGCCGGGCCAGTTGGTCCATCTCCACCGAGACGTTCTGCAGCTCTCGCAGGCCTTTCAGCAGCTCTTGTCGGCGTTCCATGCCCTCATCCTTCCTCCTGGCCGCTTCCGAGTCCCCCCTGAAAGTCTTCCGGGTCAAGCTCCGGAAAGAGGCCATCTCTCTCTTCCAGACGAGCCAGCACCTCTTCGTCCACCTGGTTGCGCTCCAGACCGTCGCACAGCCAGGCCAGGTTGCCCAGGTGCTCGCACAGGCGGCGCCGGGCATAGTCGGCGTGCGAGCCCGCGTGCAGCAGGCTGAGCCAGTCCGAAGACTGCGCCAGTAACAACTCGCGAGCCGCCTGGCGCAGGGCTCTCGGATGCTGAGCATGACGCACTTGCAGGAAACGCTCGGCAGCCTGATGCAGATGACGATAAACCCAGTCGGTGGACTCATCCAGCCAGGCCTGGTGAAAGCCCCCCTCACTCCAGCTCGAAACGGCCGGGGTGGCCACCTGAAAGGGCCCGGGCAGCTGGCTGGGATGCTCCAGCCGGATCTGATCCTGGCTGGCCAGCTGCCGCAGCAGCCCTTCCAGCCAGAAGGGTCCCTCGAACCAGCGATGGCCCAGCAGCTCGGCGCTGTAGGGAGCCACCACCACCGGAGGACGACCCATCTGCTCGCACAGCCACTGGGCCTGGCGCTGGCGGCTTTCCAGGAACGAGCCGGCGTGCTCCCAGGCGCGCTGACGCCCCTGCCAGGGAAGATACGGCTCCTTATGGTCGGTGGGACCGGTGATACGCCAGTACTTGAAGCCTGTGTTCATGCGCTGACCGGAGCCGTGGATCCAGGGGCCGATATACTCCAGCGGCAGATCCCAACCGATGTCGCGATAGAACTCGCGATACAAAGGATCGGAGGGGTATCCCTCCGGGCTCCAGACCTGACGGTGGCACTCGGGGTCGCGTCCCAGCACCGTCCAGCCTGAAGGGGTCCGGATGGGAGCGTAGTGACAGGCCTGGGGCTGTGGCTCGGCCCCCATCAGGCCGAGGGCATCCAGGAAGAAGTAACCCTGACCTTCGAGCGCGGCGTCCACATCGGCATTCCAGGCACACTCGGGCAGCCACCAGCCCGGCGGCTCCAGGCCAAAGTGACGGCGGAACTCGCCGCGAGCCACCCGCATCTGCGCTCGGGCCGTCTCGGGTCGGTGGGCCGCCAGGGGCAGGTAGGCGTGGGTGGCGGCCGTGGTGATCAGTTCCAGAGCCCCGACCTGGCGCAATCGGTCAAAAGCTCCGATCAAGTTCTGTCCGAACACGTCCACGTAGAGGTCGTGCACCCAGCGCAGGCGGTGGTAATACATCTCGGCACTTGGATAGGTGTGGGACTCGTACTGGCGGGTACGGCTCAGCTCTTGCTCGGCCAGCACCAGACGGTGATGCAGATGCTCGTGGTAGGCCTGGCGCAGATAGGCGTCCTCGAGCATGGCCAGCAGGGTGGGCGAGAGGCTGATTGTCAGGCGAAACGGGATGCCCTCATCCACCAGCCCGGTCATCATGCCCAGCAAGGGCAGATAGCTCTCGGTGATCACGTCGAAGAGCCAGAACTCCTCCAGCGGTCGGGGCGACTCGCCCCGGTGACGCACCCAGGGCAGGTGGGCGTCGAGCAGCAGGACCAGGTAGCCGGTCATCCTTCGGCCGAGGGCCATTCCTGGCCCAGCGCACGGCGAACGCGGGCGTAAATCTCGCTCTTGACCGGCCAGGCCGGGTCCTCCTCGGCCTTCCCCTTCCTGGGCATGAAAACGGGCCGCGAATGGACCAGCGATTCCTCGCGCTCATCCTCGAAGCGCAAGCAAAGCTCCCCGTCGAGCCGGGCTCCCGGGCAATCAGCGTCAAAGTACCACGAGCGCACCGGACCGGAGATGTCGAATTCAAGGTCGGGCTGCTCGCCCCGATGCACGCGCAGCAACAAACGAGCCCGAGCCAGCGCAGCTTCGCCGTGACGAGCGGCCAGCTGTTTGGAAGTGACCTGGGCAAGTTCCCAATAAGCGAAGCAACGGACGGGATCTCTGGGCATCAGCACCAGAGTGTCCCGCCCGTAGCCCTCGGGCAGCTCGGCAGGCTCCATGTCAGCCGGTACGAGCCTCCGCCGACCGCGAGATGAAGTCGATCAGGTCGATCTTGGTGACGATGCCGCAGGGAGTGGAGCCATCATCCGAGACCAGCACTGCCGGACGCCCCTGCAGCAAGATCTGGTAGACCGAGCTCACCGTGGTGTCGCCCGGGAGCAGGGGCAGCGGCTCGCTCATCACGTCGCGCACGCTCTGGTTGAGAACCGAGCCGTCCTCGAAGATCATGTTCATCAAGGTGGCTTCCTGCACCGAGCCCACCACCCGGTCCCCCTCGAGCACGGGAAGCTGGGAGATGCTGTAGCGACGCATCACCTGGATAGCGCTGGGTACCTTTTCATCCGCCTCCACGGTCACGATCTTGGCGGCCGGAGAGGGTTTGGACTGGAGTAAGGCTCGGATGGAGATGGCCTCGCTGCCCGGGTCCCAGAAACCGTGCTCTTTCATGTACTCGTCGGCGTGGAACTTGGAGAGGTAGTTGCGCCCTGTATCGGGCAGCAGCACCACCACGAGCTTGGACTCGTCGAGCTGACGGCTGTATTTGATGGCCCCGAATACGGCCGCCCCGGCCGAGCCTCCCGTCAGGATGCCCTCTTCGCGGCACAGGTGGCGGGCTGTGACAAAGGCGTCACGGTCGGATACGATGATCTTCTCATCCACCAGGTTGAGATCCATGGTAGCCGGGAAGAAGTCCTCCCCGATACCCTCGATCTTGTAAGGTTTGACCTCGTTGGAGGTGTACAGCGAGCCTTCCGGATCGACCCCTACGATCTTGACGTTCGGGTTTTGCTCCTTGAGGTAGCGGGCCACGCCGCTGATCGTGCCGCCGGTGCCCATACCGGCCACGAAGACGTCGATCTTCCCCTCGGTCTGCTCCCAGATCTCAGGGCCGGTGGTCAGGTAGTGGGTCTGGGGGTTGACCGGATTGTAATACTGGTTTGGCTGAAAGGCGTTGGGGATCTCGCGCTCGAGCCGGTCGGCTACCGAGTAATAGGATTCAGGGGATTCCTTGGGGACAGCCGTGGGAGTGATCACGACCTCGGCCCCGTAGGCTTTGAGCAGGCGGATCTTCTCCTGGCTCATCTTGTCGGGCATCACGAAGACGCAGCGATATCCCTTCAGGGCCGCGACCTGAGCCAGCCCCACTCCGGTGTTACCGGAAGTGGGCTCCACGATGACCCCGCCTCGCTTGAGCTTGCCGTCCCGCTCGGCGGCCTCGATCATCGCGATGCCGATGCGGTCCTTGACGCTGCCACCGGGGTTGAGATATTCCATCTTGGCCAGGATGGTGGGACGAACCCCTGCGGCCACTTTGTTGAGCCGTACCAGCGGGGTGTTGCCGATCAGATCTAAGATATTACGAGCATAACGCACGGAAAGTCACCTCAAGTCGTGTCCGCATAAGCGAAAGAACTTTCGCCATCGGAGCTTGACGCTATCTTCCCTGTCACGGCCACATGGCTCCTTCATGAAATTCCATCCGTTCCTGTCCTCGCCAATTTTTTGACCGCCCTGTCATCGCTGAAATAAGTTCAGGACCCTCTACGACCAAGATTCCATCATGCGAAACCGAATGAAACTTCTTGTTTTGCTCGCGCTGCTGGTTCTCTCCCCGCTGACCGCACGTGAGCTGGATCAAAGCCCCCAGCTGACGGTGGAGAACTGGCTGGTGGACGCCCGGATAAGCGCCCCGGCCCGCTACCGCAACCTGGTCCTCTACCCGGTCACCCTTCCGGCCCGCAAACTGCCCGACTATCACACTCTGGATCAGGCCCTGGCCCTGGGCAGCCTGGTTATCCGGGAAACCAGCCAGCAGGGCAACGTGAACCAGCTCTCCATCAACAACCAGGGCCACCAGCCGGTCTACATCATGGCCGGCGAGATCTTGCAGGGCGCCAAACAAGACCGGGTGTTGCAGGACGACCTCTGGCTGCCGGCCCGCTCGGGCGAGACCACGGTCGCCGCCTTCTGCATCGAGCGGGGACGGTGGGAATATGAGTCCCCCACCTTCGACAAGAGCCGCCCCGTGGCCGCCAACCCGGCCGTGCGCGCAGCCGCCCGCGAGAGTGCCGACCAGTCTACCGTCTGGAGCTCGGTGGAGAAGTCCCAGGCCGGAGCGGGCTACCACGCCTCGACCAACCTGGGCAAGACCTTCGAAGACCCGCGCGTCAAGGCCAGGCTGGACGGCTACCTGGACGCCCTGGGAGCCTTCGCCCGCGACAACCCCGAAGCCCGGGGCGTAGTGGTCCAGGTGGACGACCGCATCCTGGTCACCGACCTCTTCGCCGACCGGGCCGGCTTCGTGCTCAAGTTCCCCAAGCTGTTGCCATCCTACGCTCTGGAGGCAGCCAACGAGGGGGGGGAGTCGGCTTCGCTCAACCCCGACCGGGCCCTGAGTTTTCTGCGCAGAACCGCGGGAGCCCGTTTCACCAGCAAGGGCACCCCGGGTGACGGCAAGCTGCTGGAGTTCAACTCACCCGAGGGTTCCGGCTCCGCTCTGGTACTCGATCAGGTCGTGGTGCACCTGGAGGCCTTCCCGCGAGGCCGCAGCTCGGACGACCGGCACCCTATCCCGATTCAGCGCGACTATCCGCGCTAAGATCCACCTGGCTCAAGAAGTGTCCCGGCTCAGGAGCCGCGCCTAGCTCCAGGCGCAGCAGGGTGACCATGGCCTCCACCACGCGAGCGTGAGGAAAATCGTACCAGTGGCGGCCGACCTGTAATCGGCCGTTCTCCTCGTTGACAGTCCCGAACCCCAGTGAAGGCACCGCACCGGCGGGCTGCAGGTCGAGCTTGAGGAGGCGCCAGGACGGGCCGGGGGCGTTGGCTTCCAGGTAAGCCAGCATGCCCTGCTCGGGGTCGCGGCTCCGCATGGACGCCGCCTCTTCCGGCGTGAGGCGATGGCAGACGAGCAGGTAGTGAAACTCGGGCGTCGCCAGCGAGAACTGGGTGAGCTCACCCTCGCGCCGGGCCGGCGGGCCGGGAAACCAGGCCCGGATACCGGTCGGCTCGAGCTCGAGCACCTCGCCGGCCGGTGGGGCGTCGCTGGCTCCGGCCCAGGCCAGCGTGATGGCCAGGTTCATGGCCTGGAGCGGCCGGGCCAGGGCGGGCCCGAAGCAGTGGCGAGCTTCGGCCAGCCGACCGAGCTGCACCAGGGCCGTCCCTCGGGCATTCCAGGAGGCCGCTTTGAGATCGGGCAAAAGCTCGCTGGCCAGGGCTCGATCGGCGTACTGCAGGGCTTCCTGGTAGCGCCCGAGGTCGAGACAGACGCCGGCAGCCACATTCCATCCGCCGGGGTCGCCTGGAGCCCCTATCAGGGCCAGCTCGAGCGCCTGCTGCTTGCGACCGGCCTGGTAGTGCTCGATGGCCTGGCTGACAGCCTGCTCGCCCTGGGCCTCGATGCTCATGAAGACGCCACTTCGCAGCCGTCGCCAGGGGCTCCTGGCATTGAGCTCTGTGCGCCGAAGGAGCATTCCCTATCCTCGAACCGTGCGCGTAACGTTCGAGCGGATTTACCGGTTGTGAATGTCCACCTTAGCGGGAAGGAGAAGCGACCGGGGTGGGGCTGGTCGTGGCAATCGGGGCGGGACTGGCGGCAGTCGGGAGCGGAGCCGGGGTCACCGGAGCAGGACTGGTGGTCGCGACCGGAGCGGGGCTGGCGGTTGAGACGGGCGCCGGGCTTGGCAAAGCTTCGGCCCCTCCGGGGGAGGGAGAAGCGCTGGGCGGCGGCGCGATCAGCTGCTGACGCAAGATCATCACCATCATGCGCTCCTGATCGGTGCCGGCGAACTTCTGAGCCATGTCGAGCTGCTCCAGGGCGCGGTCCTTCTCGCCGAGCTGGGCATGGAGGTCGGCTTTCTGAAAGAGAACCTGCATGACGCTGGCGGGGCTGATCTCGGCCACCTTGTCGAGCACCGCGAGCGCTTCTCTCTGTTTGCCTTGCTCGACGAACAGAGAGGCCTGCAAGCGATAAGCGCTGGCTCTCTCGGCTTTGCGCCCTTCCTCGACACTGACCGCATCCTCGCCCTGCGGAATGGGGCGGTCAGCATGCTTGAGGGCCTCGTCGATCTGAGCCTGGGCCCCCGCGTAGTCTTTCTTGAGAAGCTTGACTCGAGCCATCTCCTGAATGGCGAAAGAGCGTTGCGGGCTATCCACCATCACGGTCACTTTGGCAAGGTTCTGCTCGGCCTCATCCAGGGCTTTCTTCTGCTCGTCGCCCTGCTTGGCAAAGGATTCCTCGATCAAGAAATGGCCCACATTGGCGACCGCCTCCATGTTGGCCGGGTCCTTGGCGGCCTGCTCGCGCCAGTAGTTCAACTCGCTCTGCTTGGGCAGCTCTTGCTGGGCCTGGGACTGGTCTTGATTGAGATTGACGCAGACGATGCCCGAGGTCAGCAGGAAGGCAAACAGGAGCACGGCCACTCCGGCGTGGATGACGGTGTTTCGAAACCGCTCACGAGGAGTGAGTGGTTTGGGCGCAAAGCGTTCTTCTTCGATCTCCCGGCGCGACCTGGAGGGGCGGCGGGCGCGGGTGGCACGGCGCGGACCCGGCATAGCGTTTCGACTTCCTTTTCCGATGCTGATGGAAGCCCGCTCATTCTGGAGCAACCAGCGAACTCCTTCAGATCTGCCCCTCTATCAGAAAGTCCTGCATCGCCTCCGAGCTGACCGTATCGCCCCCCAGGAAGATGCGCAGCTTCTTGACCGCAGCGCTGTGCATCTGAGAGACCCGCTGCTTGCTGACCCCCAGCTCGCGGGCCACAGCCTCGAAGGTGACCCCCCGGAAATAGTGCTCGGTGATCAGGAATTGGTGACGCTCGTCGAGCTGCGCGATGGCCCGGCGCATGTGGTCGCGCTGCTCGCGAAACTCGACCTCCTGGGCCGGGTCTTCGTAGGGGCTGGCTTCCACCAGCTCCATCATGGTGGTGTCGCTGTCGTCCGAGCCGCCCACCGGCTGATCCAGCGAAAGCAGGTAGATGCAGCCCAGGCTGGCGATCAGATCGTAGACCTCTTCGGCCGACATCTTGAGCTCTTCGGCCAGCTCGGCCTCGGAGGGCTCGCGGCCGGTCTCCTGCTGCAGCTTCTCGGTGGCCTTCTGGACCATGCGCGCCTTCTGGCGAGTGCGCTCGGGCAGCCAGTCCATCCGACGCAAGCCGTTGTAAATGGCGCCGCGTACGACCGGGG
>BTUM01000012.1:0-124593 GCA_045863235.1 Candidatus Xenobia bacterium | reverse complement strand
ACCCGGACAGCCTGCAGCTCTCGGCCAGGCAAGAGCGACCTGAGAGCATCAGGCTGGTGCCCGAGGGCCTGATCGAGGAATACGCCTCCAGTCAGGCTTTCCGGCAAGAGGCTCAGGCGCGCGAAGGCCAGGTCATCTATCCTTACTCGGTCGAGGGGCAGGCCATCAGCTTCAGCACCCCACCCGTCCTTCGGGCGACCGCTCACGGGGGCGGCATGGTGCCCGCTCGCGTGCGGCAGCTTTTCCTCGAGAACGTCCGTTTCGAGCCAGAGGCAGCCGAGGGACAGGAGCCCACCACCTTCCGTGCCGACGTGGTCAGCATTCTCTTCGAGGAGCCCCAGATCCGCTGGTCCCTCGAGATTCAGGACGCCGGGCGGGTCTTTGAGCAAACCCAGTGGCAGGACTTCGACGAGACCTTCGAGCTGAGCGTTCCCTGGGACCGCCTGGACGAATCTGGAGAGGCGGTTCCCCCCGGGAGTTACACGGGCTCGTTGAGCGTGGAGGTGCGCGAGAAGTCACGGGTGGACCGGAACGGGAACCCGATCATTCTCCCTGCCGAAGCCACAGCTGACTTCCTGGTGCCCGGCGGAGGAGTACGGGTGCAGATCACCAGCTTCACCGCCAACCCGCTCACCTTTGCTCCCAGCCCTCCGCCTCTGGTGACGTTTCGGGCTCAGGCGGAAACCAGCGATTTCGAGGACGAGCCGCAACTGACCTGGCAGTTGACGGTGACCAACCCGGCCGGAAATCCTGTCTTCTCGTCCACCCGGTTGGGACCGGACTTTCAGGTGGAATGGCAAACCGCCGACCTTTCCCACGGCCTCTATCGCGCGAACTTGACCGTCACGGCGCAGGGCGGCGCGTTCTCGGCCAGTGATCAGGCCGAGCCTCTCTACCTTGATGTAACCTCGCTCAATCCAGGCCCCGGTGACTACAGCGTCGAGATTACAGAATTGAGCTTCAACCAGCCCTTTGCGCCCGAGCATGGGGAGTCACTGAGCCTGGTGGCCAGAGCCAGGATTCTGGGAAACTCAGACGATGCGCACCCCGTGTACGGATTTTACTACCTGTGGAATGTCAGAATCTTGCAGAGCGACGGAACAGAGCTCCTGGCACGCGATGTGATCACCGGCAACTCCAGCACGCAAGCAAGCCTCTTTTTCGAGACCGACGCGATCGTAGCCGATGGGAGTTACCAACTGCTCGTCAAGGTCAGGGCCTACAAGATTCCACTTATCGCGTCCGACCCGGCACCGCCGCCGGGAAGCCTGGCCTTTCAAGAGGACCTGGCGCAGGCCGATGTCGAGGCCGGACTGCCCACCCTGTCCATCTCCGCCTCAAACGGTACCCGGCTGGCGCTGGAGATGCCCGGTCGCTATGACCTCACGACGCCAGCCGGCATGGAACGCTGGGAGCTGCTCAAACACGTCCGCCCGAACGCGGGCACCTGGCTTGTTGAAGCCCGCAACCTCCGGTTCGAGGACGCGCAGCACAACGTGGTGGATGGGCCCACGCAGCTTCAGGTCGTCATCGAGAGCACGGTCAGCCGGGGACGGCAGGAACTGGTACTGAAACGCGCTGGGACCGCCAAATGGGAGGGCTCGGTCCTTCTCGCCACGGATCTGATCAAGACGACCGGCCTGGCCGATCACACCTACAGCGCTACCAGGGGCATCTTCAAGGGTGCTCAAAGCACACAGTATTTTGACTTCGCGGGCCTCTTCGGGGCGGTAGTTCCCTACATCGGGACTACCGCCCCATTGGGAGTGTTCGACGAGAAATTCCGCCTTCCGGTAACCGATCTCAGGAACCCTCCGAACATCCCCGCGACTTCGGCGGTCAATTCCAGCGACAATGTTCTCAGTCTCGGCTTTGAGGCCGTTTGGGTTCGATTGGAGGCGGGTGACAGTGAGCAGCCACCCACGAACCAGGGCCTCGTCACTCCTCTGGTGGCCACTGTCAAGCTGCGGCACCCGGCGGATGCTCTGCTCATCGACCAGCACGGAAGCCACGACGGCTCGATCGATCTCGGTCAGGACAGTGAGCCGCTGCGAGGCGACCTCCTGGAGCCATCCGTGCCGCCAGAACAGGGAGGGCTGCCTTTGGACGCGTTCGCCGGAGTGCGGACTCTCTACCTGACCAGCTGCGACGCCCTGGATCTGCACGACTACAACAACCTGCATACGGACCACGGCCCCAACGACCCGGTCGCCAACCGCCGATTTGGGGGGCTCTTCTGGCACGTCCTCGCCAAGCAGACCAACCTTCTCGGCTACTCCGGCCCGGTTCAGTTTCTCGGGGACCAGCCGGCCATGAGCGCGTATCGCACGGAGCTGGTGGCTCGAGGGGGAAACGAGCCGGCGGCCTGGGTCTGGGCCAACCTCAAGGCCTGGAAGGAAGGCGAAGATGACAGCCTCCTCTATGCCTGCGCGATCGAAAGAAACGACGCCAACGGAGACAGCAACTATTACTATATTCCGTTCATCCTGGTTGTGAATCCGACCACGTTTGACACAGAAGTGGACCAGGCCTCGGTCACACAGGTGTACCGAGTGCCCAGCACCCTTTGGAACACGGATCCCCCCAACTTGATTTTCGGCAACGGGCCGATGCCCTTTGCCGTTCCGGTACCCTGATTTGTCGACCGCTCCTGTCGTCGCTGAAACTTCGGAGGAAACCATGCGTAAAGCGATCCTGGTCTCGGGCTTAGCTCTGCTCTTCTGGCTCTGGCAGACGGCCGAGTGTGTCGGCCAGCCCCCTCGCGTCTATGAGCCTTTCCAGATGACCCCCGAGTTCCGGCAGGCCGACCAGTTGGTGACCAACAAGCAGAAATTTTCCGAAGGGGTGGACGCTCTCCTGGCCCTGGCGGCGGCCCACCCGGGCACGACTCTCGGAGCGGTATCCATGAGCAGGGCTGCTTACTGGTGCGCTCAATTCGACCGGCCCCGCGCCGAGTCGATCTATCGCTCGCTGATCGCCGCCTACCCGAACTCACGCTTTGAGATCTGTGCCAAAAGAAATCTTCTGAACATGCGGTTTCGCCGTAAGAATTGGGAGGGCTACCTGGCCGAGTGCAATCGGCTGCTGAGCTCTTACGGCGCTCCTACGATCACGCAGGTGCTGGAGGGCGACCGCAATCGCCTGGCGCGCGAGGCCGGGTCACTTCCGCTGGAGCTGCAGTATGGCCTGGACGAGGTTTACGCGTCGGCCCGGGGAGCCCTCTCCTGCCAGCTCGAACGCTACGCCGACGGCCTGAAGGTGGGTCTCTTTCGACGCCAGGCTTTTGTCGCCGTGGACGGCAACGAGGACCATATTGCAGCTACTCTGCTATATGACCTTTCCTTCCTGAACTATGGCACCTGGCGCACCGGGATGAGCACGTTGTTCGCGAATCCCACGGTGAAGCTGCGCTCACCCCGGGATGGCAAGGTGACCGGACCGCGACCTCGCATCCGGTTCGAAACCAGCGTGGGCGACATCCGCTTCATCCAGGTCGACCTGTCCAGGATCCAGTTGACGCTGGATGGGCAAGACATGACGCCATATCTGAGCGTCCGGACCAAAGTCCCCCATCGTTTGCGGGACGGTCATCCCACGGAGAAGCTGCGTTTCGAGGCCCGTCCCCCGATGAGACTGTCGCCGGGTCTGCACCAGGCACACCTCGTCGTGCAAGTCAGCGGCTATCAGGCGAAAAACTCCGGGCCGGGGCAGACTACCTTGACCTGGACCTTTCGCGTCGGCCAGAACCAGGACAACCCTGAAGACGAGTGCGACGAGTGGGATGATGACAAAGAGTGGGAGCGCGACGATTGATTCCAACCGTCTGGTGGGCGGGCTGGAGCGAGCAGCAACTTGGAGCGACCCACTTCTGTCGACCGCGGACCTGGGCTCGCTCAAGACACTTCTGCTGTCCAACTGCAACGTGTTTCGATGAGTCGCTCAAGCCGGGTCGCGTTTTCGAGCGCATCCTTCTGAGCGGACGCCCAGCCCAACCCCTCGTGCCCGGCCGCCACACCCTGGAGATCGTAGCCCGGTCGACCGGCTACACGGGCAGCGGCCCCGGCCTGACGCGCGTGGTGGTCGAGTTCACCGTGGGCAAGGGCCATGACGACGACTGCGACCGCCGCGAGGACGATGCTCGAGACTGGGAGCAAGATTGAGCCCGCGTGGCAGACCAGAATCGTCCTGTTGGTCAGGTAGACAGCCACGATCCCTGTTGCTCCCTCGTTCAGTCCCGCGCTAAAGCGCCGTTCTCGCTCGACGAGCTTTACGGCTGACGCGGCGCGCTGCGCACCAACCTTTGCTCAGATGACGCCTGCGCCTCGCCTTCCCCGACGGCCACTCGGTTGCGCCCGGCGCTCTTGGCCTGGTAGAGGGCCGCATCGGCCCGGGCCAGCAGGTGGTCGAGCGTCTCGCCCTGCTGCAGGGTGGCCACGCCCAGGCTGAGGGTGACTCCCAGCGGACCCTTCTCGTGCTCGAGCGGGGTGCGCTCGACCGCCTGGCGGACGGCCTCGGCCTGCCGGATCGCTTGCTCGAGGCCTTGCTCGGGGAGCAGAATGCAGAACTCCTCGCCTCCGTAACGGGCCAGCAGTCCGGCCTCACCGATGCAGTCTTGCAGGGTCCAGGACACCAGCCGCAGCACCTCGTCGCCCACCGCGTGGCCGTAGGTGTCGTTGAAGCGCTTGAAGTGATCCACGTCCAGCATGATGGCCGACACCTCGTGCACCTGCTCCAGCGTCAGCTCGGCCAGCTCCCAGAATCGGCGCCGGTTGTAGACCCCGGTCAGGTGGTCGGTGGTGGCCAGCCGGTCAATCTCCTGGAACATGCTGGCGTTGGCCAGGGCGATGCCGGCCTGGTTGCAGAACGTGAAGGCCACCTCGGCCTCATAGTCGGTGAAGGCGTCCACTTTGGCGGCCGACAGCGTCAGCACCCCGATCACCCGTCCCTCGCTCAAGAGCGGGGACGCGATCCAGCTGAAGGGGGCCGGGAAGGTCAGGTTGGGGAAGCCCGGCTCGCTCTGCATCGACGGCTCCAACACCGGGCGGGCGCTCACCACCGCCTGGGCCAGCCCGTCGGGGTCGACCTCGCTGCTGGTGCCGAGCCACTCCGGGAAGCCCCGCAGCATGACCGACTGGAGCTGTTGCTCGTGGACCAGCCACAGGCTGGCCCGCACGAAGGGCACGATGTGGGCCATGGTCTCGAGCAGGTGGTCGAGGATGACGCGCGTGTCCAGGGTGGAAGACAGAGCGCTGGTGAACTCGCTGAGCCGGTCGGCGAGCTCGCGGCGGCTGCGCTCGGACTGCACCTCCACCTCCAGGCGCGCGGCTCGGGCCGTTTCCATGGCCACGGCGATGTGGCTGGAGAGGGCGTTGAGGATCTCGATGTCCTCGTCGGTGAAGACCCCTCGAGCCAGCCGGTTGTCGAGGTAGACCACCCCCACGAACTGCTCGCGCAGGAAAAGGGGAGCGCAGATGATGCTGCGCAGGTCGTGGGCCACCACGCTGACGGCTCCCAGGGCCGCTCCCTCCTCGGTGCCGGCGATGACCACCGGCTCGCGGCTGAAGTGCACCGTGTCGACCACCGTCCGGCTGTATCCGGTGGGGGCGGACAGGGTTTCGCCGGTGCGGTCGCGACCGGTCACGAAGCCGATCCCCTCGTCACCGAGCATGAACAGGTAGGCCCGCTCGGCGTTGAGGATCTTGATCAGCTCGTCGAGCACGGCTCGGGCCTGCTCGTAGGGGCGCAGCACCCGGGCCGAGGCCAGGCTGAGGTTGAGCAGGGCCGAGAGCTGGCGCTGCAGGCGGGCCTGCACGGCATCTCCCGGCTCGACTCGACGGCTGCCGGCCGAGAGCGAGGCCGAGCCTCCCATGGAGCTGGAGCGACCCAGGGCGAATTCGCGGGCCGCCGCTCGCGCCCGCGAGGGCCAGTTCATCTCCACCGCCAGCTGGTAGGCTCGGGCCGCCTCGCGGTTGGCGGCGTCGAACTTCTGCATGGCGCTCAGAACGCGCGAGCGCCAGCGGCCCACCTCGAAGGTGACCCACGGGGCGTCGTGCAGGGCGGCCAGATCCTGGGCTTTGGAGAGGTGCTCCAGGGCCCGGTGATGGCGGCCGGCCAGGTGCTCGCGAGCCCCCAGCGCGGTCAGGTAGTGGGCCTGGATCACCACCCGGTTGGCCGTCTTCTTGAGCAGCTTCATGGCCTGGTCCAGGCGGGCATAGTCGTCCTCGCTGGCCTCCCCGCGCTGGCAGCGGTCCAGGTTGGCGTAGGCCCACAGCACGAAGAAGTGGCGCCGGTGCAGGGGAGTGAGTGCCGGGAGCATCTTGAGCTTCAAGAACTGCTCCCCCGTCTCCACCATGGGAGAGGTCAGCTCGCCCGTCTCGCGGTGCAGCATCAAGAGGTGGCCCAGGTAGTTGGCCTCGAGCGAGCGGTCGGCCTGGCCGGTGGTGCACTTCTCCCTGAGCCGCTCCACGTATTCGAGCGCTTCCCCGGGACGGCCCAGCACGGCCAGACAAGAGATGGCGTAGCACGAGAGGATGTCCAGGTCGCGCACCACCCCGGCCGGACTGCTGGTCAGCTTGCAGCGCTCGATGCCCCGCTGCACCCAGGCCCAGGCGCGGTCCTGGTAACCGCGCATCATCAGCACCCAGGCCAGGTCGGCCACGCCGATCAGGTAGACCCAGGCTTCGGTGAGGTGGCCGTGTTGGGTCAGCACCCGATCCAGCCCGTCCTCCACCTCCCCGCACTCGCCCGCGATGTGCAGGGCCACGTGACGCATCACCTGGAGATGGCTGTTGGAGACCGGATCGCCGAGCTGGTCGGCCAGCTTCTGGATGGTGGATGCGCGCCGCTCGACGATCTTGCTCTTTCGCAGCATGCCAAAGAAAATCATCATGTTGGCGTAGCTGGTGATCATCTGGGGCGAGGGGCCGATGCGGTGGCCCGAGAGGCAGGCGCGGGCCCCCATCTCGAGCATCTTCGGGTAGTGCATCTCGAAGTACTCGCCTTCGGAGTAGCTCTGGTAGAGCTCGGCCACGGTCTCCTCGCGCTCGCGGTTGCCGGTGCCGGCCCGGCCGATGCGGGTGAAGTCGGCCAGCAGCCAGAGGCCGAAGTAGTAGGCCGCGGCCACCCCGTTCCAGAGGGGATGATCGAGCACCGGCTTGCCGATGGCCGCCAGCGCCTGGCGGCAGCCATCCCGGGCCTGGGCCCGGTCGAGCTTGGAGAGGCGGAGCTTGGAGACGCGGTGCAGATACTGGGCCCGGCGCAGGGAATCGGGCTTGCCTTCCAGCAGCCG
Organism: Candidatus Xenobia bacterium; assembly: GCA_045863235.1. Lineage (GTDB taxonomy): Bacteria > Vulcanimicrobiota > Xenobia > Xenobiales > QWHO01 > QWHO01. The sequence continues at coordinate 117,305 of BTUM01000012.1, read as the reverse complement.
GGTCAGCAGCTTGATCGCCTCCTCCACCCGGTTGGTGCGCTCGCAGGCCAGGCTGAGCGGCTCCATCCACTCGGTGCGCTTCTCTGCCGAGCGGCAGGCCTGGGTCAAGAACTGGTAGGCGTCCTCGAAGGCGAAGTCGCGCAGGGCCATCAGCCCGGCCGACAGGTTGGTCTCGTAGACCCGGCCCCCCTGGCCCAGCCCAAGCGCGTAGTGGCGCGCCACCGCGTAGGCCAGCTCGGGCTGGATTTTGGCCAGTTTCTCGAGCCCTTGCGCCACGCGCCGGTGCAGCTCGCGACGGGCCTCGTCTTCCAGCCCGCCCAGGAAGGCCTCGCGGATGCGGTCGTGCACGAACAGGTAGCTGCCGGGCGCGGCCTGCTCGACGATGCTGAACTGCACCGCCACCTCCAGCAGGTCTTGCACCTGGGCCTCGGGCTTCTCCACCACCGCGGCCAGGCCGGCCAGGCTGAAGCGGCTGCCGTAGACGGCGGCCAGGGTCATCAACGCTCGCACCTCGGGCGAAACCATGGCCGCCCGCTGCAGCACCAGCTCCAGCACGTCGGCCGGCAGCCTGAGGCTCTGCAGGCCCTGGTGGTCGACTCGCCACCCCTCCAGGCTGGGCAGCACCACCCCCGAGCTGAGCATGGCCCGCACATACTCCGCCGTGGCGAAGGGGTTGCCGTGGCTGCGAACGGCCACCTGGTGCACCAGCTCGGCGTCCACCGGGCGCGAGCCCAGATAGGAATAGACCAGCAGCTCGATCTCCGGGTTGCCCAGGGGCTCCAGGGCTAGGCGCACGCTGGGGCGGGCCGAGCGGAGATAGAGCTCGAGCCCCTGGCGGCTCTCGAGCGAGGAGCGGGCGGTGGCCAGCAGCAGGATGGGCACCTCCTCCAGGGCGGTGCGCACGCGGCGCAGCACCTGGTGACCGCCCTCATCGAGGTGGTGGGCGTCGTCGAGCAGCAGGATCAGGCAGCCGTGCATGCGGGCAAGCTGCAAGAAGAAGGCTGCGGTCGCGTCCAGGAAGCGGTCGCCGGCCTCGAGCGCGGCTGTGTGCTCCTGACCCCGGGCCAGGACCGGGCTGAGCCGACCCAAAAGCGTGCCCCACTGCTCCAGGAACGTGACCAGCTCGTCTTCCACGAACTTGCGCTGCACCGCCGGCAGCCCCGGCAGTTGCTGAAAGTACCCTTCCGCCCAGGCTCGCATCGGGGCATAGGGAGGCTGGCCCTGCTCGCAGCGCGCCTCCAGCACCAGGGGACGGGCGGTGACCGCCTTGCGCAGGAATTCGCGAGCCAGAAAGCTCTTGCCGCTACCCCCCTCGCCCTCGACGAGCACCGACTGGCCGTCTCCGCGCGAGGTGCGCTCGAGGGCCGCGAGCAGCTCCTCGAGCTCGGCCTCGCGGCCCACCATCTCGTGGAACTGCGAGGTCAGCTCCTGCGCGCTGTCCCCCAGCGAGACCTTGCCCTCCTCGGCCAGGCGCTGGTTCAGCTTGTTGAGGGCCCGCAGGTCGGCCAGCAAGCTGTGCCCGGTCTGATAGCGGTCGCGAGGGTCCTTGGCCAGCAGCTTCTCGATGATCAGACCCAGGGCGGGGGAGAGCTCGGGGCGATGGTCCTCCAGGCGGGGCACCGGGGCGGCCGCGTGCATCTGGAGCAAGCTGGCGGTGCTCTCCGACTCGTAGGGAGGCCGCCCGGTAGCGCAGTGGAAGAGCACCGTTCCCAGGGCGTAGAGGTCAGAGCGCTGGTCGATGGGGGCGTCGAGCACCCCGCTCTGCTCGGGAGCGGCGTAGAGATAGGTGCCCACGGCATCGTGCTTGGAGGCGTGGATGTTGGTGGCGAAGCCGAAGTCGATCAGCCGGGCTCCCCCCGAGCGGCTCAGCATGATGTTGGAGGGCTTGACGTCGCGGTGGATCAGCCCGTGCCGGTGCACCTGGTCGAGGGCCCCGGCGATGGTCTTGGCGATCTCGATCAGCTCGTTCTCGGGCAGTGGCCCGGTCTCGAGCTCGGCTGCCAGACTGTAGCCGGGCACATACTCGCGCACCAGGTAGGGCCGCCCGCCCGCCTCGCCCACCTCGACCACCTCCGGCAGGCCGGGGTGGCGCATGCAGGCCAGGATGGCGCCGCATGACAACAAGGAGCGGTCATTGCCCTCGAGCTCGACTTTGATGGCATAGCTCACCCCGCCGCGTTGGGCCCGGTAGACCACGCCACGAGCTCCCCGGCCCAGCTCGGCCTGGATGCGATAGCCCGGAATCTCGGGTACGTCCAAGGTAGAACAGACCTTCTGGAGGGCGCGGGAAGAGTCCTGGAGTCGTCAGGCTCCCGTTCCGGGAGAACCGCACCGTCCCTCCGGACCCTTCATGCTATCCTTGGAGCATGCTCGACGAACGACCGTTTGCGCGCTACCATGCAGGGGTGCGACCCGAGGAACCCTGGCGGGCCCCGAACGTCTACTACGCCGAAGGCTACACGCCGCTCCACCTGGCCACGCTCAGTGATCGGCTGGAGGAGGTGCAGGTCTTGCTGGCCCAGGGCGCCCATCCCAATGCCGAGGTCCTGGCCCCGGGCGCCATCGGCTTCACCGCCCTGGACCTGGCCGTCTCGCGCCGGCTGACGCGGCTCATCCCGGTGCTGGTTCGCGCCGGGGCGCGTCCAGGGGCCCGGGCCTGGATCTACCGCGAGAACCCTGCCAACCGCGAGCTGGTGGCCCACCTGGACGAGGAGCTGAGGCGCAACCGGGCGGTGGAGGTGGCCGAGCAACTGGCCCAGACCCCCTGGCGTATCCAGGAAGCGCGGCGGCTGCTCGAGGAGGGCCAGCACGAGGAGGCCCAGGTCACCCTCGAGCCCCTGAGGGGCTGGGGCCCGGAAACCGACGATTCGCTCCACCTTCGCATCCGGTCGCTGGTGGCCACAAGCCAGCCCGCTCAGGCCATGGAGGAGGCCAGCGTCGTCTTCGCCTTCTACCGCGATCAGGGGCTCTATCGCCAGGCCCTGCTGGTGAGCCGAGAGATGCGCAAGATCGATCCGCAGTCGGCCCGTCCCTACGAGCTCGAGCTGCGCTTTCTGCTAGACCTGGGCTGCCCCGAGGAGGCCCGCCGCTGCCAGGAAGAGCTCCTCGAGCTGCACCGCCGGCGCGGCGATCGGAGCGAGGAGCGGGGATGCGAGCGCCGCTTCCAGCTTCTGCAGCGGGCCGCCAGCCTGTCCCCGCCCGAGCCGCGACCCCGCCCCAGCCTGGGGAGCGGGCCCGCCGTCTGGGAAGGTCCGAGCTGGTTCGAGTCGGACAGTCCGGGTCTCAATTTGCCTGCTCCCGCCGCCCCTTCCATGCAAGAGTGGCAGCAACGTTTTCTGGGCGGCCGTCGCTACGACTGGGACTGGACCCCGGCCCATCTGAGCAGCCTGACCGGTCGCCGGGTCAGCACCGACCAGGCTGCGCGCGAGCGTTATGAGCTGCTGCGCCGCAGTCAATCCCTCAATGTCTGGGAGGAATACGCGCCCGTGGTGCAGCGCATGCACGCCCCCAGCCTGCGCGAGCTGGAGGACCAGCAGCTCTCCTGGGACGCCGCCATGCTCTACATCTTCCCGGACGATCAGAGCTGGAGCCTGGTGCTCACGCGTCGCTGGGAGGTCTACCTGATCGAGCTGGAGGGGGAGTAGCCGGCTCAAGGCCAAATCAGCCTCCATGAGCCTGGAGAACCTGCTCGAGGAGTTGCGGGGGGCTGGCACGGTCGATTCCAGCGGCGCGTTCTCGCTCGACCTGCGCCATGGCCTCGAGAAGCTGCGCCGGCACCAACTGCTCGACAAGAACCGCTACGGCCTGCTGCTGATGGCCGCCGCCACCCGACGCGGCGCGGCTGCGGTGGAGATCGTCAATGATGCCGACGACTTCATCTTCAGCTGGCTGGGAGAGCCGCTCAGCCGGGCCGAGCTGGAGGATCTGTTCCGATTGGACGGTGCGATGCTCCCTCTGGGCCTGGCCCTGCTCAGCGCTCAGGCGCTCAAACCTCGCTTCATTCAGGTCGATTCAGGCGAGAACCGGCTCGAGATCCGCCGTGGGGCCCTGCGCCTCCTCGCCTGCCCGGCCTTCCCCGGGCTACGCCTGCAGGTCCGCGAAGGCTACGGCTGGCGGGCGCTGTTCAAGTACCTGGGCGAGTGGCTCCAACTGCCCCCTGAGAGCCGGCTGATCGCCCGTCACTGCGCCGGCCTGGGCACTGCCATCAGCATCAACGGACGAGTTCTCGATCGCACCTTCCAGCTCGGTCCCTGCGCTCTGGTGGTCAAGATGGTTGGCCAGGCCGACCGGCGCACCCTGGACGCGCTGGCCACCGCCTCGCCGGTGAGCGAGCGGCGCGACCCCGTGCAGGGCCTGATCGAGCAGCGTTGGGAGGAGCAGACCCCTGTGCTCGAGCGAACCCTCGAGGGGGACTACCACGCCATTGCGGCAGTGGGCTCGGCGGTCCGGAACCGGGGCCTGACCATCGTGGCCCAGGGCATCCGCTTCCCCCAGCCGGACGCGGCCAGCCCGGATCCGTTCCTCAGCTTGACTCTGGTGCGCCCCACCCAGCGCATCGACCTCTCCTATACCCGGGTGGTCCAGGACGAGGCTCTGAAGCAGGCCCTGGAGACCGTCCAGATCTTGCTCGACGAGGCCCTGATCGACCACCAGAGCCAGCTGCCCGACGACTTGCTCACCTCCCTGGCGGCGCGCTTCCAGAGGCGAGTGAACAAGGCCGCCTGGACCAGCGTGCAGGCCCGGCGGCTGCAGGCCGCCCCCGACGAGCAGCTCGGTCGCCTGCTGCGCGAATGCACCCCGGCCTGGCTCGAGCCGACCAACCAGGAGTGGGGACCGGTGCTGCAACAGCTCCTGGAACGACTCAAGGCCACCAGGCAGGCAGGCCCCCTGTCGATGGCGGCGCTGCGGGCCCTGCTGCGCAACCTGGAGGCGCTCCACGCCCTCCTGCCGGGGTCGGCCGTGGCTGAAGAGCGGGCCCTGCTGCACGCCGCCGCGGGCGATTTCGTCGAGGCCCGCGCCCTGCTCGACCCGCGCGACCATCGCAGCGCCCTGCTCGATCTCTGGCTCGATTGGAAAGACCCCGCTCTGCCCGATACGCCGCTGGCCCGCGGCCTGCTGGCCCTGAAGCGGGACCATCCCTCCCAGGCGCGGGCAGAGCTGGCCCGCTCGGGCGATGAGCGCCCCGTGGTGCTCGAGCTGCGGTCTCGCCTGGAGGCCAGGGTAGGGGAGTGGGAACACGCCCACCGGCTGACCATGCTGGCCGCCGAGCAGAGCGTTGGGCTGGCTCGCTCGGTCCGGCTGCAGTTTGCCGCCTCGCTCCTCAAGCGCCGCTTCGAGCACGCTATGCCCGAGCCGGGGAACTTCACCGAGGATGTGGCCGCCGACCTCAAAGAGCGAGGACTCTGCCTCTGGTCGCCTGCCGACACCTCCACCATCGCCTACTGCCAGGCCGCCCTGGCCCGCAAGGGGGACAGCGACGCCACCAGCGCCGCCCGGGCTCAGCTGGGGGCCGCCCACCCCTTCACCCGGGCGCTGGCCTGGACGGTGGCCGACCGTCGGCTGCAGTTGGGCCTGCAGGGCTTTGACCTGATCGTGCCCTGCGAGCTGCTCGCCTTCTGGGGTCCGGAGGGCTTCCAGCTGTAGCGGGCGAACCTCCCCACGGCCCATGCCCGCAACCATCCCCGTCCCGCCCGACCTGCTCTTGCCCACGCTGGTCGATCTGGTCCAGATCCCCTCGGTCAATCCCGGCTTCACCGGGGGCACCGGCGAGGCCGAGCTGGCCGTCTACTGCGCCACCTGCCTGCGCGAGGCGGGCCTGGACGTGGAGGTGCAGGAGGTTGCCCCCGGTCGCACCAACGTGGTGGGGGTGCTGCGGGGGCGGGGCGACGGCCCCTCGCTGATGCTGCTGGGCCACCTCGACACCGAGGCCCCCGGAGAGCTGCGAGCGCCCTTCGTGGCCCGACGCGAGAAAGGAAAGCTGTACGGGCTGGGCAGCGCCGACATGAAGGCGGGTCTGTCCACCATGCTCTGGTCGGCCATGATCCTGGCCGAGACCGGCCTCAAGCTGGGCGGCGACCTGCTGGTGGCCCTGGTGGTGGATCAGAAGATCGGCTCGCTGGGAACGCGAGCCCTGCTCGAGCGTTACCGTCCCCAGGCCGCCCTGGTGTGCGAGTGCACGGGGCTTTCGGTCGGCTGGCTGCACGCCGGCTCGGCCGTGCTCGAGATCGAGACCCAGCGCTCGCGCGGCTCCAATCCGGTGACCCAGATGGCCCGGGTGGTGCTGGGCCTGGACGAGCTCGATCGCAGGCTGGCCGCCTTGCCCACCCCCGAAGGGCTGGGTCCGCCCTGGTTTCGGCCCACGGCCATCTTCTCGGCCGCCGAGTGGGGCGCTCAACCCCGCCAGTGCCGCCTGCGAGCCGAGCGGCGGCTCTTGCCGGGCGAAGCCGAAAGCCAGGCTGAGGCCGAGTTGACCTCCCTGCTCAAGGGCCTGGCCGGGGGCGATCCCACCTTTCGCGCCAAGCTGGCTCCCAGCCAGACGGCGAGCCGACCGGCCTACCATCACCCGCCTACCAGTCCTCTGCTGGGCGTGCTGGAGCAGGCGGTGGCCCGCACTACCGACCTTCCAGCTCGTCGCACCGCCCATCCCGGCTGGACCGACGCCGCCCTGCTGCAGGCGGCCGGAATTCCGGCACTGGTCTTCGGACCTGCCGGCGAGGCGGGGGACGAGGAGTGGGTGCTGGAGGATTCCCTGGGCCTGGCGGCCGAGGTCCTGGTGGAAGTGGCGCTCAGCTGGTGTCGCGCCAGCTGACGGCTCTGCTGGCGGTGGACGTGGGGGTGCGCACCGGCCTGGCCGGTTTCTCCCGCGAGGGCTGCCTCCTGTGGTGGAGCTCGCGTAACTTCGGCTCGGTGGCTCGCCTGCGCCGGGGAGCCGATGCCTTGCTCGGCGAGTTGCCCGCTTTGAGCTACCTGGTGGTGGAGGGCGATGGCCGCCTGGCCGAGATCTGGCGAAAGCAAGCCCGCACGCGCCAGCTGGCCTTTCACTGGGTGAGCGCCGAGACCTGGCGCGAGGAGCTGCTCCTTCAACGCCAGCGGCGCAGCGGCGAGCAGGCCAAGGCCACGGCCGTCGAGCTGGCCCGGGTGCGGGTGCGCGAGGCTGGTCTTGCGCCCCCGCGCGCGTTGGGACACGACGCGGCCGAGGCTATCCTGGTGGGCCTCTGGGCCGGCGTTCATTTTTTGGATACACCCTGGCAACCAGACGGACACGATCCGGCCACATCCGGTTAACCCGCCCGGCTTACGATCGTCTCAGAGGATCGTCTCCTGGCCGAGCAGTCCGGCCTCATTCTGGCGGTCTCAGAGGTATCGTCGCATGCATTCCCTGGAACATGAGCTCAGGTCGTACTTTGCCCATGGGAGCTTTCGCCCCCACCAGAAGGAGGTGGTGGAGGCCGTTCTGGCTGGCCGCTCGGTGCTGGCCGTGCTGCCAACAGGCTCAGGCAAGTCGCTCTGCTACCAACTGCCCGGCCTTCTCTGCCAAGGCCCGACCGTGGTCGTCAGCCCCCTGCTGGCCCTGATTCAGGACCAGGTGGGAGCCTTGCGCCGTCTGGGCGTAACCGATGTCTACTCGCTCACCAACCTGCAGTCAGCCGAGGAGAACCAGTCCGCCCTGGAGGCCATCGCCGCCGGGCGGGCCCGCTTCGTGTTCGCCGCTCCGGAGCGCTTCACGATGCCCGGCCTGATGCAGGCTCTCGGCTCCGGCAACGTCCCCCTGCTGGCGGTCGACGAGGCCCACCTGATCTGCGAGTGGGGCCACGACTTTCGGCCGGACTACCTGCGCCTCAAGTCGGTGCTGGCTGAGCTGAGGCCTCGCTCGGTGCTGGCCCTGACGGCCACCGCCACACCGCGCGTGCAGCGCGGCATCCTGCACGCGCTGGGAATACCTTCGGCCGATCGGGTGGTGGGCGAGGTGGATCGACCCAACCTGTCCATGGCCGTGCTCCCCTGTCCCGCCGTCCGCCGCACCCAGGAGCTGGGCAAGCTGCTGACTGCTCCCGAGGCGCTGCCGGCACTGGTCTACGTGGCTCGCAAGCGAGACGCCCAGAAGCTGGCCGAGTGGCTCAGCGAGCGAGGGGTGACCGCGCTCGCCTACCACGCCGGCCTCTTCCCCGAGGTACGTCGCTCGGCCCAACAGGCTTTCTTGAGCGGGCGCATCCCCGTGCTGGTTGCCACCACGGCCTTCGGCATGGGGGTAGACAAGCCAAACATCCGCACGGTGGTGCACTTTCAGGCCCCGAGCTCGCTGGAGGCCTACTTCCAGGAAGCGGGCCGGGCCGGGCGCGACGGCCGGCCCGCCCGCTCGGTGGTGCTTCACGATCCGCTCGATCGGGACATCTTGAACTTCTACCACGATCGACGCTTCCCCACCTTGGAGGAGCTCGAGCAGGTGCGCATGGCGCTGGAGCGGCGGGTTCCCTTTGCGGCCCGCAACGAGTTTCCCACCTGGACGGATGGACGCTGGAATCTGGCCCTGGGTGCCCTCATCGGCTACGATGGACCGCGCAACTTGCGCTATCAGCCGGCCACCACGGTGGCCGGGTGGATGAAGGTCCTGGCCCTCAAGAAGGCCGATCGCGATCGACTCGACGCGATGCTGGCCTTCCTTGAGGTGCCGGCCTGCCGTCGCCAGCGGCTGTTGGAGTACTTTGGCCAACCCCCGGCCAGTCTTTGCGATAACTGCGATCACTGTCTGCGGGCCCGTCCCGTGGCTCCGGGAGTGCGTCTGCGGAGGAAGCCGGGCGCGGGCCTCGAATCCCGCGAAGAACTTTCAAGCCCCGCCTGAGGAGGTCGTTTTGCGAAAATACTTCATGCTGGTGCTCGCCCTGGCCCTCCTGGCTTCGGGCTGCAGCAATCCCGGCAACCCGTTCTTCAACGTTCAGGTTCTGAACGTGACCCCCACCTCGGCCACCATCGCTCGAGGACAGACGTTGCAGTTGACAGCGACCGGAAACCTCTTTCAGGACGGCGTGCAGGATGTCACCAATTCGGTCGAGTGGGCCACGGGCTCCGTGAACGTGGCCACCGTCTCCAGCACCGGTCTGGTGACCGGGACGGGTCAGGGTACGATCAACATTCGGGCTCGCCTGAACGGCCGCGAGGCCTTCTGCGAGGTCACGGTGGTCAGCGCCGTGACCGCTCTGTCGGTCGACCCGGATGGCAGCTTCCTGCGGGTGGGCACCACCGAGCGCCTGACCGCCACCGCTACTTTTGATGATAGGGCCGTGCTCGACATCTCTGACCAGGTCGAGTGGTCCACCGCCGACGCCACTGTTGCCACCGTCAATGACGTGGGAGCGGTGACCGCCGTCGGCGTGGGACAGACCACGATCACTGCCGTGTCCGAGAACGGAACCACCGCCCAGGCCACCGTGAACGTCTTCGACGTGACCATCTTCTCGGCGGGCGGGGCCAACGCGGCGGCCATTCAGCCCACTGTAGACTCCTTCCGGGCCGCCCTCGGGCCGCTCAACCCCAACACGGCCCAGGTCTTCCCCACCGGTCGGCGCGAGATCAACTGGGACGGTGTACCCGCTGCCCAGACAAACACAAACGCCTTCCCGGCCAACTTCTTCAACGTCAACAGCCCCCGGGGAGTGATCTTTGCCACCAATGGATCCGGCTTCCGGGTCAGCGACAACGCCTACGGGGACGTGAACGCCACTTACCCCACCCAGTTCCAGGCCTTCTCGCCCGTGAAGCTGTTCGCCACCCTGGGCGCGAGCCGGTTCGATACCGAGTTCTTCCTGCCCAACACCAACACTCCCGCTGTTTCCTCGGCCTTCGGGGCGGTCTTCTGCGACCCGGACCGCAACACCAGCTCGATCATCTTCGTGCTGCCCGATGGCTCTACGTTCACCCCCACGGTGACGGCGCTGCCGGGGTCGCGGGGACTGGCCTTCCTGGGAGTCCAGTTCCAGGGCGCGAGCTGCCGTGAGGTCACTCTGGTCACCGGCGAGGCGCCGCTCTCGGGGGCCAACAACGATGTGACCAACGGCGGTGCGAACGATATGGTCGTGGTGGACGACTTCATCTACGCAGAGCCCCAACCCGCGCGTTAGGAACTGGCCACAAGCCGAGCGGTTCATCAAAAAACGCCCCGTCTCGAGACGGGGCGTTTTTGTTGCCGTTGCGAAGCTCAGCGCCCGGTGCTGCCCAGCCCTCCGCGGGCGGTCTCCTCCACTGTGCCCTCCTCCAGGGCGACGTTCCAGATGCGGCTGATCTTCATCTGGGCGATCCGGTCCCCGGCCTGCACGATGTAGGGCCGGCCCGACAGGTTGTGCACCAGCACGCGAACGGTCTTGCGGTAGAGGTGGTCGATGGTGCCAGGGTGGATCACGATGCCCCTGCTGGCCAGCCCGCTGCGGCCGCGCACCTGGGCCTCCCAGCCAGACTCGAGTTGGAGGGCGATGCCGGTATCCAGGGTGCGGGTCTCGTCGGGCTCGATTCGACCTCCCTCGACGGCGATCAGATCGTAGCAAGCGTCGGTATCGTGGGCCTTGCGGGGAAGCTGGGCTCTGGGATGGCGTTTCTCGACGATCACACGGGTATCCACTTCCACGGTCAGCATGGGCGCCTCCTGAGAAAAATTCATCTCGTCTTTCCGCTCGAACGCATCGAAGCTCCTCTCGAACAAACAGGGTTTTGACCACTCGGACGGAAGCGCCCCGCCAGCAAGAGTCGGAGGTGCCAGAGCCCATGCAACCCGTCATCATCGTAACCGGAGCTTCCCGAGGGCTGGGGGCGGCCGTGGCCGAGTGGCTCGGCCAGGCGGGGGCGATCGTGGCCCTGATGGCCCGCAATCAGGACGACCTGGAGCAGGTAGCCCGCCGGGTGGAAGCGCGGGGTGGCAAGGCGCTCGTTTACCCTATCGACCTGTCAAACCCCGAGGCCGGGGCCCTCGCGGTGCAGTCGGTGATCGACCGGTGCGGTCGCCTGGACGCCCTGGTCAATAATGCCGGCACGATCCATCCCATCGGCAAGCTGGCCGAGGTCGACCCGGCCCACTGGCATCAGGCCGTGCAGCTCAACCTGGTGAGCCCCATCCGGCTGATGCAGGCTGCCCTGCCGGCCCTGCGCCAGAGCCGGGGGCGCATCGTCAACGTCAGCACCGGGGCAGCCAGCCGTCCGGTTCCGAGTTGGAACGCTTACTGCGCCACCAAAGCCGGATTGTTGCTGCTGACCGCCACCGTAGCCGCCGAGGAGCCCGACGTCGTCTGCCTGTCGCTGCGTCCGGGTGTGGTTGACACCGACATGCAGGGCCAGATTCGCGAGCATCGCCACAAGATGCCGACCGAACTGGCCGATTATTTCCACGGCCTCAAGCAGAAGGGTGAGCTCGAGCCGCCCGAGGTGCCGGCTCAGGTGGCCGCCTGGCTCGCGCTGGAGGGGCATCCCGAGCTGAGCGGTCAGTTGGTGGACTATCAGGACCCCAAGCTGCGTCAGGCCGCCGCCAAGCGCCTGGGGGCCTCGCTCTCTCAGGTTCCGGCCTGAGTCTGTCGCGGTCGCAAGCGCGTGCCGCCGATGACCACCCACTCTCGGCCCACGTGCACGCCCGGGGTCTCGTCGCTGCGATGGCTCCGGGCGGCCTCCAACTGCTCTTCGGCGGTCAACCCCTTGAATGCAGCCAGGCTCGAGTCCTGGCTGCCGGCGTAGACGGTTCCGTCTCGCCCCACGGCCAGTTTGGACATGATGCTGGCCCCATTGTACTGGTAGGTGGGCGCCACCCAACGCAGGCCGCCCTCGGCTCCAAAAACCAGCACCTGGCGATCCCAGCCCCGCACCACCACCGTCTGTTGGTCTCCGGACAGCAGAGGCGTGGTGGCCAGGCCCACCGGTCCCTCAGCGCGCCACTTTTCGCTGCCGTCCGGATTGAGGGCCTGCAGTTTCTTGTCGTGGCCGGGCACGAAGATGGTGCCATCGGAAGCCACCGTGGGACCGCAGTCGCGGGGGATGCTGGCCGGCACCTGCCAACGCACCTGGCCGCTGGCAGGATCGACCGCCTTGAGGTCTTTCCAGTCAGAGACCAGGATCAACCCGTCGGCGTTGCGAGCAAGCGGACCGCAGCCCTGAGTGTCCAGCTTCCAGCGCTCCTGTCCGGCCGCGTCCAGCGCGTAGACCGTGCCTCGATCGTCACGCAGGAAGATCTCCCCCTCGGGCGTGGCCAGGGCCGGCTGCTGGATGCCGCCTCTGGTCTTGAAGCTCCAGGTGGGCTCGCCCTGCGGCGTGAAGGCGACCAGTTCGCCAGCCAGGCTGCCGGCGAGCAGGCCACCGCCCGGGGTCAGCACCGGAGTGCTGACCCCCCCGTAGCCCAGCCGCTGCTCCCACAGCAGGTTGCCATTCCTACCCAGAGCCATCAGTTGACTCTCCTGGGTAGCCACGTAGACGGTTTGTTCATCGGGAGACAGCACCGGAGCCCGTAGAACCAGGCCAACGGGCAGCTTCCAGCGCAGCTCGCCCTGCGGGTCGAGGGCCAGCAACTCGCCGCGTCCTCCGCCGACGTAGAGGTCGCCCTCCGAGCTGACGGCAGGCTCGTAGACCCAACCCCCTTCGAATTCCTTGCGCCAGAGCGTGCGGGAGGCGTGCTGGTCATACTGGCTGACAAAGCGAGCGGCAGTTTCCAGGCTGTTCATGCGAGCCGATTGTAGGCCAGTCCCCCGGCCAGGAGATGAACGGATTGTTGCCTCCGGTTCTCTCGTAGTTTCTTTGTGTGCCCCTGAGCAGACCCTTCAGACTTTCAGGCCGCAAGCTCAGGGTCCAAGAGTCGGGCCAGAGCCCGTCGGGCCACCTTTCTCATCAGCTCGGGCGGCATCACTTTGCGCACCCGGTAGCGTCGCTTGCCAAGCTCGGTCATCCTGAATCGAACCATTCGTTCTTCCCGGACGGCTCGAAGGAAACGACGTGCTTCCTCGCCCCAAAGCTCGCCAAACTGTTCCCAGTAGTGGTAGTCGGGCCGTTCCACTCGGGTCCCTCTTCGAAACCGCGGAGGGAGGGTGCAGGCCGGTCCGTCGTTGCGCGCGATGGCCCGGAGCAAGACCTCCAGGCCTTTCAGGGCAGCGCCCTGCTCGAGCCACGTGGCCGCTTCGTGATAGTGCCGCCTCCAGTCGTGGTCAGGGAGCTTGCTGAACTCTTGGCGGGCTCGTTGGAATTGACCGGCCCTGTGCAGCGCCGCGCCCAGGGCCTCGCGAGCGGCCGGTTCCGGACAGAGGCGGACACGCTCCCCGAGCACCTGGCAGGCTTCCTCCAGTCGACCCTGCCGCTCCAGAACCGTGGCCAATCCTTCCAGGTCGAGCAGATAGGGTTGCGCGGCGGGCTCTTCGGGGTGAAAGACCCGCCGGTTCGTTGGCAGGCTGTGCCGGTCAAGCCGAGCGGCCTCACGGTAGGCCTTCTCGGCCTCTCTCCAGCGCCGATGACGAACCAGCAGATCTCCTTCCAGCCTCCACAGTCCCCCATCCCAGGGCCTGAGTCTCTGAGCCCGGCGCAACCGTCCGCGAGCCGCCCTCCCGTTCACTGCCTCAAGGGTATCTGCAGCGGCAGACTGGAGGGCCCCGGCCTGTTCAATGGCCGCTGCCGCAGCTAACTCGCGCTCAACGCCTTCTGACTCCTGCGGTGCAACCTGGCTGATCAGCCCCCCCAGCTCATTGAGCTCGCGTCCAGCGAGTCGCAAGCTTTCCGGGTTGGACTCGAGCAAGAGCCGCCGCAGTCGTCTCGCAGTCCGCCGGAGAATCTGGGCGCCAGCCTCGGCAGAGTCGATGGCCTGCTCGCGTCTCTTCTCTCCCCGAGCTGTCGCTTCACGCGAGGACTCTTCTACCTCCCGAATCGCCTCCCGGCCGACGATCTCCGCCAGCTTACCATTCAAACCGTCCCAGTCCACCTCCAGGTGAGGGAATTCTTGCTCGAGCTCCTCCTGAAGCGCTCGCCACCCCGCCCGAGTTAGAGCCACCCGAAGCCCGCTGACACCCTCAAATTGTCTCAGTGTCAACTGGCGCACTCGACTTCCGCCCTCCCGATAGGAGTGCAGCAAGAGAAACTTGCGACCGCTCTTCCTCAAAAACATGGTCGGACCATCTGTAGTGTAAAATTTGTGTTTTGCACTACAGGGTCTTCGAGATGATTTGCGCGTTACCTCTCTTCCTGCAAAGGCAGCGGGTTGGGCGGCTGAAGCTTTCAGTCGGCGGAGGGAAACGGGTTCAGTCGGCAGAGCAGGCGGGTTTAGTCGGCAGAGGGGAGGCGAGGCGAGTTCGGTCGCGGCCGCGGGCGCGACCAGGCAGGATGCCTGTCAGGCTCCCGTCACCGAGGGTGCCGATTTAGCCAGGTTCCGGTCGGTCGCTGTCTCAGCCCGGAACGAGGCCGAAGTGGTGCAGTCGGGCCACGCAGGCGCTGAAGTGCTGCTCGGTGCCTGGCTCGAGGGTGATCCAGGTGTGGGCCATCACCTGCTCCTGATCGCCCCGCACCGCCCGCACTCGCCGGGGTTGAGCGAAGAGCTCTCGCAGGCGTGCCAGGAGATCGCGGTCGGGGCACTCGATGCTTACGGTCTGGCCGTCAAAGTGGATCTGACCCACCGGGAATTCGCCCGCCTTGCGCCCTTCGTTGCTCGATCGCAGGGGGTAGAGGACCATCTACTTGTTGATCCGGCGGAGCAGGTAGTCGACATAGTCGTAGATCGAGCGGTCGAAGTCGTACAGGTCGTCGCGCGACCAGAGCGGTTCCAGGCTGTCGTTCTCGCCCAGATACGACTCCACGGCCTGGGCGAAATAGTGCACCGGGGACGCTCCCGCCAGGTCGTCGGCGAAACGGTGTCCGGCCAGGCTCTGACGACAACTCTCGTAGCTGGCCACCACGGCGGCCGACTTGAGGCTGGCGTAGCCCTCGCCGCCTCCGAGCACGTGGTCGAACGCGTGGGCGAAGTAGTAGAGCACCGGGTGGAAGCCGCGCGGGACGCGAGCAACGCAGGAGTCTTCCACCACCATGGTGCGCTTCTCGGGGATGTAGACCGCGCCCTCGACTTCTTCGTCCTCCAGCAGGTTGGCCACCAGGGGATGGGCGTGCAGTCGGTTGCCCGGGGGCAAGAGGTAGACCTGCACCTTCTCGCGCAAGGCCAGGCGCAGCACTCCGGCTCCGAAGCGGGAGAGCAGGTGGGCCAGTCTGCGATAACCGGGACGGGAGCTGTCGCCCGAGATCAGGCGAGCTGTCAGGTCGGCCAGTCCAGGAGGCAACTCGGGCAGAGGCAGGTCATCTGGCTCCAGCACGAGCTCTGCGGTATCCGCCTTCACGTCTGAGCGTAGAAAGCCCGAGCCCTGGTCGAGCAGCGATGTGAAGCCCGAGGCGGCTGACTCCAGCTTCTCCTCGGAGGGGGTCTCGACGGGCTCGGGCGCCTCCACCGTGTCGGTGGCCGCCAGAGCGGCCTGGGAGCGATCGAGCACGTCGGGCTCGAGCACCACGGCGGGCAGGTCCTCGGCCTCGCTCCCCCCGGAATCTGGCTCTTCGGGCTCATTTTCGGCGTCGTCCGGCTCCGGCTCCGACTCGGATTCCGATTCCGATTCTGATTCCGTCTGAGACTCTGACTCCGACTCCGACTCGGACCCTTCGGAATCTGGCTCGCGTTGCACCTCGGGGAGAGCAGCAGTTCCTGTCGGCCCGTCACCGGGCTCGCCCTCCTCCTCGCCTTCTTCCTCCTGCTCCTTGCGCTCCTCGGGCTCTTCCTCCCAGGCGCGCTTGAAGCGCTCGGCGGAATTGCTGCGGCCGAACATATCCGGGTCCATGGACCCCATCAGGTCTTCCCCCATCGAGTTGAGGTCGGGGGAAAGCTCGGCCGAGTCCAGCTCGTTGGCCCGCGAGCTCTTTTCCTTGAGCTCTTTCTTCTGAATACGCAGCAGGTCGCTCGACTTCTGCGTATTCTCGGTCATCCGCTGCTGCGTGCTCTGGTAGATGAGCTGATAAAGCGGGTCCACGCAGCAGTTTTCGACGCCCGGGCGGGCGAGCCTCTACTCTACTCTCGCGGGGGCGAGGCCTTGATGTCGTGTGACTGGAAGGGCTTGCTGTTCACCTCCAGCTTGCTTTCCTGGTCGGATAGCGCGCCGGCGTGGGAATCGGGCCCCCGGGCTGTGGCGCTGGCCTCGGAGTACTCGCGCGCCTCGGCGTCGGCCGAAGGACGCCGAGCCGGGTTTGGTTGCACCCGCAGCTTCTGTCCTGGCTGGACGACGTTGGGGTCCTTGAGTCGGTTTTCACGAGCCACCTGATCGACCATCTTCTGCTTGACGATCTCCTCGTCCGACCAGCCGGCCTGGCGCAAGGCGCCCCAGACGCTCTTGGCGTCCTTGCCTACCTCAAAATTCATGTGGCGGTCCTGCTCGCTCTTGGCCTCGGCGGTGGAGCCGGTGCTGGCCTCGGCGTGGGCGTCACCGGCCCGAGCTCGGGAGGTGGCCCGAGAGTCGTTGCGCGCCTCCGAGCGGCTCACCCCTTGCAGGTCGGCCTCGGCCTCCGCAGTGGCGCCGTTGTTCGCATCCACGGTTGCTTCCGACTTGTTGCGTGCGCTGGAAAAGCCGAGCGACTGCTCGAAGGCACCCGAGACAGCGTGGGAGCCATCCCTGGCTTTAGCGGCTGCGGTGGAGTTGCCGTCAGCGTAAGCACCAGCGGTGGATTCGCCTTCGGCGTGGGCCGCCGAGGAAGACTCCTTGCCTGAGGATGCGCCTGCGGTGGAGCCGTCTTTGGCGTACGCCACCGAGGAGCTCTCGTGGATGTTCGGGTCGACGATGTCGTTGTTGACCATTGCCTGGGCCGTGGACTTGTTCTTGGCCACGGCGGCGGCCACGTTCAGGTCGTGGCGCTTCTCACGCACGTCGGCCAGCACGCTGTCGAGTGACTCCCCTCGCAGGAGGCGGTTGCGGATCTCAGCGATGTCCTCGGCGTCACCGGCGAAGCTGGCCACCACCTCGTTGGCTTTGGCCTCGACCGCGGCGTGATAGCGCCCCTGGGCGTCGGTGGCGCTGCTGAAGTAGTAGGTGTTGTTACCGCGCCGGATGGCCTCCCAGATGTCGGCGATCTGGCCGTTGAGCTGGGAGGCAGGGCTCTGCGTCCGGGCAAAGGAGATGTCGGCCTGGTCGGCCATCGAGGCGCCCTGGCCGGGCCGTCCGCCAGCTACACGGGAGGCGGCTGAGCCCAGGTTCTCGAGGCCGGAGACGTCCCCCATCGAATCGCGAGCGGAGATTCCGGTCAGAGCTTCCAGAGCGTTCACGTAGTAATCGGCCATGGACTGCCTCCCCTGAGTTCGGTTAAGGGCAGTTTCGAGAGCCGGGAAGAAGAGTCCCGCAAGGTGCGACAGTCTGGAATATCTTCAATCTCGTGGGAGGACTTGTTATGAACTGGTACCATCGCCGCATTCGCCGCGCCCTCTTCTTGCTGGCCGTGTTGGGCTGTGCCTGGCTGGGCGGCACGGTGCTGACTCCTCCACCTCAGGCCACGGCCCAGAGCCCCTCGGTGCAGACGGGAATCCTGTAGCGACTCGTGCGCACCACGAGCCCGGTTCGGTCTCTCGAGTCGGAGCCGTCTTTGGAGGAGTTAAAAAGACAGCAACAATCTGGAGCGCCCTGACCCCTAAGCTGCCGGCATGCAGATCAACCCGGCCCTCGCGGGCAAGCTGACCCGAATCGACCAGGGCAACCTGGGCCCGGCCGTGCTGTCCGGCGATGGCAGCACGGTGGTCTACAATAAGTGGATCGACAATGAGCAGTGGGACGTCTTTCGTCACCAGGGCGATCGCGTCGAGCGACTGACCGATGACCCGCGCCACGACATCTCGCCGTCCCTCAGCCGCGACGGCCAGGTGGTGGCCTGGAGCCACTATTCCGGTAAACAGTGGGGCCAGGGCAGTTGGGACATCAAAAAGCACGTCCAGGGCAAGACGGTCGTGGTGGCCGATGGGCCGGCCCATGAGACCGATCCCCAGGTCTCGGCCGACGGGCGCACCATCGTCTGGACCAACGACGACAGCGGCAGTCCCTGGGGCTTTGACATCTTCCGCGAGCAGGAAGGCAAGATGGATCAGGTCACCTCGGGCGACGGGGTCAACACCGACCCTCTGATCAGCGCCGATGGGAGCAGGGTGTTCTTCCGGCGCAAGGTCCGCTTCGACGGGGGTGATCTGTGGATGAAGGATGAGCACGGCACCATCAAGCCACTGACCGAGAATCCAGAGTCCGAGTTCGACCCGGCCATCAGCGCCAACGGGAGGGTTGTGGCATTTTCCCAGGTCTCCCGGGAGTTCGATGACGACGTGTTCTGGTTCCACGATAAGGGCGGCAATGTCACGGTCCTGGCCGGCGAGAAGAAGGTGGACGAAAGCGAGCCCACCCTGTCGGCAGACGGCTCGGTGGCCGCCTGGACCCGCCGCAGCAAGAAGCCGGGCGAGTCGCGCGAGCCTCAGGTGATGCTCATGGAGAACGGGCAGACCACCCCTCTGACGGTGGAGGGCCTCAGTTTCTGGCCCAAGCTGAGCGAGGACGGTCGGGTGCTGACCTTCGCCACGGTGGAGCAGAACCAGGTGGTGCTTTACAAGCTGGAGCGAGACTCCTAAAATCAAGGGGTGTCCCAACCCGAGGAGAACGAAAAGGACTCTGGCTTCCCCTCAGGTCCCTGGACTGGTTTCTACACTCAGCCGGGCGACCGCCGGTTTCATCGCCAGTCGCTCGATCTGACCTTTCGCCGCGGGCGCATGATCGGCCGCGGGCAAGACGACATCGGTGCCTTTCTGATCGGGGGGCACTATGATCTGGAGTCGCGGCGCGTCTGGTGGACCAAGAGCTACCCCGGCTCGCACAGCGTGTACTACTCCGGGGTGCAGCAGGGACGCACCATCCAGGGCGACTGGAACATCCCACCGCATTATCGGGGGGGCTTCTCCATCTGGCCCGGAGGCGACAGCGCCCTGGACGGTGAGTTTTTCCTGGAAGAAACGCGCCCACTTCAAGTGCGTCTGCCGGCTCTGGTGGAGGACTAGCCGCCCCAGAGGCCAAAGGAAGCAGGCATGGAACTAAAAACACTCGATCTGGAGACCTTCGCCGAGCACCTGCGCGCCCGCGTGGCCCAGGGCCGGCCCACCAGCGCCGAGCCCGAGAGCGTGGAGACGCGTCTCGAGCAGCACGGCCAATCTTTCCACCTCGGCTTCGTGCCGGAGGGCAAGCTTTTGATCGTGGCCCGGGCCCGTCCCCGCCACAAGCTGCTGGTCTGCGCCGAGAGCCATCTCACCCAGCATCTCGACCAGCTCGGCATCTCGGGCGAGATCAAACTGGGACGACCTGAGTTCGATCAGCGCTACGTCCTCAAGAATGCCACCGTCGAGGAGGCCCGGGCCACTCTCGACGACGAGTTCGTGGATACCCTGCGCGGTCTGGAGCCCTGGATGGAGTTCGAGATGACCGCTCGCGAGTACCGTCTGCTCAAGGTGGTCGACGCCGAGTACAGCGCCGAGCGACTCAACAGCGACCTCAAGCGGATGGCCAAGCTGGTGGCGGTCAGCTGCCTGCCTCCCGAAGAGGACGAGTAGGCTCCACCCCCGGAAGGAGGGGGAGCAGGCTCTTTGCGAAGCGCTCCGAGGTGAATGATCGTCAGAGGGAGATCGTCAAGGCCCTGATCCAGATGGCCTGGGCCGACCATCGCTGGGCGCCCGAGGAAGAGGCCATGGTGGCCAATGTGCTCTTGCGCATGGGGTGCGAGAGCGCCGAGGTCGAGCAGCTGAAAGACTCCCTGAAGCAGCACCCCGATATGGCCCACCTGGAGACTCACATCCCCGATCACGACAGCCGACTTAACGCCATGCGCCTGTTGCTGGCTGTGGCTTTCGCCGACAACGCCCTGGCCAGCGAAGAGTACGACTACATCCAGCGCATGGCGGCGCGGTTGTCGATCAACGACTCGGAGCTGGACCAGCTGCGCCAGGAGGCCCTTCGCATGCGTGCGGCCTGGGAATCTTGAAGGTTTTTGCGCTCGGCTTATCAGCCGACTTGCTCGAGCGCCTTCGCAAGTACTTCTACGACCTCGACATCGAGCCGGTGGACACCCTGGAGGTCATTGAGTGCATCCCCAGCCTGCTCTTGATCGACCAGGTCGCCCTGGGCGACGACCCCCTGGGCTACCTGGGCGAGCTGCGCAAGCGGGAGACCCCGCTGCACGCCGTCCCCATCATCTACTGCTTGCCGCCCGATGAATACGACCAGGCCGGCCTTGCCACCAGGCTGGTGCGACGCCTCGGGGTCAAGCGGGTGCTGGCCACCCCGGTCGATCTGCCCGAGCTGGCCCGTTCGGTCGCGGCCGAACTGGGCATTCGCATGCGGCCCCAGCCCCCCCGCGTGCCGGCGGCGCGCAGCCAGACGCTCAGTGCGCTGGCCGGACTGTGGCTCAAGTTTCGGGCCTCCAACCTGGCTCGCGTTCACTCCTTGGAGATGGCCGCCGAGGTGCTGCAGCACGGCGAGCTGGAAGCCAATGCGCGCCGCCAGGTCGAGCGCGAGATGCACAAGCTGGTCGGCTCGGCCGGAACTTTCGGGTTTCAGGAGGCGTCGCTGCTGGCCCGCGAGGCCGAGTCGCTGCTTGCCCACGCCAGCGTGCTGAGCGGCGAGCAGCGCCTGCGCCTGCTCGAGCTGGCCCAGCGGATTCGTTTCCAGCTCGAGGGAACCGCGCCGCCCGGCCCGGAGGCAGCCTCGAAGACTCAGCCAGGCAAGAGCATTCTGGTCGTGAGCGACGACCCCGAGATGGCCAAGAGCCTGCCTGGATTCACTCTCACCCGCGCGACCAGCAATGAGGAAGCGCGCACTCTGGTGCGTGACCAGCTGCCCGGAGCGCTGCTGCTGGATGCCTGCAGCGGCGATCTGGCCACGCGCGTCCAGCTGCTCAAGGAGCTTTCCTGGGAGTTTCCCCAGTTGCCCATGCTGGTGCTGACCGGCGAGCAGGGGCTGCACGCCCGCCTGGCCCTGACGGAAATGGGAAGTGTGGAGGTGCTCTGTCGGCCCTTCACTCCCCAGCAGATCAGCGAAGAGCTCAGAATCCTGCTCGAGCGCCGGGGGCAGCTGGGAGTGCGGGTGCTGGCGGTGGACGACGACCCCTCCATCCTCGAGGCCGTCAAAGGCACGCTCGAGCCGATGGGGCTGGCCGTCGAGACCCTCTCTGACCCCACCCTGTTCTGGGAGGCGCTCGAGCTCTCGTCCCCCGACCTGATCCTGCTGGACGTGGACATGCCCTACCTCAGCGGGCTCGACCTTTGTCGCGTGCTGCGCACCGATCCGCGCTGGAGCGACCGCCCGGTGCTCTTTTTGACGGCCTACTTCGACACCAGCACGGTGCAGCGCATCTACCAGGCCGGGGCCGACGATTATATCCAGAAGCCGGTCGTGGACTCCGAGCTGGTCACCCGCATCTCCAACCGGCTGGCCCGCACCCAGCACTACCGCCGGCTGGCCGATACCGACCTCTTGACCGGGGTAGCCACCCGCCGCCGGGGCCTGCGAGACCTGACCCGCTTGCTGCAGATCGCCATCCGGCACGGCGCCCCGCTGGCCGTGGCCATGGTGGACCTGGACCACTTCAAGCAGGTCAACGACCATTACGGGCACGGCAGCGGCGACCTGGCCCTGCGTCTGTGCGCCCGTCATCTCACCAACACCTTCCGGGGGGAAGACACGGTCATCCGCTGGGGAGGCGAGGAGTTCGTGGTGGGCCTGTTCGACAGCGACGGAGCCAACGCCATTCGTCGACTGGAGCAGTGCCTGGAGGCTCTCAAGATCCAGGAGCTACCGGCTCCCGAGGGAGGCAGCTTCACCCTCTCGTTCTCGGCCGGGGTGGCCCAGTTCCCTGATGATGCCCAGGACATCGAGGGCTTGCTGCGCCTGGCCGATCAGGCTCTCTACCGGGCCAAGCAGGAAGGCCGCTCACGGGTCTATGGCGCGCTCGCAGAGGCCTCCCATCGCACGGTGGATGTGGTTCTGGTGGAAGACGACGAGGCACTGGGAGAGCTGGTTCTGAAAGCCTGTCGCTCGCGGGGTCTGTCCACTCACTGGTTCGTGGATGGGGCGGCCGCGGCTGCGATGCTGGCGGAAGATCCGCTCCAGCTGCAGGCCCGGGTGCTCCTGCTCGATCAGCTCGTGCCAGGGATGACCGGAACCGAGTTGCTGGCCCGCCTGCGCGAGAAGGGAGCCTTGAATCGCACCAGGGTCCTCTTGATGACCGCCCAGCTCGAGGAGGGCCAGATCGAGGCGGCCCTGGAGGGAGGGGCCTTCGACTTCGTCTCCAAGCCGTTCGCGCTGTCAGCCCTGATGCGGCGAATCGAGTTTGCGCTGGGAAGGCGCTACAAATAAATGACCCCCTGCGGTCGGGGGGGGGTCACCCGCAGAGGGTCGAAGCTTTTCTCTGGCCTCAGGATACCCTGGAACCTGCCCCTCGGCAAAGGCTCAAAATGCCTACCATGCCTCCGGTAGAAATATACTACTCGGTCCTGGTCAGCGCTTGCGAGCCAGCGTCACCCCGTCGGCCAGGGGCAAGAGTGAGAGGCTGATGCGCTGATCCTGGTGCAACCGCTGGTTGAAGGTCCGCAGAGCCAGCGTGTCCCGGTCCTGCACCGCCGGATCGGCCACGTCGCCCGACCAGAGCACGTTGTCCACCAGCACGAGTCCCCCGGGTCGCACCAGCTCGAGCATGCGCTCGTAGTAGTCGGCGTAGCTGACCTTGTCGGCATCCAGGAAGGCGAAGTCGAAGGTGTTGTGCTGCCCCTCGGCCAGCAGGCCGTCCAGGGTCTGGAGGGCCGGGGCCAGCCGCAGGTCGATCTTGTGGGCCACCCCGGCCTCGGCCCAGTAGCGGCGGGCGATGTTGGTCCACTCCTCGCTGATGTCGCAGGCGATCAAGCGGCCATCCTCGGGCAAGGCCCGGGCCACCGCCAGGCTGCTGTAGCCGGTGAACACCCCGACCTCCAGCGCCCGGCGGGCCCCCATGAGCTCGACCAGCAAGGCCATGAACTGGCCCTGCTCAGGAGCGATCTGCATCTGGGCGTAAGGCAACCGGGCCGTCTCATCGCGCAGTCTGCGCATCAGGTCGGTCTCGCGCAAGGAAACGCTGCGCAGGTAGTCGAGCAGGACCGGGGTCAGCGGCAGAGCCTTGAAAGTCATGGGCTGCTGTTTGCAGGGAGGCTCGCTTTTCCTTCGCGAAGCCATCTGCATGAGAGCGATTGTGGTCAGCGAGTTTGGCGAGCCCGAGGTCATGACGGTGGAGGAGCGGCCCGACCCGGTCCCCGGCCCTGAGCAGGTACTGGTGGAGGTGCACGCCACCGGGGTCAATCCGGTGGACACCTACATCCGCTCGGGCAAGTACGGACGGCTGCCTCAGCTACCCTACACGCCGGGCACGGACGCGGCCGGTGTGGTGCGCTCGGGGCCCGGTTTCGAGCCCGGCGCGCGGGTCTACCTGGCCGGCAGCCTGACCGGCACCTATGCCGAGTTCGCTCTGTGCGCTCCCGAGCAGGTCCATCCGCTGCCCGAGTCCACCAGCTTCGAGCAGGGGGCTGGACTCTATGTCCCCTACGGCACTGCCTACCGGGCCCTTTTCCTGCGCGCTCACGCTCGCCCTGGCGAGACCGTGCTGGTGCACGGGGCCAGTGGCGGAGTCGGCCAGGCGGCCGTGCAGTGGGCTCGCGCGGCCGGCCTGACGGTGCTGGGCACCGCCTCCACCGAGCCGGGGCTCGACCTGGTCCTCCGTCTGGGAGCCCACCACGTCTTCAATCACGCCGCGCCCGGCTACCTCGACGAGGTGCGCGCTCTGCGTCCCAATCTGATCCTGGAGATGCTGGCCAATGTCAACCTGGAGAACGACCTGTCGCTGCTGGCCCCGCGCGGGCGTGTGGTGGTGATCGGCAGCCGGGGCAAGATCGAGATCGATCCTCGCTGGACGATGAGCGGCGATCTGAGTGTGCTGGGCCTGTCTCTGGCCAACGCCAGCGCCGAGGAGCTGGGCCAGATTCACGCCGCCATTCGGGCCGGATTGGAGTGCAAGATGCTTGCGCCCGTGGTGGGCAAGACCTTTGCTCTGGAGGAGGCACCGGCCGCCCACCGGGCGGTCATGGAGAGCGGTGCCTTCGGGAAAGTGGTTTTGCGGACTACTGCTTCCCCGGCCAGATGTTGATGCTGACCACCTTGCCGCCCTTGACCACGCAGCCGATGTTCTTGTCGAGGTAGCGGTACATGTAGACCCCCTTCTGGGGCTTGAGCTCGCGCGACTCGTAGGTGCGACCGAGAGCCTGCTCCATGTCCTGCAGGCTGCTGCCCACCCGCACGCCGCCCGGCCCCACCAGGTTCACCGAGCGTCCCTGGGCCGTGGTGGTTTTGGGCTGGGTGACGATGATCTGGACCGCCCGCGGGTCCCACTGCACCTCGATGCCGCCGTAGCGGGTGTAGACGATCTTCATCTGTCCCTTGGGCGTGAAGGTGGTCTGGGTGTCCTTGCGGATGAGGCTTCCGGTGCCGCCAGGCAGGAGCTTGCTGGAGGCCTCCACCTCGGTGAGCCGCATGCCGAGCTTGACCGGGCCGACGCTCTGACCGGGCGTAATGGTCCAATCTTCGCCGTAGCTGGCCACGCGAGTGGCCGCAATCAGGCACGCGACCAGGATCATGTTGGTAAATCTCTTCATTTCAAGCCGACCTCCGCGGCCGGGTTTTCTGCACCGCTTGAAAATCCTCCTTTCCGTCCACACGCTTCAGCTTCGCCGCCATGCCCGGCGGCGCCCGGATTAGCGGATGATCCCGCGGCGGGGAAATCCAAGCACCGAGTAGAGTGCTGCCGCCACCGGCCCGGCGGCGAAGCAGACGAACAGGGAAATGGGCCCTGGCTGCCAGGCGGTATAGCCTTCCCCGAGCAGCCACAGGTAGAGCGGCCCGTTGATCAGGTAGGCCAGCCCTACCGCCCGCCTGGCCGGGGGGCCGGGCCAGGCCAGCGCCAGAGCTCCGGCGGCCAGGCTGGCGGCGGCCGGCAAGACGATCAGAAACAGCCAGATTGGGGGCCCCTGGTAGCTCACCTCGACATCCACCCAGCCAGCCTGGTTGGGCCCCAGGGAGGCTCCGTAGACATCGTCCTCGACCGTGGAGTAGAGCCTGGCCACCGGCGGGCTCACGGCCAGTTGCCAGGTGGGCCGGGCGGTCACGAAGAGGGTGCAGCTCTCGTAGCCGTTCCAGGACCCGGGCTCGGGCAGTTTGAGTCGTAAGGAGCGACCCGGGGAGCTCCAGCGGGCTGACAATCGCATTCGCTCGCCCGGATCGAGGCGTACGAGGAAGGTGGCCACCTTGTGCTCGCGCGCCTCCACCATTTCGAGCTTGACCGGGGCACCGGCCCGCAGAACCTGCAGCTCAGCGGCGTCCAGCAGCATCAGGTTGGCTTCGCTCTGCTGCTTGAGGGGATTGTGCAGCGTGGCGTCCAGCTCAACCCGGGCGCCCGAGGGGGACGGGGTCACCCGCACCACGAGGTGCTCGCACACCAGGGAGGTTGGCTCGATGGGCTGCAGGGCTCCGACCAGCTCCTGGGCCCGGGCAGGAGCCAGCAAGGCCGCCACCAGCACCAGCCACCACAAGGAGTTCACCCTCTGAAGTCCAATGGGTTGGCAGTGCGCCTCCGTTGCTCCAGGTGCGCGGTCGGACCCCCCCTTGGCACAGTTTTCCGGCTGCGCGACGCCCAACAGATTGTGCGACAAGTCCGGCCGCCTGCAATATCTTGTGGTGGTGGAGGGTCCCTCCGCCACCACGAGGGGTTTTGCGGCCGGACTTCTCGCAAAGTTCTGGTCTGGCTCATCGCGCGCCTCTCATCATGCTGGCTCATTCTCGTCTGGCTGGGCTGCATGCCTGCCGGGGCCGCGGATGACTTCGAGCTCAGGGTCGACAGTTATTTCGGCCAGCCTGTCTCGGTCGGCACCCCGGGCCTCTACGCCGAGGTCTCCAACCAGACAGGAAGAACCGTCCAGGGCCGCCTGGAAGCGCGTTTCCCGGACGGGGAGCTGGCCGGTTGGGTGGAGCTGGAGCTGCCGGCCGGCTCTCGTCGCCACACCGATCTGCGTGTCAACCTGCAGCCTCGCCATGATCGCCTCAAGCTCGAGCTCAAGCTGCTGGTGGAGGGCAAGTTGCGGGCGGTCCAGAGCCTCGAGCTCCGCTATCTGAGCAACGCCACCCTGGTGCTCAGCCCCGAGCCGAGCCTGCTGGGGCTGGTCAACGCCCACGAGCTGCGCGTCAATCATCTGGCCACCAGCCGGGCCGTGCTGCGTGCCCCGGAGAGCGCCCGAGCCTACCTGGGGGCGTCTCGGGTTGTGCTTCACGACCGGGCCCGGCTGGCTCTGAGCGAGCTCCAGATGGCTGCTCTGGCTGACTTCGCGCGCTCGGGCGGGGAGCTTGTGTTCATCGCGACCTCCGATCCGAACGAGTACCGCGGCACGCCTCTGGAAGCCTTCTTTCCCCTGCAGCCGGTGAGGACCGTCACGCTGAAAGCTGGCTACGAGCTTTTGACCGGCAACGTTTTGTCTGGCGGCACCGTGCTGGTCAAGCGCGAGGGCCATCCGCTCATGATCGCGGCGGGTCGTGGACTGGGCCGCGTCTACCTGATTACCGCCGAGATGACCCGGCCTCAGCTGCTGGGGGAGAAGACCAGCTTCGCGCTGCTCGACCGCATCTTCATGGGGGGGCCCAATGACTGGCCACGCTGGCAGCCGCAAGAGCTGTGGGGCCTGAGCCACGCCGACCGCATTCGCTACCCGGCCATCGCGCTGGCGCTGGGCGGCTACTTCCTGGCGGCCGGGCCTCTCAACTTCTGGTTCCTGCGCAAGCGCCAGCGACGGGTCTGGGCGCTGCTCACCTTGCCCCTGCTCTCGCTCACCTTCTCGGCCCTGATCGTGCTGTACACGGCCCAGACGCGCGGGTTCGAGCCCCGTCTCGAGCAGTTCGGGCTGCTTCGGCTGGAGAGCGGACAGAATCGCGGGCTCTATGAGGCGACCGTCTTCCTGGATACCCTCTGGGAGGGGACCTACACCCTCGAGTGCGGCGCCGAGGCCGACCTCAGCGCGGCTGGCAGTTACTACGGCGAGGACCTGATTGCCTCGGGCACCGGTCTATGCAACGGCCGACTGGAGATGCGCGATCTCAAGCTCAACGCCTGGTCGGGCACCACCCTGCTGCTGACCGAGAGCCGCCCCCTGCCGGGCCCTGTCACCCTCGTCCTCGAGCGTCAGGGCGACCGACTGGTGGGCTACGTGCAGAACGACTCGGGGCTCACCCTGGAGGAGTGCCAGTTCTCCGACCGAGGCCTGGCCAGCGAGTTCTTCCGGCTCGAGCCGGGTCGCAAGAGCATTGCGATGGCCCTCTCGAAAGCTCCCCCTCGGGATCCGTCTGAACAGCGTCGAGTGCTGCTCGACACGGTACACCGGGGTGGGGGGCTCTGGCTGACGGGCTTTCTTGCCCAGTCTCCCGACCCGGTGACCGGCCAGGGCGTGGGCCGGCGCCGCGACGAAAACATCCTGGCGGTGTTGCTCCGATGATCGAGCTGGTCGAAGTAACTCATCGCTACGGCGAGCAGGTGGCGCTGGACGCGCTCAGCATGCGCATCGAGCCTCAGGACACCTTCGCCTTCATCGGTCCCAACGGAGCCGGCAAGACCACGACCATTCGCATCCTGGCCACCCTGCTCGAGCCAAGCGAAGGCGAGGCCTATGTGGCCGGCATCTCGGTGCGCGAGGAGCCCGAGAGGGTGCGCCAGGCCATCGGTTTCATGCCCGACCAGTTCGGGCTCTACGATGGCCTGAAAGTGTGGGAGTACCTCGATCTCTTCGCCGAGCTGCACGGCTTCGGCTCGGCCCGCCGCCAGCGCCTGATCGCCGACGTGCTCGATCTGACCGACCTCGGAGGGCGTCGCGAGGCCTTCACCGAGCACCTCTCCAAAGGGATGCGCCAACGCCTCTGCCTGGCCCGCACCCTGCTGCACGATCCGCAGGTGCTGATTCTGGACGAGCCCGCCTCGGGCCTCGACCCGCGCGCCCGCTCCGAGCTCAAGGAGCTGCTGCGCGAGCTGCGCCGCATGGGCAAGACCATCCTGGTCTCCTCGCACATCCTGCCCGAGCTGGCCGACTTCTGCACACGCGTCGGCATTCTCGAGGAAGGCAAGCTGGTGGCCTTCGGCACCCTGGACGAGGTGCTCCACCGGGCCGCTTGCGAGGGCTATCAGCTGCGCGTGCTGGGCTCGGCCCAGCGTGCCTCCGAGCTCTTGCTGGCGGCCGGAGCCGCAGAGCTCGAGTGCCTGGAAGACGGCCTGTTCTCCTTCCGCCTGGCGGGCGGACCCCAGGCCGCCGCCGCCCTTCTCAAGACCCTGGCCCTGCAGGATCTCGAGCCGTGTGAGCTGGTTCCTGTCCGGACCGACCTCGAGAGCGCCTATCTCTCCCTGACCCGGGGCGGTGGCTCGGAGTGAAGGCTGTCTGGCTCAAGAACCCCCTTTTTCGCAAGGAGCTGCGCATTGGCCTCCGGGAGAGAAAGTTCGTCTGGATGCAGGTGATCTACCTGGCCCTGGCCTGCGGCGTCACCCTCTTCTCGCTGCGCAACCTCGACAGCCAGACCGACTACTGGTCGCTGCGCATGGAGGCCTCCCAACTGGTGGGAGTGTTGATCCTGCTGCAGTCTGCCGTGCTCTTGCTGGTCACACCGGCCTTCTCCAGCGCCGCCATCAGCGGCGAGAAAGAACGCAACAGCCTGGACCTGTTGCTGGTGGGGGGAGCCAGCCCGGCCCAGATCGTGGCCGGGAAGCTGCTGCACGCCTTGCTCCTCTCCTTCCTCCTGCTGCTGGGCGGTCTTCCCATGGGAGTCTTAAGCCTGGTGCTGGGGGGCGGCACCATCCAGGGACTTGGCCTGATCGCTTTCCTCCTCTTCTGGTTCACCATCTTGCTGGTGCAGTTCGGTCTCATGCTCTCGGCCCGCGAGAAGCGCAGCGGTTATGCCACCACCCAGACTTATGCCAGCCTGGCGGTCGGGTTCCCCCTGCTCCTCTGGTTCATGGCCACCGTGCCGTGGCTCAGCTCGCTGGTGGAAGCCCTCTTCCAGCACCCGTGGAAAGGCTATAGCTGGCTGGCCTTCAACCTGCTCTGCCTGTCGATGTTCTTCTTCCTCAAGACCCTCAACCACCTCGAGCCCAGGGCCCGCTATCCCCGCCAGATGGGGCTTCTATTTCTGGTCTGGTATGTGGTCGACGTGGCCTGCTTTTCCTACTACCTGGGCCAGCACTTCCAAGAGGAGAGCGATTGGGCTCAGCTGTGGAGCTGGCTCTCGGCCCTCAACCTGGTCTTGTTGGGCTGCTTTTTGAATCGTCCCGAGTATCGCACCCGGCGCGATCAGCACGAGTTCGAGCGATACCCGGGCTCGCGCTGGTGGGTGTGGACGGTCCTGTTCTCGCTGGGCATGATCGCTCTGAACGTTGGACCGTACCTCGAGGGCGATCAGCCGGCCATGCTGATCTGTCTGAGCGGCACCTCCATCGTCATCTTGTGGTCGACCTCGGCGGTGGTGCGGGCGGTGGCTAAGGCCTGGCCCCGGGCCCCCTTCCGACTGCTCTACTTCTTCTGGCTGGCCCTGATTTTCGGCACCCCGGCCGTGGGCCTGCTGCTCTGTCTGGACCGCCCCTGGGCGCCCTGGTGGAGCCTGGTCCACCTGTCCCCGATGTACAGCCTGGTATCGGTCACTGCCGCCTCGCCCGAGGTGCCCTTCGGCTACTGGAAGGGCGAGAGGGTCCTGCTGGGCGCACTCTGTCCGGCCAGCTACCTGATCTTGACCCTGCTCGTCTGTGGGGCCGCCTCGCTGGTCGACTCCAGGCGGCGCCGGGCCCGTGTCAATCAGGGATAACGCACTGTGCGCAGCTTGTCGGCATCCTGCTCAGGCCAGGAGGTGTTGATGTACATCCCCGTGCCCAGCTCAAAGCCCGACATCTTGCTCAACCGGGGCACGATGGCAAGATACCAGTGGCAATACTCGGTCCGTAGATGCCCCCGGCTGCCCACCCGGAAGACCAGGTTGAAGGGGGGATCCTTCAGTGCCTGGTCCAGCCGGTAAAGCACCTCATGCAGCAGGGAGGCCAGAGCCGGCAGCTGGTCGGGCTGGGCCAGGCTGAAGCAGCCGGCGTGGGCGTGGGGGACCAGCCAGACGGTGCTGGGCCGATAGGTGGCATAGGGCACGAAAGCGGTGAATCCAGGCCGCTCCGCGACCAGCCGCAGGCCCGCCTCGCGCTCCTCGTGCAAGAGGTCGCACCAGATGCAGCGACCGTTGTCGTCGTAGTAGCGGGCCGCTCCCTCGAGGCGGTGGCGAACCTGCCAGGGCACCATCGGCAGAGTCACGATCTGTGAGTGGGGATGCTCGAGAGAGGTTCCGGCCCGAACGCCGTAGTTCTTGAACAGGCTCACATAGTCGGTCAGCTTGTAGAGGCGCAAAGCGTGGATGCGCTCATACCAGGCCCGCACCACCTGCTCCACCTCGGCCGGCTGCATGCGGGCCAGAGTAGCGTTGTGCCGGCGCGACTCGCAGATCACCTCGTGATGGCCGGCGGCCGGCATGCGCCGCTCCAGCAGGCTGCCACTGCGGTCGGCCAGCTCCCTGGGCTGGACGGCCGGGAATTTGTTGGGAAAGCTGCGCACGGTCCATTCGCCGGAGGAGTCCAGGTAGCGCAGTGTCTCGCCGGGCGTGCAGGTTTGCTCCTGGCCCGGGCAGAGCGGGCACTCGGGATCATGGACCAGGCGGGGCGGGGTGGGAGGCCGCCGTTGCTTTTTCGCTGGCCGGCGGGAGCGCTCGGGGGCGAACAGGATCCATTCCCGGGTGGCTGGATTCTGGCGAAACTCGGACACGAGCGAGAACTTCGCGAGACGGGGGCCGCGGGCCTCGCTGGAGGATTGCCCCGCTGGAAGCCTAATCAGGGCGAGTGAAAACCCGCACCGCCCTCATGTTCGGTTGGTTCTCGGCCTTTCTCTGGAGCCTGACCGAATGGCAGCACTACCAGCTGGTGCTGCAGCTGGATCAGCGCCTCTCCAATCCTCTCGCCGACCGGTTGGGATTGTTCGGGCTGCTCTTTCTGCGCAACCTCTGGTTGCTGGCCCTGCCCACCCTGGTCTCGTGCTGGCTGGCCCGGCGCGGCCATCCGCGCTGGGCGGCGGCGGTGGCCGTCTCGAGCTGGCTGGCCCTGCTCGGCTTCCTGGGGCTCGACCTGGCCTGCCAGAAAATGCTGGGCACCCACATCATGCCTTTCCTCTGGTTCGGCGTGGACGTGCTCAACTCGCCTCCCGGCGAAGGCATGAAGTTTGCCGGCGGGGGCGCGGCCATCGCCCTGCCGGTGATTTTCACGGTGCTGGGCCTTCTGGTGCTGGTGGTCTCGGTGGCCCGGGTCAGCAGCTGGCTGGCCGAGAGCCTGCGCTATCGGTTGCTGGTGGCTCTCTACCCGGCCAGCCTGGTGCTGGCCGCGCTGCTGCCGCTCCTTTTCAGCGACCCCTACCTGATCGCCCGGACCTACCTGCACCTGCCTACCCGCCATCCCGAGCTTCGCTGGCTGGCCCTGCAGAGCTGGTCGCTGGTCCACCCTCGCCCGGTGGCCCTGGTCTCCGTCCTGCCGCGCCCCGGAGCCGGCCAGCAGGCGCACGCGCTGCTGCGCAACCTGGGTGGCGAGCTGGACCTGACCGGCTGGTCGCTGGTCACCCGGTCGGGCGTCTCGCTGCCCCTCCAGGGCCGCCTTCCGGCCGGCGAGACCCTGAGCGTGCCGGTCAAGCTGGCCGAGTCCGAGGACGTGGTCAGCTTGCTCCAGGGGCAGCGCTTGATCGACCAGGTGCAGTACCGCCCCGAGCAGGTCGAGACGGGCGTCCCCATCGCCTTCCTCGACCCTCGCCTGGGAACGCCCTTCCTGCGCCAGCTGCAAGATCGGGCCAAGCCCGAGCTCGAGCGGCTGGGCCCGGCCCTGCAGCGCCCCCCCGAGCTGCGCACCACGATCACTCCTGAAGGCAAGCCGGTGCACGTGGTGTTGCTCTTGCTCGAGAGCTGGCGCTTCAACTCGGTCGGTCCCACCGAGACCCCCCGGCTCTGGAAGTGGATGCAGCGCGGGCTGGTGCTGGAGCAGCACTACTCCGGCTCCAACACCAGCCATCTGGGCATGTACTCCCTGCTCTACGCCCGAAACCCCATCTTCTACAAGCGCGATCTGGCCCACCACGCCCCCCCGCTCTTCAACCAGATCCTGCGCAACGCCGGCTACGACTGCCGGCTGATGGCCGGCTCGGCCTTCCGGGGCTGGAAGTGGCTCGAGCGCTTCCTGAGCCAGCCCACCTTCGACGAGATGTGGGTCAACCCGCCCGACAAGACGGGCTGGGAATACTGGATCCAGTCCGACCACGAGATGGTCAGCTCGCTGCCTGAGCGCCTGCGCACCGCCAGCCGGCCCCAGTTCATCTTCTGCTTCCCGCAGTCCACTCACTTTCCGTACGCCTATCCGCCTGACTTTGCGCTGCGCGAGCCCAGCCTCACCACCGTCGGGCTGCAGGACTTCACCCTGGCCGACCCGGTGCTGATCAAGAATCGCTACGCCAACAGCGTGGCCTACCTCGAGGCCGAGATCGACTCCATGCTGTCCGAGCTCGACCTGGAGAACACGGTCATCATCGTGACCGGCGATCACGGCGAGAGCTTCTGGGAGGACACCACCCTGGCTCACGGCACGCGGGCTTCCGATATCCAGTGCCGGGTGCCCTGCTTCATCCTCGGCCGGGGCGTGCAGCCCGGCCGGATCCGCACGGCCACCTGCCATATGGATCTCTTGCCCACCGCGCTCCACCTGGTCACCGGCCAGAACGTCAGCGTGCCCGAGAGCCAGGGTCGCGATCTGCTGGCCGGCAAGCTGGAGGACGAGGTGCTGATCGCTCCCCTGCGCTCAGTGCCTCCCTACCAGCTGGTGCTGATCCGCGAAGGGCTCAAGCTGCAGCTCAACGTGGTGCAGGAGCGCTTCCCTCGCATGCGGCCCGACCTCGGCCCCGACCCCGGCGGGGCCCACGTCGAGGCGGTCGGCTTTCTCAACAGCCTGGGCGAGATCCAGTGGGGCTGGGCCCCCCCCGAGGACCGCCTGGATGGCTGGCTCGGAGCCCTGGAGCGCGAGTTCAAGAGGCTGCAGGGCAAATGAAAAAAGCCCCGCTCGAGGCGGGGCCTTTGCAGAGGTTGGCTCAGACCTTGTTCTTGATGGCCATCACCTGGATGACCTTGTGGGCCAGCTCCTCGCTCACGCCCAGCGCCTTGTACATCTGGTCGAGCAGCTTCTCCTCGGCCGGGTCCACCTCGCCGTCGCCCATCACCAGGTCGGCGCAGAGCGCAAAGGCGGTCTCGCGATAGTCGGGGGGAACCGAGTTCACGGCCGCTCCCACCAGACCGTCCGGCCCGTCCTTCTTCAACATGCCCAGCAGCTTCTGCAGCATCTTGCTGAAACCAGCCTGGCCCATGGCCCGGAACATGCTCATGCGGTTCACCGCGTTGGTAAAGCCGGTCAACTCGTCCTCGGTGATCACCCCGTCGGCTGCCACCGTGGCCAGCATCAGCGCGGCCACCGACTCCTTGCCGTCGAGGGCCGCGGTGGCCGCTCCGGCGCGATTGACTCCGAATACCTTGTCAAAAAGACCCATGCTCTGGATCCCCCTTCCGATTGTTCGCCGGGCCGGGGATTCTCTCTGGTCTAGCTGCGGGCCTTCTTGCGCAGGTTGATGCCCCCCATCAGGACCGAGCTCTGGGTTTCGCGCACTCCCGAAGCGACTTCCACCTCCCCGCCGGGGTTGAGGTAGGCCGCCAGCGCCATCCGCAGGGCGTCTTCACGAGCCACTCCCTCGCCTTCGAGCTGCTTGAGCTGGATGAACACCGACAGGGCTTCCCCCGAGCTCTCGGGCCCGAGCCGGCCCAGGAGGTAGCTGAAGTCGTCAAGGTGGGCCTTCAGCTCGCCGGGCAGGTCGCCCGAGAGGCGCACGGCTTCGGCCAGGTGGGGATAGCCCCCGGAAGGCAGGCGGGCCAGAATGGGCGCGACCACCTGCTTCCAGTTCTGCTCCCGGTCGCCCCGCGTGCTCGCCACGGCGGCGCAGGTGGACACGGCTTCGGAGAAGTGCTCGCCATGGGCCGCGAGCAAGTCCTTCTCCCACTCGGTGGCGTGGGCCTCGAAGGCGCTCTTCAGCTTCTCCGGCCCTTCACCGGTCAGTTTGCCGAGGTCGTGAGCCAGGCTCAGGGCGGCAGAGCGCTCCTCCAGGCTCGGGCCGGGTTGCTGAAGGATCTTCAGCGCGTCTTTCTGGAGCTTGGGGCAGAGGTACCAGGAGGCGTAGCTCGTGCCTTCCGGCCAGGCCTGGCTCTCGGAGAGCTGCAGGCTCTCTTTGACCCACTCGGCCCGCAGCTCGGGTTGGGTCCGGCAGGCAAAGCCTCGCTCCAGCCAGCCCAGATTCCCCTGACCCTCGGCCGGCGGCTTCCACACCGCGCTCCAGGACTCCAGAACCGTGTGCAGAGCCTTGGGCCAGGGGAGGGCCTCCTGCACCAGCCCACGCTGCTCGTCGGGCGAAGCGGTCTCTTCGATCTGCTCGGCCAGAGCGCTGCAAATCATTTGCGGGATCGCCTCATGCACGGCTCGCAGGCTCGAGTTCCAGCCCCCGTCGGCCAGTCGATCCAGCTCGGGCGACAGAGGCTCCAGCATCTTGCGCACGCCCGCATCCTTTGCCGCCAGAGCCCCCAGCACAGCTACCTCGCTGAACAGCTGCAGGCTGAGCTCATCCGCGTTCTGGCACGCGCTCAGCCGGGGCAGAAGTCGCTCCGCCAGGTTGCGGCCCTGCTCTTGCAGGGCGACCGGGGAGCAACCCGAGGCGGCTTGCTGAACCGGACTGAGAGCCTCCGTCACCTTGCTCCAGGAAGCATGGGGGTCCTGTCTCAGAGCCAGGAGCACGCTCCGGGTGCCCTGGGCGACGACCTGGGCGGCCGTCACGCCTTCCTCGCCCAGAGACTCCGCCAGACGGGCGCGCTCTGGAATCCGCACCACCCGATTGACCAGCTCGTGGAACACCCCGTTCGAGCGGGTGTCTTCCTGGCTCAGCAGGGTCGCCAGGCGCTCCTGGTCGGAGGGCTGCTGGGCCAGCTCGCCCAAAAGCTGCAGACTGCGGGTCGCGGTGCCGTCGAGCCGGACCAGCGACCCGGCCGCCCGGTAATCCTCCTCCGCCTTCTGAAAGACCCGCTCCTTGAGCCCGGGGTCGCTCTCCAGAATCCGGTAGAGCTCGCTGTTGCGTTGACGACGGTAGGAGTCGGTGCTGGGAAAATCCTGCTGAGCCAGCCGGTCAAACAGGGCTTCTGCCACCGAGACCATCTGGCCCCTGGTGTTCGGAAGCTCGCACCCCTCCAACGCGCCCGAGTCCTTTTCCAGCAAAGCCGAGGTGGCATTCACGGCGGCTCGGAAGCCGTCGTTGCTCGAGTGCGGAGAGGGCCCGTCTTTCTTTTCGGGCTCGTAGGGCACGTGCAGCCAGCTCACCAGCCAGTCCTTCTGCACGGCGGTGGGTTGCCAGCCGGTCTTCACTGCCGCCCCCAGGGCGCTTCGACAGCAGTGCTCGAGATAGAAGTCGTTGGGATACGCGGTGACCGCCTGCATGGTCAGGTCACGCAGATCAGGATGCTCCTTGAACAGCCCCTCCACAAAGACGGCAGCGCCGTTCCTGGTGTTGATCTCCTCGGCCAGGACCAGGGGCAGGACTTCGCCGCGGTACCACTCCTCGGTCACCGCCTGAGGGAAAGCGGCGGCCAGGTTGCGCACAAAGTCGACCCGGGCGGCGCCCACCAGGTTGTTGCTGGCCAGCTCGTCGCGGGCCTGGGCCCGGCCCACGTGGCCGGTCAAGGTGCCCAGGTGGGGAGCGAAGGCGGCCTTCAGCTCGGGATGGCGAGCCGCTCCGCCCAGGGCGACGGTCATCCGCCGCGAGCCTTCCCGGCCCGGCTGGTCGAGATCGATGAGAAGCCGCTCGATGAGTCTCTCGGCCTCGGGGCGGTCCTTGCGCCACAGCTCAGCGAGCTTGTCTTGAGCGACATGCCGCTCTTCTTCCTTCCACCGGTCGAGCTGCTTGTGCAGCCCGGTGCTCTCGGGCCGGGTCTCCTTCTCCTCGGGCAGGATCTTCAGCATCGGCCCGGGCCAGACCTCGACGCGCCCGAGCTCCAGGCTGGTCTCCCCCTCCCAGGTGAAGTGGCCTTCCTTGTGCCACTTCTGCAAGAGGCGGTCGGCTCGCTGAGCGAAGGTCCGGTCGAGCTCATGGCTTTCGTGCTCGCGGATCTCGGGCGTGAGCTCGGCCTTGCTCCGCTGGTAGAAGCCTCGCCCCACGCGAGCCACCACCCGGATGGTCTCCTGGTCGGGAACAGCGTCCTCCAAGCCGCTGAGCAGCAGCCCCACACTTTCCTCCGTGTGGTAGGTTCGGTCGGCGCTGTGCCCGTCGATGCCGTGGAGCATGTCCCGCAGTTGCTGGGTGCAGCCCTGCGGATGGCCGACCTTGGCCTTCAGGTCATCGAGCGTGTCGGGCCAGCGGAAGCGGTCAAAGAGAATGCGCCGGGCGATGCGGGATGTGAGCTGGTCCTCCGAGTGGTGGGTCAGGTCGACCAGCAGCCCGGCGGCTTGCTGGAACTCCTTGCCCTCGAGCTTGCCGTCGAGCAACTGCGAGCGCAGCTGGACGAGGGCCGGGATCTCCTCGCGTCGGTACGACCTTCGAAGCTGCAATGTCCAGGCTTCTAGCGGGTCGGTGCGGGGGACCTGGCTGGTTTCGTCAACTTGCGTCAGCCGGATCGGGACCGAAGACTTGCTTTCCGCTGGCTCGCTCGACTCGGCCTGCTTGACCGGACCGGCCGGCTTCTCCGGCTTCTCGCTCCTGGTTTCGGGCCCGGCCGAGGCGACGGGCAGGCGGGCCAGCTCGACCAGGTCGGTCGGGCCAGTCCCCGGCAGGCCGCTGGCCTGGGGAAGGATGGGCTGAGCTGGCGGGAGTGACCAGGCGATCCCCTGCACGTTCACGAGGTGCTATTCGCCAGAGGACGGGCATGACCCTGGCCAGGTGGCCGCGTGCTGGCTCAGGCGAAGGTTTTCCAGCGCTTCTTGAGCTTCAGGGCGGGCCGCTCCACGATGAAGTAGGACCCGGTTGCCGTCAGGATGCTGCCGACCACGATGACAGCCGGGCCAGTCCAGCCCCGGAGCTGCTCGCTTTCCACCCAGACGTAGAAGGCGTAGTGCCAGAGATAGAGCGCGTAGGAGATCTTGCCGAGCCAGACCAGCGGGGTCAGCCGCAGCAGGCTCAGCGACCAGGCGCCCGGCCAGCGGACCAGGTTGAACACGCACAGGGCAAAGCCCAGATTGATCAGGGTCAGATTGACCGTGAACAGCCGCACGTCGCGCGCGTTCACCTGCAGCAAGCAGGCCACCAGGCCCAGCAGGGCCGCGAAACCCACCGCCCGGAGAAGCCAGCGCAAGCGGTCATCCACCAGCCTCCAGGCCACCAGCAGCCCGAAAATGCATCCCAACAACAGCCCGTCGGCCCGGGTGTGGCTGGAGTAGTAAAGCTTGAAGAACAGCGAGCGGGGAAAGACATCCTGAGGCGTCACTCCCTGCATATACAGGTTGGCCGGGAAGCCCCTCAGCCAGTCGACCAGCGTCCACTCCCGCCAGCAAGCCACCCCCAGGACCAGCAAGACGAGTACCGCCACGATCGAGCTGTGGCCCCTGGCGCTTCGCAGGGCGCTGCGAAAGAGCGGTGGCCAGAGGATGTAGAACTGCTCCTCGATGGAGAGCGACCAGGCGATGACCAGGGGGGAGCGGTAGCTCGTCCACCCGTAGGCGATGGCCCAGTTCAGGCAGTAGCCCAGCGTGAACCAGAGCTCGTTGCCCAGCCTCAGGCAAGCCGGCCCTCCGCACCAACCCAGCACCAGCAGCACCAGGATGAAGGCCAGCAGCGCCGGCACCAGCCGCAGCACGCGGCGCATGTAGAAGGCCTTGAGGCTGATCGTGCCCGTCTCCTCCCACTCCTGGGCCAGCAGCAAGGTGATGAGGAATCCGCTCAGCACGAAGAAGAGGTCCACCCCCAGGAAGCCCCCGACGGGAGCGGTGCCGGCGTGGTGGAGCAGGACCAGGAGGATGGCGATACCACGGACGCCGTCAAGCTCGGGGCGATACCCGAGCCGGAAGGCGGGAGCCCCGGTCTCTGCCTGCGTGCTCAAGTGCCTGCGGTTCGGCGATGTGTGGAGGGCTCCCTTTTCAGGAGCAGACAGGATGGACTCTGCTTGACCATCGGAGCGGCAGAGATGCCTCCTCAGACCCGGGTGGCCACCACCACGTCCAGCGAGACGTCCAGACAGCGGGCGCTGTGCGTCAGCGCGCCGGCCGAGATCAGGTCCACCCCGCACTCGGCCACGGCCCGCACCGTCTCGAGGCGAATCCCTCCCGAGGCCTCGGTGAGGGCTCTTCCACCTACCATGTTTACCGCCTGGCGCAGCACCGCGGGGGCCATGTTGTCCAGCAGCACAGCGTCCACGCCCAGGTCCAGGGCCACGGCCAGCTCCTCCAGCGTGTCCACCTCCACCTCGACCTTGATGGTGTGACCCACCCGCTCTCGCACCCGCTCCACGGCGGGACGCACGCCGCCAGCCAGGGCCCGGTGGTTGTCCTTGATCAGCACGGCGTCATCCAGCCCGAAGCGGTGGTTGAAGCCGCCCCCGCAGCGCACGGCATATTTTTCCAGCACCCGCAGGCCGGGAGTGGTCTTGCGCGTGTCCACGATGCGGGTCCGGGTGCCTTCGACCGCGCGCACCATGGCCCGGGTGGCCGTGGCCACCCCGCTCAGGCGGCCCAGGAAGTTGAGCGCGGTGCGCTCGGCGGTCAGCAGGGCGCGGGCTTTCCCCTCCACCTCCAGCACCACGGCGCCAGCCGGGGCATCGCGGCCATCCTCCACCCCCACGCGTACCACACAGGCGGGATCGAGCTGCCGAAAGGCTTCCAGGGCCACGTCCACCCCGGCGATCCGGCCCTCCTCGCGGGCGATCAGTTGGGCCCGGGCGCTGTGAGCTTCTTCCAGGATGCAGTCGGTGGTCCAGTCGGGGCCGCGGCCCAGGTCCTCGGCCAGAGCCCGGGCGACCAGCTCTGCATAGTGCTGCTTCAGGAGGCGCATCGGGCGGCCTCCTCGCGCACCTCGACACGGCCGTGCTCCACCACCACGCGGCGATGACTCCAGGCTTCCTCGCTGTCGGGCAGATCGGTGCGGTAGTGGGCTCCCCGGCTCTCGCGACGGGCCCGGGCCGAGGCCGCGATCAAGCAGGCCACCTCGCGCATATTGGACACCTCCGAGGAGCCAGCCGGCAGCGCCAGCTCCTCCAGTTCTCGCTGGGCCAGGGCCAGGCCGGCCTCCTCGCGCACCAGGCCCACGTGACACCACATCAGCTCGCGCAGACGAGCTTCCAGGGCCGGGTCCACCTCGGCCCGGCGCAGGGCGGGCACCGCCAGTGGGCGCACGGGAGGAGCCTGGGCGACGTCCTCGCCCACCCGGGCGCCGAACACCAGCGCCTCCAGCAGCGAGTTGCTGGCCAGGCGGTTGGCTCCGTGCAGGCCGCTTGAGCAGGCCTCGCCGCACGCCCACAGGCCCGGCAGGCTGGAGCGACCCCGGGCATCGACGGCGATGCCGCCCATGAAGTAGTGGGCCGCCGGCACCACCGGCAGAAGATCTCTTT
Organism: Candidatus Xenobia bacterium; assembly: GCA_045863235.1. GTDB lineage: Bacteria > Vulcanimicrobiota > Xenobia > Xenobiales > QWHO01 > QWHO01. The sequence goes on along the minus strand of BTUM01000012.1, from coordinate 77,499 downwards.
CCGGCGCCAGCCCGTGCTCGGCGCAGAGGCGCGCCACGGTGGGGAAGCGGCCGGCGAAGCGGTCGCCCAGCTTGCGAGCGTCCAGGTAGACCCGCTCCCCCCGGCTCAGCTCGGCCCAGATGCCCCGGGCCACCACGTCGCGGGGCGCCAGCTCGGCATCGGGGTGGAGCTCGAGCATGAAGCGCTGGCCGGCGCCGTTCACCAGCCAGGCTCCCTCGCCGCGAACCGCCTCGGTGATGAGGCTGAGCGGGTCGCCTCCGGCGTCCAGAGCCGTGGGATGGAACTGCACGAACTCCATGTCTTGCAGGCGGGCACCGGCTCGGGCGGCCATAGCGATCCCGTCCCCGGTCGACTCGCGGGCGTTCGTGGTGTAGCGGTAGAGCCGCCCCACCCCACCGGTGGCCAGCACGGTGGCGGGCGCTACCAGCGCCTCGCCAGGAGCTGCCACTCCCATCACCTGGCCCTCGCTGACCAGCAATTCACAGACGAACACGCCCTCGCGCAGATGGATGCGGGGGTGGCGGCGCACCGCCTCGAGGCTGGCCCGCATCAGCTCGGCCCCGGTGGCGTCGCCCGAGGCGTGCAGGATGCGCCGGCGCGAGTGGGCCGCTTCCTGGCCCAGGGCAAGGTTGCCCTGCTCGTCCAGGTCAAAGTGGGCGCCCCGCCCGATCAGCTCGAGGATGCGGCTCGGACCCTCGCGGGTCAGCACGCCGACCACCTCCTCACGGCTCAGCCCGGCCCCGGCCACCAGAGTGTCGCGGGCGTGCAGGGCCGGATCGTCCTCGCTGGCCAGGGCCACGGCCACTCCTCCCTGGGCCATGGGCGAGCTGCCCCCCAGCATGCTCTTGGTGACGACGGTGACGTGCAGCCCGTTGGTGGCTGCGTGCAGGGCGGCCGTCAGACCGGCCAGACCCGAGCCTACGATGACGACGTCTGTGCGCATGGTATCCTCCTTTAAGGTGCCAAGGGAGCGCATTAGCCGTGGCGCGTGCCGCGCCCCACAGCCAGCATGCGGTCGATGGCCAGGCGCGCGCGGCGCGCCACCTCGGGCTCCACCTCAACCTCGAACCGGTTGTGGAGCAGCGACTCGTAGATCTTGTGCAGGGTGATTTTCTTCATGTGAGGACAGAGCGTGCAGGGGCGCACGAACTCCACCTCGGGGCACTCGGCGGCGATGTTGTCGGACATCGAGCACTCGGTGATCAGGGCTACTCGGCGCGGCTTCTCCTCGTGGACGAAGCGCACCATGCGGCTGGTGGAGCCCACCAGGTCGGCCTCAGCCAGCACCTCGGGCGGGCACTCGGGGTGAGCCAGCACGGTGAGCCCCGGGAACTGCTCGCGGTAAGCGCGCACCTGCTCGGGGGTAAACTGCTCGTGGACCATGCAGTGACCCTTCCAGGGGATGATCTCGACCCTTGTCTGGGTGGCCACATAAAGGGCCAGGTACTCGTCCGGGATACACAGCACCCGCGGCACGCCCAGCGATTCCACCACCTCCACCGCGTTGGCCGAGGTGCAGCACACGTCCGACTCGGCCTTGACTTCGGCGCTGGTGTTGACGTAGGTCACCACCGGCACGCCGGGGTACTGGCGACGCAGAGCGCGCACATCCTCGGCGGTGATGGACTCGGCCAGAGAGCAGCCGGCCTTCAGGTCAGGAATGAGCACGGTCTTCTCGGGATTCTGGATCTTGGCCGTCTCGGCCATGAAATGCACGCCGCACAGCACGATGGTGTCGGCCGTGGTCCTGGCGGCCTGCTGGGCCAGAGCCAGGGAATCGCCCACCAGGTCTGCCACGCAGTGAAAGATTTCCGGCGTCTGGTAGTTGTGCGCCAGGATGACGGCGTTCTTCTCGACCTTGAGCCGATTGATGGCGGTGATGGTGGGGGCCATCAGGTCCCACTCCAAGCGCGGCACGACGCTGCGGACGCGTTCGTACAGGGCCTGCGTCTGAGCCGGGAGCTCGGCGGCGGTGCGGATCATGGTTCGTTCTGCTCGACTCTCTTTATGCTCTATTTGAGCATAACTATCCTGACTTATGATACTCATGAGTATAAGGGTTGTCAAGATGCGTGGAAGCCCCTGGCGCCTGGGTAACAGCCGCACCACTTTCATTGAGCTTACTTTCAGCTCATCCGCGTAGATTCAGGACAAGATGATCACGCGCAGCGGAGTCGAATTTCATCGCTCAGGGCCCACGAAGTGGCGCGCCGTGCTGCCCGAGGGGCCCTACCTTCCTTGTCCGGTTGTCGTCGAACGTGACGAGTTGCGCTTGAGCGCTCACCTCCAGGACACGACGCAAGATTGTCCCTGTCGCGAGGAGCCCGACGGCCGCATTCGCCTGGACCTGCACTCTGGCACCGAAGCTGAGGCCACATTTCATCCCGACACCCTCGAGTACGGGCTGGACCTGGGGGAGCGCACGGAGGGTTACGCGGCCAACGGCGACTGGCTCTTCGCCACCGAGGACCTGCGCGTGGTGGAGACGCCGAGCGGGCAGGTCACGGCCCACAGGGGCGCTCAAGTCATGGAGGTGACGACCTGGCCGGATCGGATCGACGTCCGTCCGCAGCCTTTCCTCACGCGGCTTCGCGAGCAGGGCTTACGGGCCGCGCTGTGGCCGGCAGAGTCGTTCAATTCGTTCCTGTTTCGTGCCAACGGCTGGAGCGAGAGGCTGTTTCCCCGGCTGGTCGAGGCCCGGAGCGAGCGGGAAACGACCAGGAGAAGCGTGGCGGTGGAGTCCGAGGTGCGCCGACTCGCGGGCCCCCGTGAGCCCGGCGCGGGCGTGGAGCTGAGCGCCGGGACCGTCCGCGTCGGGGCTACCAGGTTGTCGCGGCGCCGCTAAATTGCTCGCACTTTGGTTTTGCACTTTAGATACTCAGAGGGTATAGAAGCTGCCGTGGAAGCCGAAGGGGATGGCGAGCTCCACGCGGGCCCGGGCCAACTCCCGGAAGTTGCTCGCGTCGAGCACCAGCAGGCTGGAGCTGGAGCCTTCGAGCAGCACGCACAGGACCACGCCATCGTCCTCTGCCGTGCCTTCGGGGCGCGGCACGAAGACCGGCTCGCCGGGATAGACGCCGGGCTCGCTCCAGGTCAACTCGGGACCGCCGGTCACGTCGATGCGGGCCAGCATGTTGAAGAAGTCGCGGCTGGTGCCGGGGCGCTGGCTCATCCCGTAGACATACCGGTAGGGGCGCCCGAGTCGGGCCGGGTGGATGCGGGGCAGCTCCAGGCTGAGGTCGGTGAGCAGCTCTGAGCGAACGGTGCTGCCCAGACGAAAACGTCTCAGCTGACCTCCCGGAACCTCCTCGGCTCGAGCCAGGGCGTCGAGATAGACCGAGTCGACCACGGTGGCGTCAGGATAGGTGATCAGGTCCACCACCAGGTCGCTTCCCTGCTCGAACGCGTTGACGTGGTGGAAGGTGAAGAGCGCATCCGACTGCAGGCTCTGAAAGCGGGACGTGCGCCGGTCATAAAGGGCCCAGGTAGTGCCTCGCTCGGGCTCAAAGCGGTAGTTCTCGATGAAGGGCCGACGGCGCAGCAGCAGCTTGCGCGGATCGACCACCAGCGCCCCCAGCGTCAGGATGAACCAGTTCTCGGCCATTCCGAAGCTGTGCAGATAGCTCGGGCGCTCCACCGGAAAAGCGCCCAGCACCTGGCGCCGGGTGGCCCCGGGCAGAAGCTCGGTGAGGCGAAAGGTACTGCGGGGGCCGAACTCCAGGGTCACGTTGATGAGCGACCCGCGGTTGGTGTCGCGGTGGGGGTGGGCGGTGGTGAGGTTGTCGGCCATCGGGTCCTGGTAGCGCACCACTCCCAGAGTGGACAGGGTTCGGGGGTCGAACTCCACCGCCATGGGGGTCTCGGTTAGCGCCAGGAAGCGCTCCCCCAGACGGGTCACGCTGACGTTGGCATTGGCCCCCAGCTCCAGGCGGGGGAAGAAGGCCGAGAACAGGCGCCGGAATTTGGCCACGCAAGGGTCGGTGGCAAAATTCGAGTAGTAGATGCGCCCACGCCTGCGGGCCTCCAGAAAGTCGGGCGACTGGAGCGGTTGGGAGCGATAATGGACCCGTCCCTGCCCGAGCTCGAACTGGTGCAGCACGGCCAGGCCGTCGAACCAGTGCCGCAGGCGGTCCGGGCCGGCCTCGAAGATGCCGGGCCCGTTGCGAATCAGGGTGCCCTGGAGCCACTCGGGAAGCTGGCCGGTCACCTCGAGGGGTCGATCGTTGACGAGCGAGCGCATGGTCTCGAATCCGCTGGCATAGCCTGGACGCATGGCGAGGGGACTTCGGGGTATGTTGGGGGATTCCCCGGCAGGATCTCCCCTCCGAGAATTGAATGCCCTTCACCGAGCTGGGCCACGCATCGACAGACTGTCAGCTTGCAGACTTCCGAAGGGGAGCGACAGTCGAGCCCATGCAGCACGACCGACTTTTCAAGCAGCTTCTCAGCCACTTCTTCTTTGAGTTCTTCGAGCTCTTTGCCCCGGAGACGGCGCGGGAGGCCGAGCGCGACTCGCTGATCTTTCTCGATAAGGAAGCCTTTCTCGAGGAGAAACGGCGCGAAGCGGACGTGGTGGCCCGGTTGAGGGTGGCCGGCACGGACCGGCTCTATCTGGTGCACGTCGAGCACCAGTCGCGAAACGAGCCCGATTTTGCTCGGCGTATGTTCGCCTACTTCTCCCGGCTCTTCGACCGTTACGGGTGCGACGTTTATCCGATTGCGCTGTTTTCGTTTCGCTACCCTCAGAGCCCTCAGCCAGAGGAGTTGAGGATCGCCTTTCCCGACCTTGAGCCCCTGGTGTTTCGCTACCGGGTCATCCAATTGAGCCGACTGCCCTGGCAGAGCTACCGGGTGGACAACCCGGTCGCGGCAGCCCTGATGAGCAGGATGCGCATGAAGAACCGCGAGCGCCCCTGGGTCTTCCTGGCATGCCTGTCCTTGATCTCCAGGATGAAGTACCTCACTCCCCGCGATCAGAGCTTCCTGGCCAGCTTCGTGGGCCAGTCCCTGCGCCTCACTCCAGAGGAGGAGGCGGTTTATCACGCAGAACTAAACCGGATGGACAGGGAGGATCGTGAAGCCGTGCTTGAGTTCATCAACCCCTGGGAAGAGCGTGGCCGAGCGGAAGGCCGTCAGGAAGGCCGCCAGGAAGGCCGCCAGGAGGGCCTTCAGCTCGCTGCCCTGGCTCTTGCCGAGTCTCAGTTCGGCGTTCCTGCTCCTGCCCTGGCCGAACGCTTCTCCCGGCTCGATTCCGAGCGCACCCTGGAGGTCATTCGGCGCCTCGGCTCGGGAATGACGCTCCAGCAACTCGAGGCCTTTCTCGAAGGCTAACCGTCAGGCCGGCTGCAACTCGAGAACTTTGCGGCACTCGAAAAGATGACCTGCATCATATGACCCTGTGCGCTCTTGCGGAATCATGGAGGCAAGGCACACCGCACAAGGAGTCAACCATGAGCAGAATCCTGGTCCCCATCGATGGCTCGGGCGAGAGTCACGCCGCCCTGCCTTACGCCCTGAGGATGGCGCGCCTGTATCACTCGGAGATCGTCCTGGCCGGGGTGGCCGAGAAGGTGTACGAGGAGGAGGCTGAGCCTGGTCAGGCCCGCAAGGGGCTCGAGGAGCATCTGGGCAAGCTTCGGGAGGCCTTTGAGAAGATGGGCGTACCGATCAGCGTTCGGGCTGCCTCCGGGATTCCGGCCGAGGAGATCGTGCAACTGGCCGAAAGCTGCGCTGCCGACCTGATCGTCATGAGTTCGCACGGGCGCCGGGGGACGGGTCGGTGGCTGCTGGGCGGCGTGACCGCCCGGGTGATGCGCGAGGCCGACTGCCCGGTGATGATCGTCCGCCCGGGGGAGCACCGGCCCGGTGAGGAGCACAGCACGCCCTTCCGGCGCATTCTGTTGCCGCTGGACCGGAGCCCGCTCTCCGAGCGGGCGCTCGATGCCTCGGCCTACCTGGCCGAGCGCGATCAGGCTCATCTGTGCCTGCTCGGGGTGGTGGACTATCCCACCTGGCTTTGCTTCCAGACCGAAGAGAAGTGGGCCCAGAGACTGCCCGCCGTGACCGAGCAGTACCTGAGCGGGCAGGCCGACAAGCTCAAAGCTCGAGGGATTCGCGCCTATACCCAGGTGTGCATCGGAGACCCGGCCGAGCAAATTCTCCAGGTGGCCGAGTCGGAAGTGGATCTGATCGTGATGGCGACCCACGGTTATTCGGGGATTGCCCACGCGATCATGGGCAGCGTGGCCGAGCGCGTCGTGCACCATGCGCACTGTCCGGTGCTCTTCATCCGACAGCACAAAGGGGCGGTGGCTTCCCCTCCTCAGAGCTCCGGCGGCGAGTGAGCACGTACTGCGGTGCGCGATCCAAAAAAGAAAGCCTCCCGGGAACCGTCCGGGGGAGACGGGGTGCCCGAGAGGCAAAACATGGCTGGCGTTTGGAACCACCATCCTCGCAGACCGGACAGGGGGCCGGCCTGACTTTCTGGCACGCCCAGCCTAGCAGGGGCTGGTGAAGATCCGCTCCTCCCAAGATGAAGAGATGATGAACCTCCCGCTCTCTCCATCGACTCAGGCAATTGGCCTGGAGCAAATCTCCCCAGGATGAATCTGTCGTGACCTTGACAAAATGATCCGTTTCGGATATCCTGACTTCAGGTCGAAGAACATGAAGATGTCCACGTGTCATACCACCACACAGTATCAAGGCTGGGGCGATTTGAGCCCGGCCAACCGGCCGTTCCCCGGAATTTGGGAGGGTGAGCCTCTCGCATAGCCTGTCTCAGGAGATGCGTCCAAGCTCGCCCACCCGCGGAAGGCCCCGGGTGGGCGAAGTTGTTTTCAGAGGGAGAGTCGACCGATGGCGACCACGAGAACGAAGAATTTGCACCTGACCGAGCAGCCCCGACCGTGGGCGGCCGGGATGAGCGACGCATGCGGGCGACCCGAGGAGGGTCCGTCCCCCGGCCACGGGGCTGACCGCTACCAGCTCCGGTCCGGTCCGCGTCCCCCCGGCACCTTCCCCGTCCCGGGAGGGGCTGACATTCGGTAACGGCTTGATACCGCTCGCCCGGTGTCCGGCCGTTCAGGGCTGGCGGTCACCGGGGAGTCGGTTGTCCCCGGTGACCGCGCCGGTCCGTTTCTTCGGAGCGTGGCGCAGCCTGGCTTAGCGCGCTTGCCTTGGGAGCAAGAGGTCGCCGGTTCGAATCCGGCCGCTCCGACCAGACCGGTCAAGGCCCCTGGCTACTGTAAGGAGCATTCAGAGAGATCTGAATGGGTCGAAGCCTCGCTTCGGCAGGCCGGGTAACTCCGGCCCAAATGGGTGTCATGGGACAATGGAGTCCCGCCCGGTTGTAAGCCGGGAGCGATATTGTGTCGCATTGCCCAGTTCGATTCTGGGGGCACTCACCAGAAATTCTCCTGTTAATTATTTAATCAATAAGGATGTGTTTTTTTTGTTTGTTGGAACTGGTGATGGAGGCATCGCTCGACTATCCTGACCCTTCCGTCTCCCGGCGCGCGGACGGGTTTCCGGCCCGAATGGCCGAATCGAGGCGGGGCCGGTCGAATCGGGCTCTACATTGAGTCTCGCGAGGCTTGAAACCTCCTAAAGCAGGATCCCGCCCCTCCAATCCCGCAACATGGCAGTTCTCCCGGAGGAACATGCCATGAAAACCTATGATGCCATCATTGTCGGAGGCGGCCACAACGGACTGGTGGCTGCCGGCTACCTGGCCAAAGCCGGGCTGAAGGTGCTGGTCTGCGAGAAGCGCTACGTGCTCGGCGGCTGCTCGGTGACGGAAGAGATCTATCCGGGCTTCAAGTTCTCGGTCTGCTCCTATGTGGTGAGCCTGCTCAGGCCCGAGATCATCCGCGACCTCGAGCTGCCCCGCCACGGCCTGGAGATCTTGCCCCTGCCCTCCACCTTCTGTCCCCAGCCGGACGGCAAGCGCTACATCTTGCGCACCGACGACTCCATGGAGAGCTACCGCAATGTGGCCCAGTTCTCGCGCCGTGACGCCGAGGTTCTGCCCCGTTTTGCCCGCCAGATGACCCGCATCTGCCGCTTCGTGAAGCCCATCCTCTCCATGGTGCCCCCCGACATGGACAGCTGGAACCCCAACGAGCTCCTCAAGTTGCTCGAACTGGGCAAGGCTTTCCGCACCATGGACCCCGAGCTTCGTTACGACGTGATCAAGCTCTTCACCATGAGCGCTGTCGACTATCTGGAAGACTGGTTCGAGAGCCCCGAGCTGATCGCTTCCATGTCCGTCAGCGGCATCATCGGCACTTTTCTGGGCGTGCGCTCGCCGGGCACGGCCTACGTGCTCTTGCACCACTACATGGGCGAGATCGACGGTGTTTTTCGCGCCTGGGGCCTCCCGGTGGGAGGCACGGGCGGGATCTCGCTCTCCATCGCCCGGGCGGCTCAGGCCTTCGGCGCCGAGATTCGCACCGAGGCGGGGGTCAAGCACTTGCTGCTCAAGGGCGATCAGGTCCAGGGCGTGGTGCTCGAGAACGGCGAGGAGATCGGGGCAAGGGCGGTGCTCAGCAGTGCCGACCCGTTTGTCACCTTCAAGAAGCTGGTACCCGAGGGCCAGCTCGACCCGCGCTTGCTCGACAGCCTGAAGCACTACAAGTTCCGCGGCTCCTCGGGCAAGGTGAACATGGCCGTCGACCGGCTGCCCGAGTTCAAGTGCCTGCCCGGCATGGGCAAGCACCTCAAGGGGGACATCTCCATCGCTCCCTCGGTGGAGTACCTCGAGCGGGCCTACGACGACGCCAAGTATGGCAATTTTAGCCAGCGTCCCTTCATCAACGTGGTGGTGCCCACCGTCTCCGACCCCTCCATGGCGCCGCCCGGAAAGCACGTCATCTCGTGTTTCGTGCAGTACGCTCCTTATCAGCTCAAAGGCAAGAACTGGGACGACGAGCGCGAGAGCTTTGGCGATGCGGTGGTGGATACGCTGGCCGAGTACATCCCGGGCCTCAAAGAGTCGATCCTGTTCCGCCAGGTGCTCACTCCCCTGGACATGGAGCGCGAGTTCGGGATCACCGAAGGTAACATCTTTCACGGCGAGCTCTCGCTCGAGCAGATGTTCTTCCTGCGTCCCATCGCCGCCTGGGCGCGCTACCGCACCCCCCTGCAGGGTCTTTATCAGTGCGGCTCGGGAGTGCATCCCGGGGGCGGCATCATGGGAGCGCCGGGCCAGATCGGGGCCCGCGAAGTGCTCAAAGATCTCAAGCAGAAGCGCCCGGCGCATCGGTAGGAGGCCAGCATGGACATCGATACCCTCATTCTGGGGTCCGACCCCAACGCGCTGGCCTGCGCGGCCAGCCTGGCCAATCAGGGCCAGAAGGTCGTCATCCTCGAGAGGCGCGACAGCGCAGGCGGCGTGTTCGCCCGCGAGGGCGGGTTGCCCTGGCGCACCCCGCTGCGCCCGCGCATGCGCCGCGAGCTGGGCTTGCTCGATGAGGCGCCGCTCGACCCGGTGGCCTTCTGCCCGCTGAGCGATGGCAACCACTTTACCCTCTGGCAAGACGTGGAGAAGACCCGCCAGGAGCTGGCCCGGCTGAGCCAGTCCGACGCCCAGCGCTACGCTGGCTATAAGGGCTTCATGGACCGAATGATCGCTTTCGCCGAGCCGCTGCTCGACCAGACTCCGGTGGGCCCGGACGCCGAGCACTGGGCCTCGCTGGTGGACGCGGCCAACATCGGCCTGCGCTTCAAGAACCTGAGCCAGGCCGACGCGCTGGGCCTGATGCGCCTGGGGCCGATGGCGGTACAGGACTTCCTGGAAGAGTGGTTCGAGCATCCGGCCATTCTTGGTGCGCTGGCCATGCAGGCATTTGAAGGCCGTTTTGCAGGCCCGCGCTCGCCCGGCACGGCGGCCACCCTGCTCTACCACCAGCTGGCCGGACCGCGCGTGGCCGTTGGCTCGGTGGTGGAAGACCTGGTGGCGGCCGGCACCCGGCGCGGGGTGGAGATCCGCTTCGGGCAAGAGCTTGAGTCCATCCTGGTGGAGGTGGGCCGCTGCACGGGAGTGCGGCTCAAGGACGGCACCGTGGTGCGGGCCACGCGAGTGGTCTCGGCGCTCGATCCCAAGCGCACGTTCCTCGAGCTGGTTCCTCCGCTCGAGCTCGGCCCCGAGTTCGTGCGCAACGTCGCCAACCTGAAGATGCGCGGGTCCACCGCCCTGGTGCGGCTGAAGTTGAGCCGTGCCCCGCGCTTTGCCTGTCTGGGCGAGCAGGACCCGGCCCCCTACCTCAAAGGCCGCATCCATTTCGGGCCCGATATCGAGGCCCTCGAGCGCGCCTATGACGACGTGAAGTACGGCAAGCTGTCGGGGCGCCCGGTGCTGGAGGGACGCTTCAGCGAGCCAGGCCAGCTCGACTTGCGGGTCAAGTTCGTGCCCTTCGGCTGCAGCGAGGATGTCAAGGAGCGCGTGCTGAGCTCACTCGAGGCCTACCTGCCGGACCTTAGAGAGTGCCTGCAAGAGGTGGTCGTCAAGACTCCCTCAGACTTCCAGGCCGAGTATGGCCTCAGCGGCGGGCACCTGCACCAGGGCGAGCACAACCTGCACCAGTTGCACTTCTGCCGCCCGCTGCCAGGCTACGCCGACTACTCCTCGCCGGTCGAGCGGCTCTTTTTGTGCGGCTCGGGTTGTCATCCCGGCGGGGTGGGCACGGGGGCGGCCGGGGCCAATGCGGCCCGCGAGATCATGGCCAGCAATCTCGACCGGGCCAAATCGGCCGTCTCCACTCCCGTGGGGGCGGGCCTGGCCGTGGGCACCGGGGTGGCCCTGATGGGGGTGGGTGCCCTGGTCGCCTCGCTGGTCAAGAAACCCAAGAAAGAGAAAGGAAAGCAGGCGCGCAACAATGGCCATAAAAAGCCCCTTTCATGACCGGACCTCGGCTCTTTGCACCAGCCTGAAGTGGAAGGAGTGGGCTGGCTACTACGCCGTCGAGCGCTACCAGTTCAACCACGATCAGGAGTACTACGCTTTCCGCGAATCGGCCGGACTGCTCGATGTCTCGCCTCTCTTCAAGTACGAGATCCGGGGCAAGGACGCTCTCAAGCTGATGAATCGCGTGCTGTGCCGCGACGTGGGCCGCATGAAAGACAACCAGGTGGCCTACAGCTGCTGGACCGACGAGCGCGGCAAAGTGCTCGACGATGGCACCGTGGCTCGATTCTCGCCCGAGCGCTTCCGGCTGTTCTCGGCTCATCCGAGCTACTACTGGCTGCTGCAGAACGCTCAGCGCCTGGACGTCGAGGTGCAGGACATCACCGTGCAGACGGGTGCACTGGCCCTGCAAGGTCCGCGCTCGCGGGCCATCCTCTCGCAGCTTGCCGACGTGGACAAGTTGCGCTACTTCCACCAGATCCAGGCGAAGGTGGATGGCTTGGACGTGGTCATCTCGCGTACCGGCTATACCGGTGACCTGGGCTACGAGCTGTGGGTGGAGGCCGAGCACGCCAACAAGCTTTATGACGCCGTGTGGGCTGCCGGCAAGGATTACAACATCCTGCCCGCCGGCATCCTGGCGCTGGACATGGTGCGCGTCGAGGCCGGCTTCATCATGGTGGACGTCGACTTCAGGAGCTGCACCTACTGTGTGACCGACGATCAGATGTCCACTCCCTATGAGATCGGGCTGGGCTGGACGGTGCACATGGACAAAGGGCCCTTCATCGGCAAGGCGGCCCTGGAGAAGGAGAAGCGTCAGGGCTCGGCCTGGAGCCTGGTGGGCCTGGATGTCTCCCTGGAAGAGCTGGAGAAGCTCTTTGACGCGCGCGGCCTGCCCCTGGACCTGCCCTGCACCACCTGGCGCGGCGTGGTGCCGCTTTTCGACAGTCTGACGCACCGCCAGGTGGGCTATGCCACCAGCGGCGTCTGGTCGCCCCTGCTCAAGCGCTACATCGCCCTGGCCACCGTGCAGAGCCGCTACGCCAAGCTGGGCACGGTGATGAAGATGGAGGCCCTGATCGACACCGACCGGCGCCACGTCAGCGCCAGAGTCGTCCCCAAGCCATTCTTCGACCCGGCTCGCAAGAAGTCGGTGGGCAGCGACGTGGCCCTGGTGCCCGCCCTGGTCTGATGTGCTCGCACTCTGGTTTTGCACATTCGCACAATCTGACGAACGCGCCGAAACTGCGTTCCAGCGCGTCGTAAAGTGCAAGACCAAAGACCTTGCACTTGAGGCCGAGCGCAGCAGCGACGCTCAACTCTTGTGCGAGAAGTCGGGCCCATTACGTGCCGCCAAGAACTTGTTCTGAGCGGCACCGAGATGAAGGGCCCGACTTCTGCAAGATTCAGAGCTTCTTGAAGCTGTCGAAGAAGCGCTGGCTCTCGGCCTCGCCAAAGGTCATCAGGATGTAGACCCGATCGTTGGGGGCGTCCTTGAGCACCTGGGCATTGACGCGGTCCTTGTCCTCGGTGATGGTGCCGGTAAACTCGTAGCCACCCGAGATGGACTTCTGGTTGGTGGTGGTCACCTCGGCGCCCTGGAAGAAATTGGCCGCGAACTCGAGCAGTGCCTTGTCCTGGGCGCCGGCGTCGAGGTCTTTGATGCCCGACTCGGTGGAGATGGTCACCGTGTAGGCCTTCATATCCGCGAAGATGGCCCACCCCTGAATGCCCTGTTGCTCCTTCATCTGGGTCGGATCGCCCGGAAAGTCGATGGAGAACCTCTTATCCGGTGCGGTGAACGACTTCCAGGTGGCGGCCGTGGCCGCTCCCGCCAGAGCGAGTAATACCAGACCCCAGACCATGACCTTACGCATTTACTAAGACTCCTTTCCCCGGCTCGCACGCACCGCGTTGGCGGAGGTTGCGGCCCCGGCATCCAGGCCGATCTTCTTGAACACTCCCTTGCGGGCCAGGCTCTCCACTGCGTAGCGAGAGGTGGAGATGACGTCGCACAAAAACGGCTCGCGCGTGATCATGTCGGCTGCGTCGTCGTGAAAGACGCGGCAGACGATGCGACAGCCGGTGTTCATGTCGCGCACGTGGTCGATCACCGGCAGGCTGTGAGAGAGGTTGTCGTCGGTCAGCACGACCAGGTCGGCGCGCGGCACCTCGGCCTGGGTGAGCAGCTCGGGGTCGGCCGGCTTGCCGATCAGGACAGGGTGATCGTCCATCAGGTCTTCCACGACCGCTCGGTCCGACTCGATCAGGCGGTACTCGCAGTGCAGATCTTCCATCACCTTGATCAGGCGGCGGCCCACCTGGCCGCCCCCCACGATGACGCAGAATCTGGCGTTGTGTCGCTTGGCATAATCCTTGATGAACTCGGCGGCCATGCGGGAGGTGGAGACGACGCTGGCCTGATAGCGCTTGGCCAGCACCTCCCCGATCTCGTCTTCGTAGACGCGCACCACCAGGCTGCAATCGGAGTTCAACTGGCGGACCAGGCTGGCCACCACCGAGTTGGTCTCCAGGTCGTCGGCGGAGAGTACCACGAGCCTGGCTCGCCTGAGGTTGGCCGCTTCCAGGTCGGTGCGCTGGCGGCCGTTGCCCAGCACCAGCGGCCGCTCCTGGCGGATCAGGTCCTCGACCAGGGCCCGGTCGGGCTCGATCACCACGGCCGGCACATGATGCTGGTCGAGAAACTCGAGCACCCGCTGGCCCAGGTGCGAGAAGCTGATGATCACCGCGTGGTTGGTGAGCTCGCCGGCCAGGATGCGGCAGGTCACCTCGGGGCGGTAGCGGCGCTGCACGTCCACCATGACCACCCCCACCACCAGGCCGAACACCACGAAATCGGACATGTTCTGGTACCACGTACCCCAGGCCGTGCTGTCGTCCTTGAAGAAGGTCAGGATCATCACGGTGTCGGCAAAGGTGTGCCCGAGCAGCAGCAAGATCACGAAGTTGACCGCGAACCAGGCCACCAGGAGCGAGATGATGGTGCTGTTCTGGCGTAGCACCAGGGCCAGGTGCAGGCTGCGGCTGCGCTTGCGGTAGTCCACGCCGGCCTGTTCGACTGACCGGCTTTCAGAGCCTTTTCAGGGGGACAGCATAAAGTTCCGGACGATGCAGGTTCAGAGCACCATGGCGTTCCGGCCTCTGGCGGCGAGCTCGAGCCCGCCTCGAGCCCCGATCCCCAACACCGAGCCCAGCCCCGATCAGGTGAGCCTGCGTCGGACTCGCGGCGCTGTCGGAGTGGCCCTGGGCGCCGGGGTGGGGGCGGCGTTGGGGCTGTCCACCGCCGCGCTGGGAATTCCCCCCGCCATCGGGGGAACGGCCGGGGCGGCCCTGGGCGCCCTGGTGGGGGGCTATGGCGGCTACAACTGGCCCGGGCCCATCCACGATCTGAAGGCCCTCTCTCGCGAGGCCAGCAACAGGTTCACCAGCCGCTGGAACTCCATGCTGCACAAGATCGATCAGGCCGTGCTCGAGGAGCGCCCCACCCCGCTGGGCGGCGAGCACCTGCTGGCGGCCCGCAGCCCCGGTCGGCAGGAACGCCTTTACGACGGCTACGACAGCTCCCGCTCGCTGGCCGGGCTGTATGCCCGCGAGGGAGCCGCCGACCAGCCCTACCAGGTGCAGGCCGAGGTGGCCTACCTGCGGGCCGGAGCCGAGCACGGCAACCTGGACACCACCGTGCTGGTGGATTGGGGCGCCCCGGCCGGGCAGCGCGCCCTGCCCTTCGGCTGGCAGGGGGAAGGCAGCTACAAGCTGGCCGTCAAGATTGACACCAATCGCACCCTCCACTTTTGCGATGGACAAGAGGGCGCGCTCCCAACCGCCGGCAAGGCCGAGCACTCCAGCGTGTTCAGCCGCGTCAACCTGGACCTGGACAAGAAGGTGCTGCGCGAGCTGGGCTGGCAGGACGGCCAGCCGCTGCGCCTGGAGGCGCTCACCGCCAGGGATGGCGAGACGCGCGTCCACAGCCGTCTTTCCTCGGAGGGAGGGCGCGACCAGGTCTTTCGCTGGGAGGGCAAGCTGGTCTACTACGCCGTCACCGATCGCTTTCAGAACGGCGACAAGACGAACGACCAGGGCGTGGTTGCGGGCGACCCGGAGCGCTTTCACGGGGGCGACTGGCAGGGGCTGATCGACAAGCTCGACTATCTGCAGAGCCTCAACGTGGACTGCCTCTGGGTTTCATGTCCGTATGAGAACCAGCGAGACTTCTTCGGCAAGGATGGCTTCCACGGCTACTGGCCCCGCGACTTTCGCGCGGCCGAGCCCAACTTCGGAGACAAGGCCAAGCTCAAGGAGCTGTGCGACAAAGCTCGCGAGAAGAACATCAAGGTGATGCTGGACGTGGTGGTCAACCACACCGCCTACGACCACGAGTGGGTCAACGACCCCTCCAAGCGCGACTGGTTCCATCAAAACGGCAAGATTGGCGGCCCCGGGCAATGGAAGGCCGAGAACGGGTCGCTGGCCGGGCTGCCTGACCTGCACCAGGCTCATCCCGAAGTGGCCGAAGAGCTTTTGTCCGCTCACAAGGAATGGCTCCAGGAGACGGGTCTTTCCGCCTTCCGCATGGACGCCGTACGCCACGTTCCCGAGGAGTACCTGCGCCGCTTCGACCAGGAGATGCGTTCCGTCAATCCCGATTTCTTCGCGGTCGGGGAGGCCTACTGGCAAGACCCCAACTTCGTGGCCGGCTACCAGAACCGAACCATGGACTCGATGTTCGACTTCCCGCTGGCCTATCGCATCCGCTACGTTTTCTCGGGGGACGAGGAGCGCACTCTCAAGGAGCGCCTGGAGGACTTCAAGACAGTCAAGAGCCACGCCAATCAGGAAGCTCTGCGGCTGTTGACCCACCCGGGCTTGGAGAGTATGGAGCACCTCTCCAAGGCCTTCGACGCCGACCTTTATTACGACAATCCCAACAAGCTTGGCACCATGCTCGACAACCACGACATGATCCGCTTCATGTCCGACTGCCAGGGCGATCTGGGCAAGCTCGAGATGGCCACCGCCTTCCTGATGGCCGCTCGAGGCACGCCCCACGTGTACTATGGCACCGAGGTCGGCATGACCGGGGTAGGGCCGGAGAATCGCAACGACATGGCCTGGGGCCAGAACCCGCAGTGGACCAAGCGCTTTGCCGAGTTGACCGGGGCTCGGCGCTCCTCGGAGGCGCTCCAATTCGGACACCAGGTCGAGCTTCTGGCCAGCCGGCACACCTATGCTCTGAGCCGGATGCGTGCCGACGAAGAGGTGGTGTGCGTCTTCAACAACCACCAGAGCGAGTCGCGCGAGCTGAGCTTCAAGCTGCACGATCAGAGCCAGATTCCCGAGGGCACGCAGCTGCAGGACATGGTGGGCGACCAGAAAGCCACCATACAGGAGGGCCGCATCGAGCTGACCCTTCCGCCCCGCAGTTACGCCTTCTTGCGCTGGAAAAAGCCCAGCCCTACTCCGGCAGGTAAGAAGGCAGACGCAGCCGGGGCGGCATGAAGGTGGGAGCGACTGGCCCACTCTGGAACTGGTAGGGGGTGCGAGCTCCCTGACGGGCATACTCGATGGCCACGTCGGCCACCGTCTTGACCAGCCAGGTGAAGTAGAGCGGGGTGACCGTCTCGGGCTTGGCGTCGGGCACCGGGTTCATGAAGTCGATGGCATACGGCACGCCGTCCTTGATGGCGAACTCGACCGTGTTGATGTCGTAGCCGAGGGCCTCGTTGAGCTTGATGCAGTCGTCGATGATGCGCCTGCCCAACTCGGGGCTCAGGTGGGCGTGGTCGACGATGTAGCGCCGCTCGTGGGGATCGTAGCGACTGGGCATCACGTGCCGCTTGCCCACCACGAAGGCACGCACGTAGTGGTCCCAGTCGATGAACTCCTGGAGCATCATGACGTCTTGCATGGAGTCGTCATAGATCTTCATCAGCTCTTCCAGGGTCTCGACCGTGTAGACCTCGCGCCAGCCGTAGCCGTCGTAAGGTTTGAGCACGGCCGGGAACCCGATGTAGCCGGTGATGGCCTTCCAGTCGAGGGGGAAGCCCAGGTTGTGCAGGTCATCGGTTTCGAGCACCCGCTCGTCATACTCCTTGCTGGGCAAGACCACCGTGCGGGGGATGGCCACGCCCAGTGAGGTGGCCACGGCGTAGTTGAAGAACTTGTCATCCGACAGGAACCGGAACGGGTTGTTCATGATGTAGCTTCCGGTCACGGCCGCGTGCTTGAGGTAGGGGCGGTAGTACTCGAGCACGTGCGAGAGTCGATCGATGATGACGTGGTAGCCGCTGGGTTGACCCAGGCGGGTCTCGAACAGGCGGCAGTACTCGGCGTGGACCTCGGGACCGCGCCGATTGATCTCGGCGATGAGGGTCCGAGAGAAGGCCTCTTTGCCGGAGATCACTCCGATGCGAAGCTGGCTCGGACGATATGACCCGAATCGTTCCATGGCGTGGAGGCGCTTTCGCATCGGACGGGCCAGGTTCCTGGCGACGAGCCCACACTCTGTTGCGCCAGTGCAGGCTGGCAGACTCGTCTTCACTTTGGCCTCCAATTCTGTCAGAGAAATTTCAGGAGGATCTGCGAGCATGCGGCCTGGCAACAGGAGGCGCAGCGGTATGGAATTAAGTTCAACGATGGAACCCGCATGGGGCTTGAGAAGCCCCATTGGCCCCCCCATGGAACCCCTGTTCGGACCGTTATGCCCCCCTTTGCTCAAACCCGCATGGATTCTCGTCGAAACGCTTGTTGGTAGCTTTGTGCCCCTCTTTACATTTGGGGTCCCAAGCCCTAATATAGCGCTATCGGCTCCCGGCCGATTCTCAAATCGAGACATCTTGGAGGTGGGATCTCCCGAGCAGAAAAGTGAGGTGGTAGGAGTGAAAGCTCTCGGTAATCACGTTATTGCAGAGCTCTCCCATTGCCACCCGGGCGTGCTCTCGGACCTTGAAAAAGTCCAGGAAGCCATGATCCGGGCAGCCAAGGAGGCCCGCGCAACGGTGCGCGAGGTGGCCTTCCACAAGTTCTACCCCCACGGGGTAAGTGGGGTTGTGGTGCTCTCCGAGTCGCACATCGCGATTCACACGTGGCCTGAACATGGCTACGCGGCGATCGATGTGTACACTTGTGGAGACCACACCGATCCGCGGCGCGCATGTCAGTATCTGGCCGAAGCCTTCGGCTCGAAAACGATGAGCACCACGGTGGTGGAGCGGGGCGTGCCAACGCCCTTCGGTTCCTTCAACCACGTCGTGGCCGAGTCGCACAACGACTCTCTGCGACTGGTGTCGAACGCGAGCTAAAAGAAGCGTTCGATGGTTAACTAAGCCGTCGCCAGGAGCGGCGGCGAAGCCGGTGTGGAGGAGTACCAAAGCAACCTAAAGCTGCCCAGGGCACGTGCTACAGCAGTCTGGCGGAAAAGTTTGGGAATCCTGTCCTTTTCGAAGAGCCTCGGTCCAATGGGCCGGGGTTCTTTCTTTGAATCAGAAAGGTTATCTCTGCCGGTCGGTTGAATTTTGCAAGCAAACGCGGGGCCTTGTGTTCTCAGGCGGGAGCTGGACCTCTTGGGTATCCTGGTACAATTCGTCAGTCAGTTCGGATGGCGCGACTTCCTCGACATCGCCTTTGTTTCCGTGGGGCTCTACTATCTGCTGCTGGCCCTCAAAGGCACTCGGGGGGTGCAGATCATGCAGGGCGTGCTGTTCCTGCTGGCTCTGCTCTTGATCGCTCACACGGCCCGGCTTCCCACCACCATCTGGCTGCTGCAGGGCTTCCTGGTCTCGGTGGCGGTGGCCCTTCCGGTCATCTTCCAGCCCGAGTTGCGCCGTGCGCTCATGCGGCTTGGTCAGCAGGGCATCCTGCCCAGCTCGGCCCTCAACAAGATGGGCAAGGAAGAGCTGGGCAAGCTGATCGATGAGCTGGCCTACGCCGCCTCGGCTCTGGGCCAGTTGCGTCACGGCGCCCTGATCGTGCTCGAGCGCGAGACCGGCCTGCAAGAGTTCATCGAGAATGGTCAGGCCATCAACGGACGGGTCTCCTCCAAGCTGTTGCAGAGCATTTTCAATCCCGCCTCTCCGCTGCACGACGGGGCGGTCATCCTGCGCGGCTCCGACATCGTGGCTGCCCAGTGCTACCTTCCCCTCTCGGACGCCGCCGTCAACCCCAAGTTCGGCACCCGGCATCGGGCCGCCCTGGGCATCGCCGAGCAAACCGATGCCGTGGTCCTGGTGGTGTCGGAAGAGACCGGCGAGGCGCGCATCGCCCATGATCGCGAGTTGGGCCGCGCCATGACTGAAGAGGCCGACGTCCGGAAAGCCCTGGCCCGCCACCTTCTGAATATTCCCGAGACCACCAAGGTGAATATCCGTCAATTGCTGGGGAAGCAACCCAATGGTTGAGCCAGGTTCGGCCATGCGCTTCTTTCGCGAGAACACGACCTTGAAGATTCTGGCCATCGTGGTTTCCGTCGTCTTGTGGTCGTTCGTCAAGATCTCGCAGGGCCCCGGCTCGGTGCGCATGCAGTTGACCCTGGCGGTGCCTCTCGAGGTGGATGGCCTGGGCCCGGACATCGAGGTGGACAACAAGCCCAGCAACGTGCGGGTCACCATTCGGGGCGAGGCCCGCGATCTCGATCAGATGCCCGAGAACTTCGTGCGGGCCCGAGTGGATGTCACCGGGTTGAGCCCCGGGCTCTACCCTCGCCAGGTGCGCGTCATCCCTCCCGGCGGGGTGGAGCTGATCGCCACCGAGCCGGCCCAGATCACCCTTTCGCTCAGCCGCAAGGACAGCCGCATGGTGCCCGTCGAGATCGTCTTGAACGGGAAGCCTGCCAGCGGAATGGTGGTGGGCAACGTGGCCGTGGATCCGGCTACCGTCAAGGTGACCGGCCCCGAGTCGGCCGTCAAGGACGTGCACCGGGTGCGCGGCGAGATCGTGCTCGCAGCCGAGCAGCAGAGCTTCACCATGAACGTGCGCGACCTCATTCCGGTGGATGAGAATGGTCGCCTGGTGCCCAGGGTCTCGGTGACCGGGACCCACAAGGTGCTGGCCTCGGTCGAGCTGCAGTCGATCTCGGCCAGCGTGGGAGTGCCGGTCTCGGTGGCCAACGTGCGGGTGGACCAGAAGCCGGGTGTCCGCTACTCGATTCACGTCATCCCTCAGTTTGTCTCGGTGCGCACCGGGCCGGGGGTACGCAAGCCTGATCATGTCCCCACTGCCGTCATTGACTTCGGAGAGGTCTCGGAAGTCACCCGGCGCAGCGTGGCGCTGACCGTGCCCGAGGGGGTGGTGCTGGTCTCCGACGACATCGTCGAAGTGGAGGTAACCCCGGTGCGGGTGCCCACGCCCACCCCTTCCCCCACCCAGTCCCAGACAGCCAGTCCTCAGCGTCCCCGGCCCTCCCCTCGCTCCTGAACGGGCTCACTGAGACTGGACCCCGCTGCTGGAGAGGTGCCCCGACGGAGCGACCCGAACTGCCCTGCCAATGAATCTTCGCCAATTGCTGGAAACCATCCAGGGCCTCTTGCCGGGCCGCGCGGGCCTGCCGGACGAAGAGCGCCGGCGGCTCGTCCGCCTGCGCTGCTATATTCCAGTGCAGCTGCTGCAACCAGGTCGTAAACCCCACGACGCGGTGGTGGTCGAGATGGGCGTGGACGGTTTGCGGTTTCGCACTCGCCACCCGATCGACAAGAAGGCCGAGGTGCACGTCGAGTATCCCCACAAGGTGGCCGGGGTCAAGAATCACCGCGTGCGTTGTCGGGTGATCTGGACCCGCAAAGGGAGCAACTCTCCTCACACCACGGTGGGAGTGCGCTACGAGGATACCCCCGCCAACCTGCGTGGCTCCTGGGTGAAGGCGGTGCTGCGCGAGCTCGGATTCGAAGAGCGCATGCTGGCTCAGAAACGAAGCGCCATTCGGGTGCCGGGCGACCTGCCCGCCTCGATCGCCATCCCGGGCGAAGAGTTCGTGGGGGGCGCGCGTGCCCTCAACGTGGGGGTCGGCGGAGTGCTCTTGCAGACCGACTCTCGCCTCAAGCAGGGCCAGACCTATCGCGTCAGCCTGGGCCCGGCCTTCAATCTCAACTCGCTCATGCTGGCCGCTTCCTGCCTGCGCTGCGAGCACCAGAGCGGCGACGTCTGGGTCAGCAGCCTGCGCTTCACCGATCCGTCGGCCGAGCAGATACGGCTGCTGGGCAAGTACCTGATGGCCATGATCCGCTCCTCGCAGAAATGAAAAAGGCCCGGCCTCAGGCCGGGCTCTTTCAGCAGCGAGGAATTCTAGCTCTCCAGTTGGCCGATCAGGTAGGCCAGGCGCTCCAACACCAGGTTGGGAAAACTCTGCAGGTGTCCGCTCTCAAGACCGCGTGCCAGAAGCTTCTCGTTCATGCATGGGCGTCCTTTCGCTCTCTTCTGGTCAAAGAATACCAGCCGGAGGGGCTCGATTTGGTCGCCACGATGTTGCCGTTTTGCAAATCCTGTTAACTTTCTGATCCTTATGGCGAAGAAACTTGTTCGAGCCGCACCGCGCTCAGCTCAACTTGACGACCGGATAATCGCGATAGACCAGCTTCCCGGTCACCAGGTCCCGGGCGGTCAGGAGCAAGCGCTTGTTACCATCCACCGAAAAGAGCGCCTCGAAGCGTGGCTCCCCTTTCTTGGCGGGGGGGTTGGCCTCCAGGAAGGTGGGCTGGTTCTCGTTCATCCAGAACATCGATCGGCGCTCCTCGTCGTCGGCCGAGACCGGCCGCAACCGGGCCGCGCCGGTGCCGTCGAAGACCAGCTCGATGGGCCCTCCCGCGGCGGTCGTGCGCTTGCGCGACTCGCCCAGCTCGAAAAGGGCCAGCCCCAGGTGGGTCTGGCCGTCGTAGAAGCCCTTGATGACCAGGCGGGCCACGGGCTCGGAGGTCGGGTAGGCCGTGCCCCGGGGCACGATGACGCGATAGTCGTAGGTGCCCGAGGCGTTGACGTGGCGGATGCCATAGTCGTGCTGGATGTGGTCATAAAAGTCGGTGCCCGAGACGAAGGCGGCTGCGCCCCGGGCCACGGCGTCGATAGGTCGGTCGAGCAAAACCTTCTCGCGCCCGAAGATGCGGTGCAGGGTGCGCTGCACGGCTGGAATCAGGGTGCTGCCCCCCACCAGCAGCACGCTCTTGATGCTCTCCTCGTCAAAGCCGCGCTCGTGGGCTCCGCGAAGAGCCCGGCGCAGGGTCTGGTCGATGATGCGGAAAGCCTCCTTCTCATCGAGCAGGCGCTCGAAGTCGGCCTGAGTGAAGCGGGCCGAGACCATTCCCCCGGTGTCGGGATTCATCAGCGAGATCTCGGCCTCGGGGTGGAAGGAGAGCCGCTCCTTGGCCCGCTCGCATTCCACCAGGAGGGCCCGGCTGAGCCGGCGCACTTCTTCGTCGTAGTCCTTGAGCTGGTTCTGGCGCAGTACCTCTTCGAACAGCCACTGGTCGAAGGTGGCTCCGCCCAGGTCTGCGCCGGCCTTCCCCAGCACGCGGCAGCGGCGCCAACCGCCCTGATCCTGGTCCTCCACCTTGACGGCGGACACGTCCAGGGTGCCTCCGCCCAGGTCGAAGATGAGGTAGACGTCTCCGGCCTGAATGTGAGAGCCGTAGCCCAGGGCCGCGGCCGAGGGCTCGTCGATGAAGCGAAAGCGATGGATGCCGGCAGTTTCGGCCACGCTCCCCAGCCACTCCTCGTAGTGCTCGAAACACTCCACCGGCAGGGTGAAGGCGACTTCCTCCTCGGGCGAGCCCAGCTCGGCCACGGCCATGGCCAGCAGGGTGCTGAGGAAGTCGCGTCCGGCCTCGGCCGGCGACACCTCGCGGTCCTCCAGCTTGAGCTTGAGGGGAGAGCGGTTGGCGATGTAACGCTTCATCCAGCGGAAGGTGCGGGGCGAGCTGTAGAGGTTTTGCTGCAGCACCTGGCGGCCCAGCCAGCGCCGCTGCTCGGGCTCGTAGTGGATCAGAGAGGGCACCACGGGGGGCAGGTCGGGGCCGAGCGGGCCTCCATAGTCGGGCACCAGCACCGTGGACGCGCTGCGCGAAACGTCGTCCCAGCGGGCCAGCACCGTGTTGGAGGTGCCGAAGTCGAGCGCCAGCCGACCGCTCACGAGCGCTTCTCCACCATGGCCTTCTTGAGCCAGCGGCCTCGATACGAGACGCCCGGGAAGCGAAGGCGCACCGGCTGGCCCGGCTTGAGGGTCTCCTCCAGGCTGAGCGGCTGGTGATGATCGGGGCTGTACTCGAGCTCGTCGCCCGGCTCGCCTTCCAGCTTGAGTCCGGCCGTCTCCAGGGCCTGCACCAGCCGGGCGGTCACGGCCAGGAGATCGCGCGGCTTGAGCTCCACCTCCTGCCGGCTGAGGGCGCGTTGCACGCTGAACTGGGCCACCGGGGTGGCCAGCTCGCCGAAGAGCTGCTCGAGCCGCTCCTCGGCCAGCTCTTGCTGGCTGCGGCTGGCCGTGAAGCGCAACGTTTCCAGCTCGCGGCGTGCGGCCTCCAACTGGCGCTGGGCCTCTTCCAGCTCCAGGCGCAGGGCCTGCGCCTCGTTCTGGCGGTCGGGCGGGTCCTGCCCGCCGGCAAAGGGGTTCAGTCGGCCCAGCATGGTCAGGCCCCCACCCCCAGCATCAGGCCGCCGGCCATCAGTACCAGCACCAGGGCATAGGCCAGATCGATGGCCAGGCAGGCTCGCAGCACCTCGCTGGCCGAGCGGCGAGGACGGCTCAAGCTCAGGCCCAGCCCGTCCACCAGCACACTGAGCATGAGGATCCACAGGGCGGTGCTCAGCACGCTGTCGCCCGCGCCCGTAACCCCGGGCAGCACGATCAGCAGCAGCAGGGCCTTGAAGCCGGTCAGGATCAGGGAGATCAGGGCCGGGCGGGGCCAGGCTCGCCACCACAGCATCAGAGCCTCGACCGCCCAGGCCGTGGCCAGAACGCCCAGCAGCCAGAGCTCCATCAGGGCCCCACCACGGTCAGCTCCAGGGGGAGAGCGACCGAGGTCAGGGGGGTGAACAGGCGCAGCTCGTAGGCCCCGGGAGCGGCATCCGGGCCCGCCTCCACCGTGAGCGAGCGCATGGCGCCGGCCGAGGACGGCTCCTCCAGGTGAACCTTGAAGGCGCGCTGGTTCTGCTTCTCGCGCATGACCTGCCCGTAGCGAAACAGCTCCAGGTTCGAGCCCATCATCTGCACGCGAGCCTGGCCGCCGGGGGCGAGCTCGAGCTCACGAGCCGGCTTGAGCAAAGTGATGCGAGGGGTGGGCGGATCGAAGTCGCCGGCCTGCACGATACCCACCAGGAGAGCCAGCAAGACCAGGATGCGGGGCACCATGTGCTTCGGGTTCTGCCCGGGGGCTCCGCGAACCTGCGCAAAACTGGTCGGAAAGGTTCATACGTCGGCAACATGCTTGACGTAAAATGCAGATAAGAAAAAAGGGACGGAAGGTTCTTCTCATGGCTGGCATGGACCCTATCGGCTTCAATCCTGGAGCGCCCCTCGGTCTCAGGCGTCAAGCGGGCGTCGAGGTCGACGATGGCCCGGCCCCCCGGCCGCCCTCGCCCATCGAAGATCGGGTCACGGTGAGTCAGGCCGAGACCGAGAAGCCGACCGGCAGCATTCCCAACTTTGGCGCCCCGGCCGACAAGAACGGCAACGCGAACGGTGCCAATGACAAGACCGGCAACCCCGCCAACCCGAATGAGGCCAACGGCAATGCCAATGGTCTGGATCCCAGCGGAATGCCCAAAGCCAGCGCCCAGGACGAGGAGATGGCCCGGCACGTCTGCGCCAAGGGTTGCGGGTGCATCTCCACCAATGGCGGCTCCGGCACCAATCCCCTCAAAGTGCTCGAGGAGCGCGACCAGGAAGTGCGCGCCCACGAGCAGGAGCACCTCAACGAGGCGGGCGAGCATGCCCGGGGTGGTCCGGTCTTCGAGACTTACACCGCCTCGAACGGCAAGACTTTTGTGACCGGCGGCAAGGTCGAGGTGGACATGGGAGAGGCGGGCGATCCCAAGAAGACGGCCGACAAGATGGCCAAGATTCGCAAGGCAGCCCTGGCTCCGGCCACGCCCTCCCAGCAGGACCGGGCCGTGGAGGCGGAGGCGGCCGGCAAGGAGTCGGCCGCTCGGGCCCAGATGCAGCAAGACGACATCAAGAAGGGGCGTGAGCCGGCCCCGGTGTGAGCCGGTTCACAGACATCCGGCGGGTCCTGGCGCTAAACTAGAACCATAACAGTCCTCGTTGCCAAAAACCTTGACGAGGCTGGGGGATGGACCTGCGTGTTGCTCCTTCTGCTTGGAATGTTTCGCCGCTTGTTGACTATCGCCGCCGCCGTATCAGGCGTGGCTGTGGGTTACTTTCTCTACACCAATGACGCTGACCCGAACTGGCAGATCCGGTTGCTAACCTCATCGTGTCTCGGCCTGGCCTGCTCGGTTGTGGTCTTGTTCTTCGCCACCAAGGTGCACGAGCTCGAGGTGCACCTCAGGCGCCCCCGGTCGCGGGGACGCGGGATGGCGGGTGTGCGCGAGTGGGGGCCCAACGAGCTTCCGAGTCTGCGCTGAAGCGAGACGAAATTAGCCAGGTATCCGCGCCCGGGAGGTTCCCAGCCCCGGGCGTCTTTCTTCTTGAACCTGGCGCCTTTCTTCTTTGAGGAAGATCGAGACGCGCTTGTAGACCAGGAAGGTCAGGGTCGAGGTCAATCCGGCTTTGAGCAGGTTGAACGGGGTGATCACCGTGAGGATGAAGGGCAGCATCCCCGCCGTGCTCATGGCCTCGCCGGTCATCCAGCGCGTGAACCAGGGCAGCACGTACAGGTTGGCCGGTATCATGACGCAGGTCATGCTCACCCCTCCCAGCACCAGGGCCACCAGCGCCCGAGAGCGAGTCTTCTTGAGCTGGTAGAAGCTCGAGCTGGTCAGCACCAGGGCGGCTCCGGCCAGGGTGTTCAAGGGGATGCCCACCAGCTGGGTGGGCTCGAAACGAAACAGCATGAACAAGAGGTTCTTGACCACCAGGATGGCCAGCCCCGCCAGCGGCCCGAAGGCGAAGCCTCCGATGAGCACGGGTACTTCGGAAGGGTCGTACTTGAGGTAGGGCGCGCCGGGATAAGGGATCTCCACGGTCATCATCAAGGCCGTGGCCAGGCTCGACAAGAGCCCGATCTTCAGCAATTTCGCCAATCCTGTTTGTTCCGACAAAGCGCCCTCAGCTTCTGTGGGGCATCCTGGAGTCCTGCCGGACACAAAAGCCGTCCTTTTGCAAGGACGGCTTTATGCCCGGCCTCCACCCCACAACCGGGTCTCCCGGTTCCGCCTTGGCTGGTTGCCCCAAAAGGCTTCCACCCTGCGCCGGGCCTCACCTCGGTATCTCGCAACCGGGGCCATGCGACGTGCTGAGGTCTGCGCGCTACCCCTGTCGGAGGTCGACCCGACAGCGTCGACCCGGAGTATGGACCCTTCCGGGAGGACCATCGATATTGCTCGCCCTCGAAGTGGGCGGTACCATGACGATACGCTCCCAAGCTAAGCTCAGGCCGAACCGGATTCAAGCACGAGCTGTAAACGAATTGTTACCTTCTGGACAGAACGTCGTAGAGCACGATCCCGAAGGCGGTGGCCACGTTGAGTGAGTTCTTGCTGCCGAAGGTGGGAATGCGCACCTGGTGGTCGCAGGCCAGCAAGACCTCCCGTTCCAGACCCACCACCTCGTGGCCAAAGACCAGCGCCACCGGCCGAGGCCAGACGAACTCGTGCATGCTGGCGGCCTGCTCGGTGGTCTCCAGGGCAACGATGGGGATCCCCCGCGCTCTGAGCTGCTTCAGGGCCTCGAGGGTGTTGGCGTGGCGCGACCAGGGCACGTAGGCGTGGGCTCCCAGAGAGGTCTTCTCCAGCTTCTTGTGGGGCGGCCAACAGGTCAGCTGGCCGCACAGGTAGATGTGCTCCACCGCCCCCGCGTCAGCCGTGCGGAAGATCGAGCCGACGTTGAAGGCGCTGCGCACGTTGTCGAGCACCACGTGCACCGGATGGCGCGGGTGCAGAGGCGCAGCTTCCCCCCGATAGTAGGGTTCGAGACTCAGCGCTGGTAGAGGGCGAAGATCTTGACCGGGTAGCGGGAGATCTCCTGGTACTTGCCCCAGGCACCCCGGCCGTAGACCTCCACGCAGGCCCCGTAGAGAGGCGAGTTGCGGGGTCGGTTGGTGGGACCCACCAGGCTCGACCACTTGCGCGGGTCGAGCTGGCGGTCGTGGGCTTTGGCCATGGCCCGCAGCACGGTGGACCCGCCCCCGTTGTAAGCGGCCAGCATCAAGAAGAGGCGGTCGTCGCCCTGGGGCATCCCATGGAGCTTGTAAGCCTCATCCACCTTGAGGTTCCAGGCTTCGCAGCGGTCGGGTTGGCCGAGGTAGGACCAGTAATTGAGCGGGTCCATCACGACCTGGTGCTTTTCTTGCAGGACTTTCACGCCAGCCGGAACGGCCAGTTCGGGAACCAGGCGATCGGAAAGGCTCAGTCCCAGGCGCTGGGCGGCTTCCGGCATCAACTGGGTGAGACCTACCGCTCCCGCCCAGCTGCGGGCCCGGGGCTTGAAGGCGCTTTCGACCGCGATCAGGGCCTTGAAGAGGCGAGGGGGGAGGGGATTTGCGGTATCTGTCCACTCCGTCTGAACCGAGCGCTCGATCAAAGCGTTGTAGGCATTCTCGTTGACATAGCCCCAGTCGCTCGCCATGGGCACGAAGACGGGGGGCACGGGCTCGATCTCGGCCGGGACCAGCTCGATGGCCGGCACCTCCGGGTCCACGATGGGGGGCACTTCCAGGTCGATGGGCGGGGGAACCAGCGGGGGATGGCTGATGCCGGGAAGGATGGGGCCGGGCACGACCTGGGCCACGGTGTCGGAAAAACTGCCCTCTTCGGCTCTTGCCACCGAGCCCGAGAAAACAAGAAAGGCCGCCAGGGCCACGCCCAATTTCTTCATGCGCTCTCCAACCTTCGTGTTTCGCGGCGTTGGGCCACGGAGCTTTAAGGGACTTCAATCGAACTATTCTTCGAACATCCCCCGGAGATCCTCTTTTGGCGTCTGGTCAGCTCTCGATCAGCTCCAGGTTGGCGCGCGGCACAGTCAGTTTCTCCCCGTCCTCGAGCTGCACCACGGCCACCCGCACGTGGGCCTCGGTGGGGATGACCGTCAGGGCCACCGGCAGCTCCACCACCTTGCCCAGAGCTCCAAAGTGGGGTTGGCGGATCAGCCGCACGGCCGCGCCCACATCCAGGCCCAGATTGCTCTCCTCGGCGCTCTGGCTGGTCTCGGGCCGGGGGGCTGGAATGATGACCTCGGGGCGGATCACGCCCGCCCGGATCTGAGTGGCTCCCGACAGCGAGGCCCGGCGACCCTGGTTCTCGCTCAACAGGCGCCAGGTGCGGTCGGCCATGCGGATGGGCCCGAAGCCTTCCGTGATGACCAGGGTCAGGCCCAGCTGCTCTGAGCCGGTGATGGCCACTCCCAGGTCGTAGCCGAGAAAATCGCGCAGGTCGCGGTCGTGAATGCCGGCCACGATCACCCCGGCCACCCCCAGCCGCCGACAGGCCTGCAGGAAGGTGTTGCTGACCAGCGAGCCGCCCACCAGCACCTTGCCTCGGTGGGCCTCGGTCAGATCACGCTCGTGGAGCTGCTGGTCGGGGGCCGGGCTCAGCAGGACGAGCTCGCCGGTGGTCTCGCCCCCGATGCCGAAGATGCCCTGCAGGTGAGCCCCGAAGGTGCGGATCAGCACCCCTTCCTCGGGCAGGATCTCGTCCACCACACCATCCACGTAGGCCACCTTCTCCACCGGCACGGGCGGTCGGCGCAGCACCACCTGGCCGGTGATCTCGGAGATGTCCTCGATCTTGCCGCTGATGGGGGCTTCCAGCTTGCCCTTGAAAAAGCCGAAGAATCCCCGGTTCTGGGCCATCGGTTGGCCTTTGGTCACGCTTTCGCCCACCTTGCCGAACATGGCCTGGGGCACCTCGGAGGGCTCCAGGCCCAGCTTGTTGGCCACGTTGACCATCTCGACCGAGCCCGGCAGCTCGGTGCGGGCCACCACGTCACTGTGAGCCACTTGCTGGCCCACCTCGACGATGACCGCTCCCTTGAGCGGCAGGCGCCGCTCGAGCACCAGCTCGGTGGCAGGATTGACCTTGAGGCCGGGGATGTAGGCGCTGCCCATGGCCCCACCTGCGAGGAGGGAGGGGGAACTCCTGCCTCAAAAGCTCAACCTCGCGGGACGTCGAAGGACTGCAAAGAGGACGGAGAATGGACGAGATACGCCGCCAGATTCGGGCTGTCGAGCAAGAGCTCCAGGGGCTCGATCCCGAGAAAGACCGCGCCCGGGTTCAGAAGCTCCAGCTCGAGCTGGCACGCTTGCGGGCCCAGTTGCGCACCGAGGGCTCGGAGGAGTACTACTGGAGCGAGGAGCGCTGAGAGCGCCCCGCCGCTACCAGCTCAAGGGTCCCGCCGCCCGAGCCCTGCGCCAGGGGCATCCCTGGGTGTTCCGGGGAGCCATGTCCAGCGCGGCCGAGATCTTCCGAGACGGCCAGTGGCTGCACCTGGTGGACGGGTCCAACCAGACCGTAGGCTATGGGGTCTACCAGGCCGAGGGCGTGGTGGCCATCCGCTGGCTGGGGGAGAGCCTGCCCGATACCAGCACCCTGCAACGCCGCCTGCGCAAGGCTCTTGGCCGGCGCGAGAAGCTGGCCGTCGAGACCGAGGCCGTGCGCCTGGTGAACGGCGAGAGCGACGGCCTTCCGGGTGTGGTGCTGGACCGCTACGGCCCGGTTGGGGTTCTGCAGACCTATTCCAGCGCCGTGGACGGCCTGGGGCGCTACCTCGGCTGCCTGGCTCGCCGCTGGCTCGGGCTGGAGACCTTGCTCTGGAAGCTGCCCCGGCGACGGGCCGGTCAGGAGCTGCCTGACCGGGTACTGTTCGGTCCCCCCGTCGGCCAGGTCAGCTTTCGGGAGGGCCCGTTGCGGCTCTGGGCCGACCTCGGGGCGGGCCAGAAGAGCGGCACCTTCCTCGATTTGCGCGGTTTACGCCGGGAGATGCTCTCTCGCGACCTCGCCGGCAAGCGGGTGCTCAACCTGTTCTGCTATACCGGCTCGCTGGGGCTGGCCTGCCAGCAGGCGGGGGCTGCCCGGGTGGTCAACGTGGACAGCTCCGCCGCCGCACTCGAGTTCGGCCGCCAGCATCACGGCGGTGAGGTCCAGAGCTGGGTGCGTCAGGACCTGCTGGCGGGCCCCTGGAGCGAGGTGCCCCCCGGCCCCTACGACCTGATCGTGGTCGATCCGCCCCCGATGACGGGGCGCAGCGACCAGCTCGAGCGCGTGCTGGCCGCTTATCGCAAGCTTTATCGTCGCTGCCATGAGCTGCTGGCCCCCGGAGGGGAGCTGGTGGCCTGTTGCTGCACCTCGCGCGTCAGCTTGGAGAGGCTGCGCTCGCTGCTCGACTTGGTGCTCGCGCCACTGCGTTTCAAGGGCCGCTTGGCGCCGGAATCGGATCACCGTCCCGGCTTTCCGGAAGCGGACTACCTGAAGATTCTGCGTTACGGCTGACCGACCCGCCGGTCCAGGCCTCAATCACCGAGCGCAGCTCGGCCAGGGCCACGGGCTTTCCGATGAAGGCGTTGGCCCCGGCCTGGAACATCTCGTCTCGCTGCTCCTGGTGGCTGCTGGCGCTGACCGCGCAGATGAAGGGCTGGCGCTCGATGGGAAGCTCCTGGCGGATGCGGCGGGTGGCCTCCACCCCATCCATGACTGGCATGTGGATGTCCATCAAGACCATCGGATAGCACTGCTCGTGGAGAGAGCTCAGCGCCTGGGCCCCGTTCTCCACCACGTGGCCGCTGTAACCCAGGCGGCTGAGCATGCGCAGCAGCACCTTTTGATTGATGAGCGTGTCCTCCACGATCAGCACCTTCTGGGCGCCATCCGGCGAGGCCGGGGCGAACAGCGTCAACAGGGTCTGCTCCAGGGTGCTGCGCCGCAGCGGCAGCCAGAGGCTGGCCGCAAAGCCCTCTTGCTCTTTCAGTCCGGGCCAGCGAAGCTGCAGCGACCGGCCGGTGGGGGGACGCGTCGCATCGGGCCCGACCAGCCAGATCTCGGGCCGTTCCTGATCCACCGTGAGCCCCAGTCGCTCCAAACGGCTGGCCACGCCCGCATGACTGACCGGTCCCAGGCCCAGGATTCCGGCCCTGCGGCCCTTCAGGGGGGAGGTCACGGGCTCAGGGGCCGGCCCGGGCCAGGGGAAGACCAGGGCGAAGGTGGAGCCCTGGCCGCTCTGGCTCTCCACTTCAATCCGGGTGCCCATCAGGGCGGCCAGGTGCTGGGAGATGGCCAGCCCCAGGCCGGTGCCGCCGTAGCGTCGGGTGGTGGAGGAATCCAGCTGCTGGAAGGGCTGAAAGAGGCTGCCCAGCAACTCGGCGGGGATGCCCACGCCGGTATCGCGCACCTGCAGGCGCAGCCCGCCTGGGACCGGAGCGAGCGTCACCTCCACGGCTCCTTTGCGGGTGAACTTGACGGCGTTGGAGACCAGGTTGGAAGCGATCTGGCGAAAGCGCAGAGGGTCTCCCTGCACCGTCTGAGGCAGGTCGCGCCCGACCAGGAGAGCCAGCTCGAGACCCTTGTCACGGGCGGTCAGGGCAAAGAGCTCGAGCACATCATCAAGAGCGTCCTCGGGACTGAAGACGAGCTGCTCGAGGGCCACCGAGCGCGCCTCCAGCTTGGAGAAATCGAGAATGTCATCCACCACCGCCCGCAGCAGCTGGCTGCTCTTGATGACCGCCTCCACCATCTCGCGCTGCTCTCCAGAAAGGTCGGTCTGAGCCAGGATCTCGGTCATTCCCATCACTCCCGCCAGGGGAGTGCGGATCTCGTGGCTCATGGTGGCCACGAACTGGCTCTTGAGCCGGGCCGCGGCCAGGGCCTCGTCACGCGAGCTGGCCAGCTCGCGTGCCTGCTCGCGTAAGAGTCGCACATAGCGCTCGCTGACCAGGCGGAAGCTGATTCCGAAGGCCAGCACCAGCAGCAGCAGAACCAGCTGGCTCGAATAGACTTCCCAGCGCCGAGGAACGAATTCGGGGGTTACCGGCCAGAGCACTCCTCCCAGATGGATCAAGAAGATGAGCAGCAGGGCCAACCCGGACCAGACGATGGCGGGCCGGATGCCCAGTTGGAAGCAGGCGAAGAGCGGTACGGCCGCGGCCACGAACCAGCTGGTGATGGAGAGCGACTGGCCGGAGAAGGTTCCTCCCAGGGCCAGGGTTACGGCTGCGCTGAACAGGGCACCGTGCACCGTCAACAGGAGCGCGCGCGAGGAGCGGACCCTGACGGCCAGGGCCAGCCAGGCCAGCATGATCACCGCCCCGGTGGCGTTGATGGAGGAAGTGATGGGGTAACCGAGCCAGAAGTTGCGCAGCCCGAAGAAGCCAAAACCTGCCGCTGCGGTGAGGAGCAGTCGCTTCAGGCGCTCGAGGAAGGCGCGCCGCGCCTGGGGCTCTCTCAGCTCGGGGTTTTCAAGGAAGGTCATAGCAACCCGAACGAGACTTGGCGGTTCTACCTGTCGAACCCTGGTGGATGGAGGACATTTCGACTTGACGCGTTGGTGGCTGGTCTTGTTGATGGTGCTGGCGGGCCGGGCTCTGGCCCAGCCGATCACGGTGGAGGTGGACGGCCGGACCCTGGCCGAGGCCCGACCGATCCGCAGCGGACAGCGAGTGCTGGTGCCGATGCGCTCCCTGTTCGAGGCGCTGGGTGCCACCCTGGACTTACAGGGGCGACGGATCGTGGCCAAGCGCGGCCCGGACCGGGTCGAGGTCGAGCTGGGGAGCGACCGGGCCCGGGTGAACGACCGCGAGGTCCGGCTGGACGAGCCCGCCCGGGTGGTGGACGGCCGCACCCTGGTTCCGCTCCGCTTCGTGGCCGAGGCGCTGGGGGCGCGCGTGCGCTATGACGGCCTGGCCTCCAGGGTAAGGGTGGAGACCGCGATGGCACCTGTTCCTGAGCCAGGCGGCGGGCCGATCGGGGAGGAGTGGACCGGGGCCTACACCTTCGAAGCCAGCCGCGATCTCAAGCGACTGCGGGTCGGCAACCAGGGTGGCATCCTGAAGGTCATGGACCCTTCCAATCAGCGCGAGATGGTCTATCGCGGCATCGACGACCGCAACATGGCCTGGATCGACCCGTCCCAGCGAGCGTCGATGTTCACCGCGCTGGGAGTGCCCTCGGCCGCCCTGGGGCGGACCTCCGACAGCGTGATGCGGAGCTACTCGAGTTTGCCCCGCAAGGAGGCCCTGGCCTTCCTGGGGGCGGTGGGCTCGCATCCGGGTCTGGATCTGGCCACACGTCAGCGCCTGCAGAGCTTCGTTGCCGACAAGATGACCGGCGAGAAGGATGTGGTGCTGCGTCGTCAGGCGGTGCTGGCCCTGGCTTTGATGCACGGTCCGCTGGACTCGACCATCGAGCGCGTCTTGAGCCTCTATGAGCGGAGCGAGAACCTGTGGGAAACCTTTCCGGTGCAGATGTTCTTCGAGTTCCACGGAGGTGAGATCCGGTCCAGCCAGCGTTATGCCGCTGTGCGTGGTCGGGTGGCCGCGGTCAACTCGCTCTACACCAGCAACATCCTGGGTTACCTCGACAGCGGGTCGGGGCCGCGGCGGATGACCGGAGGACTCTGACGCAGGCTCGACCACTCGGGTCTAGAGCGCAGTCGGGGAAGAAACCGGGGC
The DNA here is from genome assembly GCA_045863235.1 of Candidatus Xenobia bacterium. Taxonomy (GTDB): domain Bacteria; phylum Vulcanimicrobiota; class Xenobia; order Xenobiales; family QWHO01; genus QWHO01. The sequence continues at coordinate 43,821 of BTUM01000012.1, read as the reverse complement.
TGCCTTTGCCGCCGCACCCAGTTCAGCAGGCGCTGGCATACCAGACGCGCGCTCGGCTGGGGATGGCGCAGAACAAAGCGATCCAGGGACGGCTCGAGCTGCTCAAGCGGCAAGTCGGCGGGCAGCTCCGAGCGCAGCCTCTGCAGCAGCTCGCGGGCAAAGCCCGAGCGACGTGGCTCGGCGCTGGCCAGGAAGGCATCCAGGGCGGTCAAGGTCGTCATGCGGGCGAAGCATTTACAAGTCGGTAAGCACAATTCCTCTCGACCCAGGTACTGTTTTCTGTGACAGAGAGAGAACGAATACAGGAGGGGTTTTTCCGTGAACGTCACCACCACCGCTACCGCTTTGCCTCAGGTCTATTCCCGGCCGGCTCGGGCCAGTGCCGAGCAGCCCTGCTCCCCGACCCGTCCGGCCACCGAATGGTGGCAGGTGGGCGAGCAAAAGTTTGATTCCACCTCATCCATGCTCAGCCAGCTTCAAGTGGGCGATCAGGGTGCCGAGGCAGTCTATCACTACAAGACAACCGCCGATTCCCAGCGCACGCTCAAGGACTTCGTCCGGGAGCAGGCCATCTCGGGAGCCATCGGGGGCGCCATTCTGGGGGTCGTGGGCGTGGTCGGGATCAACGTGCTGGGCACGGTCGCCTCGATTCTGACGGCTGGCTTCTACGGCATGTTCGAGGGTGTGGCCCTGGCCGCCCCGGTGGCCGTCTGCGCCGCCGGCGGCGCCCTGCTCGGCGCCCTGACAGCCAAAGAGAGCTTCAATGACTTTCAGGCCAACGGCCACAGCGTCTATGGCACGGTGATGAGCAACAATGGCCAGCTGGTCTTCCATCCTGGCAACGAGCTGCAGAATCGAGTGGACCTGGCCGCTCACGCTCAAGCGCCGGTCGAGGCCGACACCCCCAACTGCACTCCCTGGTGGCAGCGACAGCAGAGTTACTGAGCCGAAGAGTGTGCTCGCACTCTGGTCTTGCACATGAGCCCAACCTGACGAACGCGTGTACCAACAACCTGCCGAGCCGGGCGGAGGACTTCGCGGCGCGGCGGGCAAAGTGCCGGCCATGAGCATTGCTGTCCACGCTTTCGGCTGGAATCGAGCCTACGGCACCGCCATCGAGAAAGCGGCCGAGGAGTAGTGGGCGAGCTCATCCTGGTTGGCGACAGGGTCTTGATCGAGCCTCTCGAGGGCGAGCAGACCACCCAGTCGGGCCTGATCTTGCCCGCCACCGCAACCGACCGGGAACGGGTCCAGACGGGCCGCGTGATTCAGGTCGGCCCCGGCTATCTGATGGCCAATCCCCGGTATTCCGAGGAGCCCTGGACCCAGCCCAAAGAGTCGATCCGGTTTCTTCCCATGCAGGCCGAGCCGGGCGACCTGGCCTACTTTTTGCGCAAGGAAGCCTTCGAGTTCACCTACCAGGGAAAGTCCTACCTGGTCGTCCATCACCACGCCATTCTGGCCCTGATCCGGCCGGATGAAAAAGATGTGTTGCAGAGCCTGGAGGGCTTGCTGGGCTGATTTGGAGGACTTTGCGCCCGGAGGCCTCCTCCCTGGGAGGAATCCTGTCCCGACGGCCGCGAAGGCCCCTTGAAAGCCATTCTGAGGAGGACCCCCGTGGCCTGGACACGACGCAAGCTCTTGAAAACCGGACTGGGTCTGGCTCTGGCCAGCAGCATGCCCTTCAGCGCGAGTTGCGGCACCGACACCGCCGGCACGGTGGCACCGCTCCCGGTCCCTGTCCCACCGCCGCCCGAGTTCCCCCAGCCCCCGGTGCTGACGTCCTCCGAGGGATTGCTCGAGGCCACTTTGAACGTGGATTTCGCCCAGCACACCATCTCTGGACAGACCTTCACGCATCGAAGCTTCAACGGGCTGCTCGGAGGCCCCACGCTGCGCGTTCGGCCCGGCGACACCCTGCGACTGCGCGTCAACAACAATCTACCCGCCGAAGCGGATGACATGGTCATGCCGGCTGACGAGAACATTCCTCATGGCAATAACACCACCAACATCCACACCCACGGCCTGCACGTCTCCCCTCAGGGAAATTCGGACAACATCTTCGTGTCGATCGGGCCGGGACAGGCCTTTGACTACGAGTATCAGATTCCGGCCGACCATCCGGCCGGGACCTACTGGTACCACACCCACCATCACGGCTCCACCTCGGTGCAGCTCTTCAGCGGCATGGCCGGCGCCCTGATCATCCAGGGCGATATCGATGAGGTGCCGGCCGTGGCCCTCGCCAGAGACATCGTGGCCATCATCCACGAGCTGAACATCGGCCCCGACGGCCAGGTGCCCGCTTTCATGGGCCCGGGCTCGTTCCCGCTGACCCAGCGCTTTCTCACCGTCAATGGCGAGATCTTGCCCCGCCTGGTCGTCAATCCGGGCGAGGTGGTCCGCCTGCGGGTCATCAATGCCACCGTGCGCACCGAGATGCCGCTCTTCCTCGACGGCCACGAGCTGAACGTGATCGCCTACGACGGCATCGCTTTACCGGCCACTCGTCCCGATCAGATCTCTCTTCCACCCGCGGGACGGGCCGACGTGATGTTCCGGGCGGGAGCCCCCGGCATCTACTCCCTGCGCAAAGGGGTGGGCAACGCCGGGATCAATCCCGACCCCGAGGTCGTTCTGGCTACCGTCGAGGTGGCTGGAAGCCCGGTCACCATGAATCTACCGTTCGACCTGCCCGCCCCCTTCTTGCCCATCGCCGACGATGAGCTGACCGGCCAGCGCGAGCTGGTCTTCGCGGTCGGTCCGGGCGGCCCGGCCCCCGGTTTCCCGAACTTTACCATCGACGGAGTGCGCTTCGACCCGGACGTGGTCAACCAGACGGTGCAGCTTGGAGCGGTGGAGCAGTGGGTCTTGACCAACACGAGCAACGTCACTCACCCCTTCCACATCCACATCAACGACTTTCAGGTCATGTCCATCAACGGCGTGGCCCCGCCGGTGCCGGAATGGCGTGACACGGTGGACATTCCCCCCAACGGTCAGGTCATCATCCGCAGCCGCTTCCTCGACTTTACCGGTGTCTACGTCCTGCACTGCCACATCCTCACCCACGAGGACACGGGAATGATGCAGATCGTCCAGGTGGTTGGTTGAGCCGTTAAGACCTGTCCGGGGGGCTGGGCGAGGCGGTCGGGCCGCACCACTCGGGCAGCTCGGTGGGCCGTCCGGAGCCCCCGAAGCGAAAACGAAAATGCAAGGTCTGTCCGGGCAACTCGAGCTCCAGCCGCACCAGATCCAGTTTCTTGGGGAGCTTGGCGAAGGCGTAGCTCAGGTCCAGGCTCGTTTCCAGCTGAACCGGCTCGCCCTCGGGAACGGGGATGATCCGCCCCGAATAGAAAGCTGACGAGATGGGCCTGCGGTAGGCGTCGGCCACCCAGAGCCGGTATTCTCCCGCCACGTCGCGGGCGATCTCGACGTGGTAGTTTCCCCACATGGCCACCTGACCGCCGTGGTTCACATAGCGGGCTCTGTAGCCGGGAGGTTGGTAGCGCTGGCTCAGCTGGCGGGCCGCCGAGGCGATGACTTGAGTCAGAAGAACCGTTACCAGGAGGAGGGTCAGGGCTCCCCAGGCCAGAGACTCGCGACTTCCCCCCAGCCGACGAAGTACGGGAGCTCCCAGGGCCAGTACCAGACCCAGAGGAACCAGAGATCGGGCAGCCAGGGCCAGGCAGTCGTGCCAGGTGAGCTCGGTCATCGAGGGCATGTTCAGGTCGAACGCAATTGAACCCTGCGCCTGGCTCTGGCATACTGTCAAGGATGCGTGTCGTGCTGGTGGTCGGGTTGGCGCTCTTGAGCTTGTTGATGCTTTTCGAAGTGCCCATGCGTCACCGCAACCTCGAGCTTGGCCTGCTCATGGGCTTGATCTCGGCCTTGCTGCTCTGGCTCGACCTGGCCCTGAAGCGCTGAGAGGGAGACCTGCTCCAGGCCCGAAGCCGGCTCTGATGCTTTCTTGCGCCGATCTTTGCGATCAGGATCCGCCCGGCCTGCAGGTGGCCGAGCCCGTCTTTCGCGACTACGGAGGTCGGCTGACCTTCGAAGGCCCGGTGCGCACCGTCAAGGTCCACGAGGATAACTCGTTCGTGCGCCGGGCGCTGGAGCAACCCGGACAGGGAGCGGTGCTGGTGGTGGACGGCGGGGGCTCGCTTCGCTGCGCCTTGCTCGGCGACCAGCTGGGCGAGCTGGCCGTCAAGAACGGCTGGGCGGGCCTGGTGATCTATGGCTGCGTGCGCGACGCCACCGCCCTCTCCCGTCTGGAGCTTGGGGTCAAGGCCCTGGCCACCAACCCCAGGAAGAGCCTGAAGCGCGACCGGGGCGAGTGCGATCTCATGGTGCGCTTTGCCGGGGTGCGCTTCGAGCCGGGGCAGCATCTCGTGGCCGACCCCGACGGCGTGGCGGTGATACCCGGGCTACCCGGCTGACAGGGCGGCCAGCCGGGCCGGGTCGAGGTCGCTGTGGGCGGCTTCGTCCCGACCCGAGCCGCTGACTTCCTCCACCACGCTGCCTTGCGGGGTGCGACTGACTCGCAGGATGCGCTCCAGCCGCTCGGCCACCGCCCCCACGTGACTGATCACCCCGATCAGCCGACCGCTGCCAGCCAGGTTCTCGAGCGCATCCAGGGCCCGGTCGAGGCACTCAGGGCTGAGGCTGCCGAATCCCTCGTCCAGGAAGAAGGCCTCCAGTCGCCCGCCCTTGCGGCCCACCAGCTCGGACAGGGCCAGCGCCAGCGACAGGCTGGCCAGGAAGGTTTCCCCGCCCGAGAGCGTCTCGGGCTTGCGGGCCTGCCCCGTGCCTCTATCGACGATCTCGAACTTGGGGCTGAAGCCGAATTGCTGGCCGGTCATCTCCAAGAGGCGCGTGCTGGCCAGCTCGAGCAGCTCTTGCTGGCGACGCTCCTGCAGCCACTGCGAGAAGGGCGGGTGCTTCTTCAGCTTGCGGTTGCCCAGCGTTTGCTGGATGAAGTCGAGATTGCGAGCGAGCCGCTCGGCCGGCAGCAGGGCTTTGTCAAGGGTGGCGGCCCGCTCTTCCCTGGCCAGCGCCTCGGCGAGCGCTCGCTCGGCCAGCACCCGGCCGGTTTCGCCTTCCCGGCCGCGTTTCTCGAGCTCGTCCATGCTGGCCGCCCCCAGCTCGGTCAGGCGCTGCTGCAGCACGCCCCGCTCGGCCTCCAGTCGGGCCGCGCCGAGCTGCTCCTCATCGCGCCAGCGCTCCAGCGCTGCCAGTCGGGCGGCTTCCTGGCGTCGAGCCGTCTCGAGCGGCTCTGGAGCCACTTCCACCGACACCCCCAGCCTGGCCAGCTGAACGCGCTGCTCGTTCAGGGAGTTCTCCAGAGCCCGTCTGGGCTGCTCGAGCTCGGTCTGAATTCGAAGATGCAACTGATTCTGGCTCTGGGCCAGGCGGTGGGCCTCAGCCAGCACGGCGTTCAGTTGCCCCTCGAGCTTCTCGAGCTCGACCAGCTCGCGCTCGAGCTCGGCCGCCTGCTGCTCTCCCAGCTCTGACTCGGCCCCGGCGCAGCGTCGGGTCAGCTCAGCCAGCTCTTCTGCTCGTCGGGTCAGCTCGGCGCTCAGAGCGTTCAAGGCCTTCTGGCGCTCGGCGATGGTGGCCTCGAGCTTCTTGCACTCGCCGTCGAAGGCCGCATACTCGGTTCGGCAGGCCTCGTAGGCGGTCTCGGCCAGCTCGCGCCGTTGGCGCGGCCCGGCCAGCAGACATTCGTCGAACTGCTCGAAGTCGGTCTCGCCGCCCAGGAGCTCGCGACCCTTTGCGGTCAGCTCCTCCACCTGCTGACGCGCCTGTAGCTCCTCGGCTTCGCGCCGGACCACCTGGGTGGACAGGGCCTGGCTTCGCGCCACCGCTCCCTGCCAGGTCTGGAAGGCCAGCTGCTGGCGAGATTCGCAGGCAGCCACGACGGCGACGGCCTCTTCCAACCCCTCCCCGCGCGGCGCCTGGAAGCCCTCGGGCAGGGGGCGGGCGCACACCGGACAGGGGTCCTCGGGTTTGCAGTGCCCGGCCAGCGCGGCCACAGCTTGCTCTTGCTCGAGCCGGGCCCGGGTGGCCCGGCTGGCGGCCAGCTCGTCCTGGGCCTTGCGATGGGAGGCCTCCAGCGAAGAAAGCAGGCCGCTCTCGTCGTTCAGGGTCCGGCGCTCGCTCTCGAGCTTGCGGCCCAGCTCGTCCAGCCTCCCGCCGGCCTCGCGCCAACGCTCCAGCCAGCGGGAAGCCTGCTCGGCCTGATCCCGGGCCTGATCCAGGGTCTGGCGCGCTTTCTGACCTGCCTCCACCAGTTGCTCGCGACGCTCCGGCTGCAAGGCCGACTGACGCTGCAGCTCGTCCAGGTCAGCCTGGCTTCGGAGCTGCTCCTGGCGACGCTGCTCCAACTCTTGCTGGCCGCGCTCGAGCTGGGGTTTGAGCTCGGACAGCAGCCTGGCGCTGGCCAGCCACTGGTTGATCCGGGCGCGGGTGCGCCCCGAGCTCTCCCGTGCGGCTTTCACCTCTTCCAGGCGGGCTCGCTCGGTCTCGCTCTCCTGCACAGCTTGCTCGGCCTCCTGGCGCTCGCGGGTCAGCTGGTGCTCCAGTTGATCCAGGGCCCTCAGGTCGTCCTCAAAGCTTTGAGCCAGCTGCTCGGCTCGCTGGATGCGCCCGTGTACGCCCTCCAACTCGGTCTGGCGCAAGGCCAGGGCTGCGGCCACCCCTCGACAACTCTCCAGTTGCTCGTTCAGCGCGGCTTCCTGCTGACGGGCCGCTTCCAGGGCTTCCCGGGCCCCTGCCACGATGGCGGCCGGATCGGAGCCCAGCGCTTCGCGCTGGGTGCGGGCCCGGATCAGCAGGTCGGACAGCTTGCGCGAGCGAGCCTGCACGGTGTCGGCCACCCGGCTCAGGTCGTCCAGCCCCAGCAGGCTCTTGAGCACGTCCGAGCGGTCCTTGTCTCCGGCCGTCAAGAGCTGCTGGAAGCGGCCCTGGGGCAGTACCACGGTCTTGAGGAACTGGCTCATGTCCAGGCCGACCAGCTGGCGGATCTGGCGGTCGACGTCGGCCTGGCCGTCAAAGGCCCCCTCGCCGTCCAGGCGACGGAGGCAGTGGATCGGGTTCTTGCCCTTTTCCGAGCACGAGCGGTCCACCCGCCAGCGCTGGCCACGGGCTTCGAACTCCAGGCTCACGGTCATGACCGGGTCGCCCGGCCCGTCCGAGATCAGCGCCTTGACGCTGCGGCCGTCGAAGGTGCACGAGCCGTAGAGAGCATACACCAGGGCCTCCAGCAGCGAGGACTTGCCCGCTCCCGTCGAGCCGGTGATGGCGAACAGGCCCAGGTCCTCAAACGAGATCTCCTGGCGGGCACGATAGGAGCGCAGGTTCTCGAGGGTGAGCTTGAGCGGTCTCACGCGGTCACCTCCTGCAGAGCCACCAGCTCGGCTCGGGGGGCCACCTCTTCCGGGTCCGCCAGCTCGGCGAACAGGCTCAGCAGCTGGTCCCCATCCAGGTCCTCGGGGGCGTGGTCGGCCAGGTAGGCGCGAAAGGCTTGCTGCAGGTCCTCGAAAGTCTCGCCGTGATGGTCCTCGCCCACCAGCTCGAGGCGGGTGGCCAGGCTGCGCTCGCCTACCTCCAGCAGGGTGGCCCGGGGAAAGACGCGGGCGGCCCACTCGGGCAGGCCCGGAGTGGGTTGGGGGGTGTGGACGACCAGGCGCAGCAGCTCCCGGTCGATGCTCTCGGACCTGCGCTCGAGCTCGTCCACAGTGCCCTCCAGGGTGCACAGGGCCCGGCCGGCGGTAATGGGTACGGTTTGGATGCGGGCGGCGCGGGCCGGCTCGGCCTCGATCAAAACGACCTCCTTGGTCTCGCCCTCCTCTCCGAAGTCGAGCTGGATGAGCGAGCCGGCGTAGCGTCCGGGCAGGTTGCCGGGCAGGGCCTGGGGCTTGTGGATGTGGCCGAAGGCGGCGTAGCTGACGGGCGGCAGCGACCCGGCCCGAGAGGCATAGTGGGCCGAAACGTGCAGGGGGCGCTCGCTCCTCGACCAGGTGGCCCCATCCACGTGCAGATGGGCTACCAGCAGGTGGATGTGGCTCGCGGGATCATAGCTCCGCTCCAACTCGCTGGCATAAGCGGCCTGGATGGCGGCCACGCGGTCGGCATAGCTCATGGTGCGGCACTCGCCCTTCACCTCCAGCGCGTCCACGACCCTGTTGGCGTGCAGGAAGGGCATGGTGACCACCCTGGCCAGCTCTGAGCCGGCGCCCGGGAACTCCAGGATCCCCCCGGTTTTCGGGGCCCGGATGGTGGGTACGAAGTGCAGGCGTCCGCCGCCGAGCAGGGTCTCGAACAGCTCGAACAGGGCTCCCGAGTCGTGGTTGCCGGCCACCACCACCACCGGGGCCAGCTCGCCCAACCGGCGCAGCATGGAATGGGCCAGGCTCATCTCCTCCACGCTGGGACGCGAGGCATCGAACAGGTCTCCGGAGTGCAGCACCAGTTGAGGCTTGAAGTCGCGCGCAACCTCCAGGGCCTGCTCGAAAGCGGCAATCTGGTCGGGCCGGCGGGACTGTCCGTAGGTGAGCCGGCCCAGGTGCCAGTCGGAGGTGTGGAAGATGCGCATGGGTTGGAGCCTTTCGAGTAGTTTTTTTTCAGGCAGGGGTTCTATAGTCACCTCAAGATGAACGTGAGCACGCGCCTGATTGAGTTTGCCGCCAGCCGCACCAACCGCCCGCCCGAGCAGTTGAAGGCACTGGTGAACGAGACCGACTTCTTGAGCCAGGGGGTCAGCGAGTCGAGCTTCAGCGGGCTGATGGTCGACCGCAGCGAGCTGTGCCGCCTGGAAGCTGCCGACCCGGTCGGCTGCCTGCTCGGCCGCAACCCTCGTCGCGAGGAAGCGCTGCAGCGGTTTTACCGCAACCATCCCGATCAGGTGCGCGCCGAAGGCAACCAGCTCATCCACCACATCGAGGGTCAGACCAACTGCGGCCAGACCACCCACGAAGTCTTGCACGCCCCGGCCGAGAACGGCCTGATCGAGCTCGATTACGTGAAGGGCGCCGAGCGCTGCCAGGTCTTCATCGACACCACTCCCGGCCAGCCCGGCGAGCAGTGGATCATTCTCCGCTGATTCAGCATCAGCGGAACACGAAGAGCTCTTCCACCTCCTCCGGTTTCACCGCGGGCTTTTCGTCGGCCCGGGTAGCGTAGTTGGGGAAAGGGAACCGGAACGGGATGGGTGCCGGGATCATCGGCTGGGCCAGCACCATCGCTCCAGGCAGCAACCGGGTGGCCCGCTCGCGCACCTCGGCGCTCAGGAAGCGGTAGTCGTCCGAAGTCGCCTCGGCCCCATCGAGTCGCCCCACCACCCGGATGGCGGCGTTGCGGGTCACCGCCGGCTCGACCTGGGAGGCCGACTGCTGGGCCCCGATCAAGATCACGCCCAGCGAGCGGCCCCGGGCGGCGATGTCGACCAGAACCTCCTTGAGCGGGCTGCTTCCCTGGCGGGGAGCGTACTTGTTCAGCTCGTCCAGCACCACGAAGTGGAGGGGGAAGCGCTGGCCGCGCTCTTTGGCCTCGAAGACGCGGCTCAGGAGCGAGCCCACCACGAAACGCTGACCGTCTTCGTGCAGGCTGTTGATGTCGACCACCACCACGTTCTCGCGCGGCGCCCCCGCCCCCTCGAGGGTCAGCGACTGCACCCGGTGGGTGATGAGGTGGCCAAAGCGCGGGGCCATGGCCTGCAGGCGGCGCAGGAAGGCGTTGACCGTGCCGGCCTGGGTGCCGCCGGTCCACTCCCGGGCCCGGTCAGGGTCTTCGAGTCGCTCGCTGAGAAAGTCGACCAGGTCGCGGAAGTTCTCGACCACGAAACCGTCCCCCGCAAACCGGGCCGCCCGTTTCTCCTGGCTCAGCTTTTCCAGGTTGTAGCTCATGCCCTCGGCGGGAGGGATGAGCACGGCCGCCCCGGGCAGGCTCTCCACCGGGTGGGCCCAGCGGGCGAGTTGCACGCGCACCCGCTGCTCGACGAAGCTGAGCTGGTTGCGCGCGTCGTCCACGTCCGAGAAGCAGAACCGCATCAGCCCCTGGCGAATGAACTCGAGCGGCGTCCAGCCGTAGGGCGTGATCTCGGTGGAAGGGCGCGACTGCACGTCGGTGGCCACCGATCCCCCTTCTTCGGCAAAGCGCGAGAGCGGGGCAAAAAAGCGCACCGAGCTGAACGGTCCGGGCTGGCTCACCCCCAGCTTGTGCCAATGCTCGCTCAGGGCCGGGTCGGCCTGGCAGCGCTTCTCGTAGGCTGAGGAGGAACGGTCGAAGTGGAGCAGGTCCTCGCCCTTGACGTTGAAGATCAGGGCCCGCGTGTTGGCCGCGTGCACCCCCAGCATCGACTTGCCCTGGCTGGTTTCGAGCAGCATGTAGAGCAGGTGCAGGGCAAAGGAAGTCTTGGTCGCCACGCCGGACACGCCCGAGATGGAAACGTGGCCGCCCTTGGTTCCGTCTAAGAAATCGTAGTCGAGGTGCACCATCTGGCCGGTGTTGTCCAGGGCCAGCGGCAGAGCCCGGGCCATCTGGTCGAGATAGAGAGCCTGCTCGCGATGCCTTCCGGTGGCCCGCTCCACGGCCGCCCCGGGGGCGGGCGGTACCCAGATCTCGGGCATGGTGCGGAGCACGCGCACCTCGGCGGTGCGCACCGCGTGGCCTGGCATGGTGTGCTCGCTTGCGATACGGGCCGTGTCGGTGGCGAACGAGGCCCCCTCGATCTTGCTATAGACCTCGATCACGATGCCGTAGGTGAAATGCTCTTGCCCGTCGGGCAACTGCTGGCGGGTGGCCACGATCTCGTCGAGCTGCAGGTATTGATCGTCGTCGAGCACCACCCGAAAAGTGCTGGTGGTTCCCTCGGTTACCCCGTCGACCAGGCCGACTCGGCTCATCTCAGCGCACCTCCACCAGTTGACGTACGGCGGCCCGGGCCGCTCGCAGACCCAGCGCTCGATCGCCGCAGCGACGGCGAAGCTCGCGCTCGAGGGCAGCCACCGGCTGCAGGTTCTGGGGCGCCCGCGGATCGACGTGGGCCACCCCTGCATAGCGCGGCAACACGCCGCAGGTGGCCTGCACCAGCGAGCGAGACTCTTCGCGGCCCAGGTCGCCGGGCACCTCCAGGCGCACGATGCCATACCAGGGATGGCGATCGGGCCCGGGGTCGAGCAGTCGGAAGTAGCAAGAGTGCCGCTGGCTCACGGTGAACAGGCTGGAGCGCTCGCCCCCGCGCAGGGTGGAGACCAGGTCGTGGGCCTCGGAGGGGAGCAGCCGTCGGTGGTGGGTCTTGACGTAGCCCACCACGGGATAGGCCAGCCCGCGCACCTGGCTGAGCGGACCGTCCAGCACCACGATGTGGCCTGCCCCGGCCAGCCGCTCGGCCAGCAGCATCTCTTGCTCGCGCATGCGCCGCTGCAGCTCGAGCTGAGGCGCATCCAGAGTGGTGTTTTCGGTGGCCAGGGCTACCCAACTCCAGCCGCCGGGCTGCTCGGGCAGGCTGGCGCTGCGCCCGCCCCCGAAGATGGCCAGGCGTTTGACCACCACCTCGGAGACGCTCAGCCTGCCGGCGCCATCGGGCGTGACGGCTCCGGCCGCCACCACACCGGCCAGGCCGGGGATAGGCTCGGAGCTCGGGTCGTCGGCATACCAGAGGCTGGCCTCCACGTGCCGCACGCCATCCACGAAGGCCAGTCGGGGACGCACCGACGGCTCGGGGCAGGGGACGGCCTGCAGCGTCTCGTGCTCGAAGAGCACGGCTTCGCCCTGAACGTCGTCTTCGATCTGCATGGGGGAGCCATACTCCGGCGCCCACTCGCCGGCATAAATGCGGGCCATGGAGCCCACCTCCTCGCGGGAAATCCCTTCAAGTAGACTTGAATTTCGTTGCGCCACGGGGCCTTCCTTTCGAACGCTCATGCGTCCATTCTGCAGTCGCGCTTCATTGTAGCCGGTGCGGGTGACAGGTAGTGTCGTTGCGCCCGAGTGCAACTCCGAGGGAGCTGGTTTCTCTGAGCCGGGAGGAAAGGGCTTTCTGTCTGGCCCGGCAAAGCTGGCGCGCATGATTGAAGAGCTCGAGCAACGTCTGGTCCGTTACTGCGCCATCGACACCCCCAGCGACTCCACCGCCCCCGACACGCAGATCCCGAGCAGCGCCTGCCAGTGGGATCTCCTGCGGCTGCTGCAAAGCGAGCTGCAGGAAATGGGCGCGCAGCGGATCGAGCTGACCGAGCAGGGCTACCTGATGGCCAGTCTTCCGGGCACTCTTCCCGCCCCGGTGGTGGCCCTGCTGGCCCACGTGGACACGACCACCCAGTTCAAAGCCACCGGAGTCAAGCCTCTGGTCCACCGCAAGTGGGACGGAGCCCCCATCGTTCTGCCCGCCGACCCGTCCATGGTCTTGAAGGCCGAGGATTCTCCTTATCTGGCCAGCCGCAAGGGCCACGACCTGGTCACCGCCAGCGGGGATACCTTGCTGGGAGCCGACGACAAGGCCGGAGTGGCCATCTTGATGACTCTGGCGCGGCATCTCCTGACCCACCCCGAGATCCCCCACGGTGAGGTGCGACTGTGCTTCACCCCCGACGAGGAGATCGGGCGAGGGGCCGGTAAGCTGCCCCTGGAGACCCTGGGCGCGGAGGTGGCCTATACACTGGACGGGGGCCAGGTGGGCGAGCTCTGCTACGAGACCTTCTCGGCCAACCGGGCCGTGGTCGAGATCACGGGAGTCTCCATTCATCCGGGCTACGCCAAAGACAAACTGGTGAACGCCCTGCACCTGGCGGCCAGGATTCTGCAGACATTGCCGCAGGCCCAGCGCACTCCCGAGACCACCGATGGGCGCCAGGGATTTCTCCACGCCAACGAGTTGAAGGGCACAGCCCACCAGGCCACCCTCACCTTCATCGTGCGCGACTTCGAGCTCGAAGGGCTGGATGCTCACTGCCGACTGCTCCGGCAGGTGTGCGAGGCCGTGGCCGCCACCGAGCCACGCTGCCAGATCAATGTCAAGGTGATCGAGCAGTACCGCAACATGCGCTATCGTCTCGAGCAGGACATGCGGCCCGTGGACCTGGCTGCCGAGGCTTATCGGCGCTGCGGTATCGAGCCGGCCTTCACGGTGCTGCGCGGGGGAACCGATGGCTCGATTCTGACCGCGCGGGGGCTGCCCACGCCCAACCTGTTCACCGGCATGCAGAACTTCCACGGCCCCCTGGAATGGGTCAGCGTGCAGGACATGGCCCAGGCGGTCAGGGTTTGCTCCGAGCTCGCGCAGCTGTGGGCGGGGGCGGGTGAAGCGAGGTGAAGACCAGGTCGATCACGATTGGACCTGGCGCAGGTCCTTCAGAGCCTCGGCCAGCTTGGCGCTGGCGTGAAACATGCGCGACTTGATCGTGCCCACGGGCACGCCCATGACCTCGGCCGCCTCCAGGTAGCTCATGTTCTGATACTGCACCAGGATGAACACTTCGCGGTGCTTATCGGGCAGGGCCGAGACCGCCTGGCGCACGCGCTCGGCGGTCAGCTTCTGCAGAGACTGCTCCTCGGGGCCCCGGGCGGGGTCGGCCACCACCAGGTCCTCCAGGTCTGACTCGGGGTGGCGCGAGCGTTTGCGCAGCTGGTCACGGCACAAATTCAGGCAGATCTGGTAGAGCCAGGGGCGCACCTTCGAGCCCTCCCGGAACTGGTGACGAAAGCGCAGGGCACGCAGGAAGGTCTCCTGAACCGCGTCCTCGGCTTCGGGCCGGCGGTGCATTAGGCGCAGCGCCAGGGAGTGGAGCTGTCTTTGATAGCGCTCGACCAGCTCCCCCAGCCGTTCGGTCTGGCCGGCTGCAACCTGCCGGAAAAGCTCCTCGTCCGAGTCCACCTGAGCTGCTTCGAACCGAATTGAACCTTCGTCCTGCCACCGACGTCATGTCGGCATGCTGCAATATACCGACAAGGCCTCCAGGGCCGAAATGCGCTTCGCCGGACTGGGTCTCAACCTGGCTGGCGGTCTGTTGCTCCTGATCGGGCTGGTCAACTGGTTCAATCTGCGCGGCGTGGTCCAGAGCGGCTGGTTGCCCTGCCTGGGCGGCCTGGCGCTGGGTCTGACGCTGCTCTTCCTGGGCGACCGTTGCTTCAAGGGCAGCCTGCCCGCCTACGCCCAGCCCCTGCTGGCCACGGGCTCGATCGTGCTCTTGTTCACCGCCTGCGCCGCCCACTACCTGTTCCACCTGTTGCCCACTGCCGGCCTGGTGGCCAGCGTGATGCTGCTGGTGGCCTGGGGCGGGCTGGCCGTGTTTCGTTACCAGTGCACCTTCCTCGGGCACGGCATGCTGGCCGCCCTCTTCCTGGCCCCTTTCTTTCTGCGGCTCCCGGGCGGGGCGCTGGTGGCCTACCTGGTCTCCATCCACCTGGGCACCACGCTGCTGGCCTGGTACCGGCGCTACCCCACCTACCTGGTCATCGGCTTTCTGGGTAGCTACGCCCTCTTCTTCGCCCAGTTCCAGCTCAGCCAACCGGTCCTGACCCTGGCCTTCCTGGCCAGCACCTACGCTCTCTTCCTCCTGAGCAACTACCTGTTCCAGTTTGTCCGCGACGAGCAGGACGAGCTGGGCATGCTCTTAGGGCTGGTCCAGCCGACCGCTTTCGCCCTGCTCTCCTACCTGGTGCTATTCTTGCTGCCCAACGCCGTGGCCGTCTCGCTCTACGCGACCCTTTTCGCGGTGCACCTGGCCCTGACGCTGGCGGCACGAGCCCGGGGCTATGCGCTGCTCCAGCGCATCAACCTCATCCTCACCCTGCTCTTCGCCAACGCGGCCATCAGCTTCGTGCCCTACTTCGCCAGCGACACCAGCTTCTTCGCCCTGACCTCGGTGCTCTGGCTGGCCGAGGCCTTCCTGCTGCTGGCCCTGGCCCGCCGCTTCCAGGCCGCCATCCTGAGCCGGTTCTCCTACCTGGCTCTGTTTTTGGTAGCGGTGCAGCTGTGCTACGTGCTGCCCGAGATGCCCCAGACCAGTGCCGCCGAGGTGCTGCACCAGATGCTGCTTTCACTTGTCTGCGTGGGAGCTCTGACCGCCTACGGCGTGTCCATCCTCAATCGCCCGCAGGACCTGCCCGGGGCCGACCTGATGGCTCGCGCGGCACTGGCCACGGCGGTGCTGCGCACCGGGGCCATGGTGCTGCACGATGGCACCCCGTCGCTGGCCCTGCTGGCGGCAGCCTCGCTGGCCCTGTTGCTGGCCGTGCTGGGCCTGCGACTCGAGCGCGTGCGCGAGGAGATGCGCTCGCTGGTCATCTTGCTGGCCCTGGTCGTGGCCGCCGCGGCTTGCCTTCTGCCGGTGGCCTGGTGGGCCCGACTGGGGATTGCCGCCGTCCTGACGACTTCGGCCGCCGTGCTGCGGCGCGAGCGCGAGTCCTGTCTCGAGCCTCTGGCCCTGGTGGTGCTGGCTCCCCTGAGCCTGGTCTGGGGCATCGGCCCGGCCCTGGTGCTCTCCGCGGCTGTGGCGCTGAGCCTGACCCTCTGGCCTCGGGCCTCGTTCGAGCCCTTCCGCAAGAAGGCCATCGACCTTCTGGCCGGCGTGACGGCCTGGTTCGCCCTGCTGGCGGTGCCCCTGTCTGAGTCTCCCGTGTTGTGGGCCCTGGCCCTGCTCTGGGCGGCCATGCCCGAGGGAGCGCGCTGGATCGTCCCCCTGGCGATCGGCCTGAAAGCGTCCTTCGCGCTCGGCTCGGGGGCCGGAGTGACGCTGCTGTGGTGCCTGGCCGGCGGGCTGCTCCTGAGCCGAGAGCCCCGGGCCGCGCGCACGCTGCTCTTCCTGGCCTGCCTCAAGTCCATCCTGGTGGACGGAACCCTGGGCT
This sequence comes from Candidatus Xenobia bacterium, assembly GCA_045863235.1. Lineage (GTDB taxonomy): Bacteria > Vulcanimicrobiota > Xenobia > Xenobiales > QWHO01 > QWHO01. The sequence goes on along the minus strand of BTUM01000012.1, from coordinate 27,972 downwards.
TCGGTCCCTACGGGCCTTATCTCTTGCCCACGCACAGCCTGGGCTGGCTCGATCTGGCCGGCTTTGTGGGCGTGACCTCGAGCTACTTCCTGCTGGCCCGCCGGCTGCAGCCAGGTGAGCCGCGTAACGAGCTGCTGGTGATGGGTCTGACGGCCTTCAGCTTCGGCTCGGCCGGCTTCCTGCACTCGGCCCTGGGTGTGCTGATCGAGTTCCAGGTCATCTTGTCGGCCTTCTGGTGCGCCTCGGCTTTCCTCTTCATCCTGATCGGAGTGCACCGCGAGCTGAAGGTGTTCCGCCTCTTCGGCCTGACCATCCTGGCCGCGGCCACGCTCAAGATCCTGTGCGTGGACGTGGGGGTGCTGAGCGCCTACAGCCGGGTCACCACCCTGATGATCCTGGGAGCCCTGCTGATGTGCGTCTCCTTCGTCTACCAGCTCAACCGCTCACGCCTGACGGAATCTCCCGAGCTGGTGGCGAATCCCTCGGCATGAACGCCTGCGAGGAGTGCCGCGAGCAGCTGCCGGGCCTGGTTCTCCAGGCCCTGGAGGCGGACGAGGTGGAGCGTCTCCAGGCTCACCTGACCGGGTGCGCGGGCTGTCAGGAGAGCCTGGCCGAGCTGCGGGTCACCTTCCAGGCGGCCGACGCCTGGCAGGTGCCCGATCCGCCCGCCGACCTGCGGGCTCGCATCCAGCTGGCGGCTCAGAGGCCGACCGGCTGGTGGCACTCCTTCCGGCTGGCTCTGGATCGGCTGGCCTGCTACCAGCCCTCTCCCCGAGCCGGCCTGGTCGGGCTGCTGCTGGGAATCTGCCTGTTCGGCCTGGTGCTCTATCCCACCACCCAGCGTTATTACTCGGGCGGAACCGCGGCGGGCTGCCGCAACAACCAGAACATCCTGCGCTCGGCCCTGGCTGACTACGCCCGCGATCACCAGGGCCGTTACCCGGCCAGCCTGGACGAGCTGCACGGAAAGTACCTGCAGGCCACGCCCATCTGCCCCGAGAGCGCCATCGACAGCTACTCGGCCACCTACCAGGTTTCTCCGAAGGCCGATCGCTACACGCTTTCGTGTCAGTCGGAGCATGGGCCGTGAAGCGTCGCTTCTGGGTCCTTCCTCCGCTCTGGGTGTGGGTGCTGTTCTGCTTTTCCATGGCCTTGTCAGCCACCGCCTACGTGACCACCCGCGAGGGGCTGCGCTTCGTCAGCCGCAAGCTGCAGCCGACCGAGCGGCGGGTGGTGCTGACCGCTCTGCAGGCCTGGGACGAGCTGACCGATGGCCAGTCCGCCTCCACCACCCGCAAGCTGCGCGTCATGCTCCAAGAAAACCGACTGCGCTCGATGCACGGCCTGAGTTTCGCCCGTCCCCGCGAGCGCTCGACCTTCGGCTACACCGATGAGCGCGACCGAATCCTGCTCAACCCCCGCCTCTGCTTCGGCTCGATGGTCTGGCGCGACAAGAAGCGCGTGCACGACTACGACCTGGTGGTGACGCTTTCCACCCTGGTCCACGAAGACCAGCACTACTCGCGCAACGCGGGGGAGCGGGAGGCCTACCGGGTGGAGTGGCTGTTTCTGCGCCAGGCGCTGAAGGTGGCTCGCCAGCGGGGGCTTTCTTACGCTGAATCACTGGCGCTGTGGGAGGAGCAAACCTCGCTGCGCATCGGCGAGACCCTGGGCGAGGAGCAGGCCCGCCGCCTGGCCGAGGAGCTCAACCTGACCGCGAACCGGCCTTGAGGCCGAACTGGCGCCGGCTGAACTCGCGCGCGAAAGTAACCAGCTCGGCCCAGTCGGTGACCCGGTGCAGGGCGAACCCGAGCTGGCGGGCCTGCACGAAGAAAGGTTGCTTGAAGGCGTCCTGGCTCCACAGGTTGAGCACCAGCGTGCCCCCGGCCCGGGCCTTCTGCAGCGCCATCGCGGCCAGCTCAAGTCCGGGGGTTCCGCGCTCGTCGGTGGCCCCCATGGTGTCCACCCCGTCGTCGGAGATCACCAGGATGTGCACCGGCCGGTCGCGCTCGGAACGCTGGCTGTAGGTGGTACGGAGCATGTGCAGGGGGAAGGCGGTGCTGCCGCAGATGGCGTCGGTGATCAGGCGCATCAGCGCCTCCTCGTCGCGGATGAAGCCGGGGGTGGCGCGGAACTGCCCGGGCCCGCTCCAGAGCGTGGCCTGCACCGCCGAGCCGGCCCGCAGGGCTGAGAGGGTCACGATGGCTCCGGCCAGGGCCAGGTAGCTCATGTTGCGGCGCGGGTCGGGCATGGAGCCGGAGGAGTCGATGTAGAGGTCGAGGTCGATCGGCTCCACCTGGGGAGGCGTGCCCTCCTCCACGCCCCAGAAGCGCTGTCGGGTGGTCACCCCGGGAACGACCCGCGGGCTGACCAGCACGCTTTCGAGCCAGTCCACGTCTTCCAGGGGCGAGCCAAAGTCCCAGGGCTCCAGCCCCTCCATCAGAGGCTCCTTGGAAAGGGGCACCTCGCGCCGGGGGAAGGTGATGAGGTGGGGGAGCGCCTTCTCGCGATAGTAACGCACGGCCAGGTCGTGGTCGCTCAGGTCCAGGCCGAGCTCGCGCAGCACCTGCCCCAGCTCGAAGGGCTCGCGGCTCTGGCCCTGGCCGTGCCCGGAGCCGCTCGACTCGTCCTCGCCCTCGCCCAGGCCGGTCAGGGAGGGATCCTCGCTGGGATGGCGGCACTCCTCGAGCTCGCCCGGATCGAGCTCGCCCAGCCCCAGAGGGAAGTCGCCCCCTTTGCCCGCCTTCAGGGCGTCCAGCAGGGGGCGCAAGATGGAGAGCTGCTCCTGGGTATCGGCGATCAGGTAGCGCAGGCACAGAGCAGCGAAGCGTCCCGAGCCGCGCAGCCAGTCGTGGGCATAGGAGCGCACCAGCCGCGCCCCGAGCTGGGCGTCCCCCTCGGTGACGGAGTCGACCGTCCCGCGGGCCAGCGTACCTCGCCGCAGGGCCCACAGGATTTCGTAGATCCGCATGTACAGCGTCCACAGCGAGCCCACCTTCTCTTGAGGCGGCCGGCCCTCTTCGAGCCTGGCGAAGACGCCGGCCAGGTCGAGCTTCTCGCTGCGCTGGAGGCGGTCGTTGATGAGCAGATCCTGGTACAGATTCACGATCATGGGAGCCTGGTGCTCGTGGCCGGGCAGTCCGCGCCGGGCTCGGATGAGAGCCCGGGCCTGGTCGGCCAGGTCGGCCGGGGCGTAGATGTGATGCCCCACCTCGTGAGCCAGGATCTCCAGCGCGAAGTTCTCGAGCTTCTTGTCGCGCAGGGTGTGCAGGGCCACCACGATGGCCTGGTCGGTGAGGCGGATCAGGGCCAGTCCGCCCGGCTCGAGGCCTTCCTCGCGGGCCTGCTTCTCGGTCAAGCACAAGCGCGGCTCGGTCAGCTTGACGAAGGGGCTCCAACAAGAGAGGGCTCGCGGCCAGGCCGCGTGCCACTCTTTGCGCAGGTCCTCCAGCGAGCCCATGCTAAAGTGCCAGGCCCTTGGCCTTGCACTTTGCAACGCGCTGGAACGCAGTTCCGGCGCGTTCGTCAGATAGTGCTAATGTGTAAGACCAAAGTGCGAGCACATTAGCTCGCTTCGACGGGTCAAGGGCTCGGCCTCTGGCCTTGCCCGAGTGCGTTAAGCGGGCTTTACGTTGTCGGTGAATGTTGAAAAGGGGTGTGATCCCGGCTCGATCGTGCCGTTTCCGGAGGCGGGCCCCTGCAAGGAGCTCTCGACCTCCTGGCTCGACGCCCCGGGGTCGGCGGGAATCCAGATTCTCACGGTGTGCACCGGATGAACCCAGTCGGGCCGCGCATCTTTGTCGCTGGCATACTTACCGATCAGTCCCGTCATACACACCCTCCGTACCCCGTTTGTTTGTTTTTCTTAATTTACTCCCCCGAGTTTGGAAAGCAGTTTGGAGGGCCGACCTCGACATGTGAACAAAGTGTGAACATTTTTGCCGAAATGTTTCCAAAAGTAGGGGAGGGGCTCACAGGGCGGAATGCTACCGTCCATGCGCAGGATGATGATCTTTTGCCTGTTGCTGGGTTTGATGCTGGCCGGCGCTCTGGCCCAGCCCCCGCGCCCGGCGCGCAACGGCGATTACTGGACGCGCAACGAGCAGCCCTGGCCGGACTGGATCGTGGTCGCCAAAGAGCTGGCCGGGCGGTTGCACGCCGACTGGCCGGAGGACTGGCTCGTCTCCGGGGCCGAGGTGCGCTGGGACCTGTGGCGCTGGCCCAAGGTGGCCACCTTCCCCAAGGGGGTGCTCTTGAAGGCCTGTCCCGACCTGGCCGGCAACATCATCGTCAAGGACGAGAACAACGATTCCTGGCTGCGCGTCTACCTGGACGAAGAGGCCGGCACGGTCTGTTTCGTGCGCGCCAACCGCAAGTTCCTCAAACCCTATCTGGCTCCTCAGGAGCCCTGACGTCGGGCTCCTCCAAGTCGGCATCTCGCGCGCGCAGCACCGGGGCTCCGCAGACCGTGCAGCGCAGCAGGCCCAGCTTGACCGGCAGATCCTCGCTCCAGTGGGGGAAGGCCTCGGGGTTGCCCACCCAGTGCACGCAGCTCTTCTCCGAGCAGAAAACCACGAAGGGGTAGTCTTCGTCATCGAAGTGGTGATAGACGAACTTGCCCGAGCGGATGATCAGGTTCGGCGCTGCTTCATCCTCTAGCGCCATGAGCACCAGCTGCAACTTCCCCAGAGGTTGAGGGGAGAACGGCAAAACGCGCACAGGCCGGGATGGGCCCAGCGCTGATTGAAGACCGCCGACCAGCGCCGGTTGTGCTCATCGAAGGCCTGCTGCTGGCGCAGGGAGGCCTCCTGATAAATCCGGCCCACGTACTGCTCGGTCTGTTGCTGCACGGCCCAGCGCTCGGCCTGGTGGCGACGCCGGTCGGCCTCGATCTGCTGGAAGATGGCCAGGGCCGCTGCCACGTCCTGGAGCTCGGCCTCCAGTGCCTGGCGTAGCCCGCTCAACCCCGAGCGCTCGAGGTAGCTGGCGGTCTGGCCGTAGCGAAAGAGCAGCCCTTCGGAGTGACTCTGGTAGAGCTGTCGCAGGGCGGCCAGCTCGGCCTCGGTGGGGGGACGCGAGCCATCGCACAGGGCGGTCGCCTGGCCTCGAACCGTCCGGCATTCCTCGGCCAGGGCCTTGAGCCACTTCTGCTGCTCGACGGTGAGCGCGATGATGTTCACCGTCAGGTTTTGGACAGCCGGCCCCCAAATCCCCTTTCAGGAAGTTTTCCGAGCCCGGGGCTACGCTCCCCCTACGTATGGAGCTCTCCAGCCTCCCTGTCTTTCGTCAGGCTCGTCAGGCCCTGCAGGCGGCCGACCGCTATACCTCGCCGCGATCCACCACGGCGGGGAACTTCGAGCGTCCCAACCTGTTCCAGTCGGCCTGCGAGGGGGCTACCGAAGGGTTCTACCTGATGGACCTGCCCGGTCTGGCCATTCAGGGCAGCGCCGGCGTGGCCGCGGTGCTGGCCCGGCGCCTGGGCGACAATCCCTGGGTGGGAGCCCTGGCCGGGACGGCCACGGGTGCCGCGGTGGGAGCCGCCACCACCCTCATTACGGGCGGTTCGCCGGTTGCCATGGCCACCTGTGGCGCCATGCTGGGCACCTACACCGGCCTGCGGGCCGACTCGCGCGCGGTGGTGCGTGACGGCGGGGTGAACGGGCTGATCCTGGCCTCGCCCTTCTTCGAGGGACCGGCCAAGGTGGTGGGTGGACTGGGCGCCCTGCTGGGAGCCCAGTTCCCCAGCGAGAAGAAGCGTCTGCTGGTGGGGGCCCTGGCCGGCTGCGCGGTGGGCACCTCGCTGGCGGCGGCCGGTGTCATCCCGATGGACCCCCTGATGGCCGGCCTGGCCTGCACGGCCGCCTCGGGCCTGGGAGCGGTGGTGGGTCCGCGCACCAGCCAGTTCTTCCGCAACCTGGCCGAGGACATCGGCGAGCGCGGTCGCGCCCTGCGCGGAGAGACGCCGGACACGCCGCCCTCCACCGCCCGCCGCTGGGCGCGCACGCTGGGGGTGATCCCCCTGTCGTTTGGCAAGGAGATGGTGCTGGCCGGGGTCTACGGTGACGGGGCCTTCCTCAAAGGACTGCTGGGCGGGGCAGTGGATGCGGTGCAGCAGGGGAACATCATGTTCCACGCTCGCGAAGAGAAAGAAGTTCCCGGCCCGAACGAGGAAAAGCCATCCTCCTGAGACCACAGTCTCTACTCTCCGGGTTATCGCTTGACTCATCACAAACCGCCTCCTGGACCAAAGCTTACACGTCAAGAATTGGGCCCTTTCCAAGAGCGAGAGGGCTTCCTTGATAGCCTGTCGGGGCGCTGTGCGGTGCAGCATGGCCCACCGCCAAGAAGGGAGCTTTCCAGTCCGAACGAGGAGAAGAGCTACCCCTGAAGCAAAGCCTCGATCCATGACCGTGCGCGAACGGGCCCGGCGCATCACCGAGCACCCGGCTTTTGACCTGACCGTGATGGCGCTCATCCTGGCTTCGGTTGCGCTGCTGGCGGCCGAGCTGGTCAGTCCTCCCGGCTCCAGCGCCAATCGGACGGTGCGCACCCTTTCCGACGCCATCTTGTGGCTCTTCGTCGTCGAGCTCACCCTGCGCTACCTGGCCATGCGCAGGCGTCGGCGCTTCGTCCAGGAGTATTTCTTCGATCTTCTGGCTCTGCTGCCCATTATCCCCATCTTCCGGGTGCTGCGATTGTTCCGGCTCTTCCGCCTGTTCCGGTTGATTCGGATGACCTCGCTGTTGCACTCCAACTCGCGCACCTTCGGCCTGTTGTTGCATCGCCGGGCCGCTGAGCACATGCTCTTGTTCTTCCTGATCCTGTTCGCGGTCACGTTCGGCACTCTGGGCATGGAGATGTTCGAGAACCTTCAGCACCACAACACGGGCACCTTGATGCAGGCCTTCTGGACCACGGTGTTCTCGCTCTTTGCGGGCGAGTACGTCAACCAGTATCCGGCCACGCTCGGGGGCAAGCTCATCATCCTGTGCGTGATTTTTGCGGGACTGGGCTTTTTTGCGGTCTTGACCGGAACCGTGGCTGCGGTCATGGTGGAGAAACTCAAAGAAGGGGCGGCTGTGGCCCGGATGATGTTCGAGGAGATGGAAGACCACTGCGTGGTCTGCGGCTGGAACTCGGGAGTGGAGTCCATGCTGATGGAGCTTCAGAGCCACCCCGGTTTCCGCAACCGGGACGTGGTGGTGATCACTGAGCGCGACGAGCTGCCCGAGATGCGCGGACTGCCGTCTCGCCAGAGGGTGCGCCTGTTGCGCGACGACTTCACTCGGGTGGAAGTTTTGCAGCGGGTGAACATTACCCGTGCCAAAGTCGCCATCATCGTGAGCGACACCGGGATGAGCCGCACTCGCCAGGATGCCGATGCTCGCACGGTGCTGGCCGCCCTCACGATCGAGAAGCTCAACCCCAGCATCTACACCTGTGCCGAGCTCTCGAACGCGATGAACGAGCATCATCTGCGCATGGGCAACGTGAACCAGGTGGTGATCACGCGTGAGGTCTCGGGCCATCTGCTGGCCCAGGCCGCCCTGGACGAAGCCCACCTTTCGGTGCTGCACGACCTTTTGCGTCCGGGTACCGGCACCACCCTGGCCACTTTTCCGGTCGATACCGAGGATGTCGGCAAGACCTTCACCGAACTGCTCAGCGATTACCGGAAACGCACGGGCTACCTGCCTCTGGCTGTCAAGAGCGCCGGCTCTGGCGAGGTGGTCATCAACCCCGAGGAGCGCAGACTCAATGCCGGCGACATGCTCGTGTGCGTCGACTCGGAGAGCACACGCTGAAGAGAAGGCGCCGCCCGTTGAACATTCGGGCCAGACTGGACCTTGAGCTTGGAGTCCGATATAATCATGGAGCCTTACGCCGAATCCTTGCAAGATGCGAGGAACGGGGGACCCAAATTCCCGGGGCGAAGAACGGCCGCGGCCGTTCCGGGTCTAGCTCTCTTCCGACCCGAGCCCGTCAGCTAACCTCGTAGGCGCCTGGGAAGAGATCTGCGCGCTTTTGCCGTCTCTCCCCACAGGTAGAGAGGATGCTGTTGCATGCAACACCTGCAATCGGCTCAGGGTCAGTCATTGAGCTTTGTCAGCTCCCAGTTCGGTACTCTGGGCGTGGAGGTCGAGGTGCAGCTCGTGGATTGGCGCACTCTGCAGCCCTCCCCGGCCGCCAGCCGCTTGCTCGCCCGTCTCGGGGGAGAGTCGCCCCAGCTCAAGGCCGAGCTCTTCCAATCCATGCTCGAGCTCACCACCGGAATCTGCCGCAACCTCGACGAGGTCGAGACCGACCTGCGCCAGGCGGCGCGTCGGCTGGCCGCTGTAGCCGACCTGGAGGGAGTGGAGGTGATGAGCGCGGGAACCCACCCCTTGGCGGCCATGGATGCCCATGTTCTCTTCCCCAAGACGCGCTACGTCGAGGTGCTCGAGCGAACTCAATGGATCACTCGACGCTGCAGCGTGTTTGGGCTCCACATCCACGTGGGAGCCAGAAACGGCGATCACGCCGTGGCCATGATCAATGACCTGGCCCCCTACATGGCAGCCCTGCTGGCCCTTTCGGCCAGCTCTCCCTTTCTCGAGGGCCACGATACCGGCCTGGCGTCGTCGCGCATCACCGCCTACGAGGCCCATCCGGCCAGCGGAACGCCGCCCTCGTATCGAAGCTGGAGCGAATTTGAGCAGCTGAGCGACAAGCTGTTCCGAGCCGGAGCCATCACCAGCCTGAAGGACCTGTGGTGGGACATCCGGCCCAGCCCCCTCTACGGCACGATCGAGCTGCGCATGTGCGACAGCCAGTCAACCCTGACCGAGACCCTCTCGCTGGTCGCCCTGGTCCAGTGCCTGATGGCCTGGCTCGAAGCGGTGCGCGAGCATCCCCGGCCCGCCTCCACCTGGCGTCTGCGCGAGAACAAGTGGCGGGCAGCCCGCTACGGGCTGGAGGCCGAGCTCATCGTCAACGAGCAGGGGGAAACCCGCCCGGTGCGCGAGATCTGGTGGGAGTTGCTCGAAGAGCTCGAGCCGATCGCCCTGAAACTCGGATGTCTGCGCCACTTGCAGCCCATCCGCCGGACGCTCGAGCAGGGAGCCAGCTACCACCGCCAGCGTCAGGTCCACCAGCGCAGCGGCTCGCTTCAGTCGGTGGTGCAAGAGCTCATCGGGGAGTGGCGAGCGGACCTTGCAGCCGCTCCATAGCCCGCTCGGCCAGGGCGGTGATGGTCAAAGACGGGTTCACACCTGGATTGGCGCTGATGGCTGAGCCGTCCATCACGTACAGGCCCGGATAGCCGTAGACCCGGTGCTGGGCGTCGATCACGCCCTCCTCGGCGCTGGCCCCCATGCAGCAGCCGCCCAGGATGTGGGCGGTGGTGGGAATGCCCAGCAAGGTCTCGGTGATCAGGCTCTGGGGGAAGCCCTCCACCTCCTCGGCGATCTGCTCGGCCAGTTCGGTGGCCTCGGGGATCGAGCAGGTGGGGGTGGGGCCGTCCTCCAGCGAGGTCACCATGCCGCGCAGATAACCCGTCCAGGGAGAGCGGCCCAGGTGCAGCTTGAGGTGGCCCTCCAGGCTGCGCATATAGAGCAGGATCATGGTGGTGCGGGCCAGGTCGCGGGTCAGCCAGGCGCGGATGGCTGGCCGGGGGCGGGTGCGCAGGATGGTGACCAGGTTCTTGCAGCGCTCGATGAAGTTGTGGCCCGGTACGTGGGGGGTGGTCAGCACCCGGAAGAAGTTCGAGCCGGCCGGGTAGCGGCAGGGCTCGAGGTGGGAGTGCTCGTCGGTCTGGAAGATGGAGCCGATGGCCACCCCGCGCGACATGTCCAGGTCGCGACGGCTGGTGGTCACCCCGATCAGAGCCTCGGAGTTGGTGCGCACGCGGCTCCCCAGGCGGGCCGACAGCAGCGGCAGGCCGTGGGCCGACTCGCGCAGCTTCAAGAGCAGGGGCACGGTGCCCAGCACGCCGCCGCTGAAAACCACGTTGCGAGTGCGGTGCAGGCGGCGCTCGCCGGCCTCCAGCGTCTCCACCCAGTAGCCGTCAGGATCGGCCGGACGCACCCAGTCGACCTTGGACTCGGCCCGGATCACCAGCCCGCGCTTCTCAGCCAGGTAGAGGTAGTTCTTGTCCAGCGTGTTCTTGGCCCCGAAGCGGCAGCCGAGCATGCAGCCCCCGCAACCGATGCAGCCGGTGCGCGGGGGGCCCTCCCCGCCAAAGTAAGGGTCGTCGACGGTGACGCCCGGCTGGCCGAAGTAGACCCCCACCTGGGTGGGGCCGTAGTCGCCGGGCTGGCCCACTCGCTCGGCCACGTTGCGCAGCACCCGGTCGGGGTCGGTCAGCATGCGGTTCTCGACCGCGCCCAGCATGCGCCGGGCGCTCGCATAGTGGGGCTCGAGCTCGGTTTCCCAATCGGCCAGGTCGGCCCAGGAGGGCGACTGGAAGAACCCCTTGCCGGGAGTGGGCAGGGTGTTGGCGTAGATGAGCGAGCCGCCGCCCACCCCCACCCCGGAGAGTGCCGTCAGGTGGGGCAGGAAGGTCATCTTGAAGGGGCCGCGCAGGCCCAGGGCCGGGGCCCACATCCAGCGCTGGAGATCCCAGTTTGTGGAGGGGAAATCCTCTGGAGCAAAGCGTCGCCCCTTCTCGAGCAGCAACACCCGATACCCCTTCTCGACCAGGCGCAGGCTGGCCACGCTGCCTCCGAACCCGGAGCCCACCACCACGAAATCCCACATGCCTGGTATGAGCTTCGGCCCTCTGGGGGGTTTACCTCGCCGTAACAACTCACCGGGGAGAACTGCCTATGATGGGTGCGATATTTCAGCGACGACAGGAGCGGTCGATAATGATATCGGGCGGAGGCCAACCCATGAACGCGCTGCCACTGGCGGGCAAGAAGGTCATGATCGACCCGGGTCACGGCGGGCGCTTTGCCGGCGCCATCGGACGCACCGGGCTGAGAGAAAAGGACGTCAACCTGCACGTTTCCCAGGAGTTGCAGGAGGACCTCGAGGAGATGGGCGCCGAGGTGCGCATGACCCGCACCAGCGACACCGAAGTTTTGCCTGGCGGCAGTCTGCGCGACGACCTGCAGGCCCGTTGTGACCTGGCCAACCAGTGGCCGGCCGACATCTTCGTCAGCGTGCACTCTAACTCCAACACCAATCCTGAAGTGCACGGAACCGAGGTCTACCACGCCCGCAACGCCTCCAGTCGATCCAAGGTGCTGGGGCGCTTGATCCACCAGCACATGGTGGACGAGCTGCCGCTCAAATCCAACGGGGTTCGCAAGTCGGACTTCTACGTGGTGCGCAACACCCACATGCCAGCCGTGCTGGTGGAGACCGCCTACCTCTCGCACTCGGGCAACGAGGCCCTGCTGGCCGACCCGCAGTTTCGCGAGAACACCGCTGGCGCCATCGCCCGGGGAGTGCGCGACTATTTCGCGGTGGAGGGCGAGATCCGCCCCGATCCACCCGCCGAGCAGCAAGACCCCGAGCCGCCGCCCGAGGAGTACCTGCTGGCCCCGGGCGACCCGCTCGAATACCTGATGGCGGTGCGTTGACATGAACGTGCTGCTGACCCCCGGGCTGTCCCCGAGGGCCTGGCTGGCCCGGCCCGCTTGCGCTCCCGAAACGCCGGAGCCAGCATGCCGCCGCGACCAGCCCACCGACCCCCTGCGCACCAACTGGGGCTATGGAGCCCGCGAGAACCTCTTCAACAATCAGATCGCTCAGGCCGTGACCGGCTGGCCCGCGGGCGAGCCCGTGCTCGACCCGCGCCTTTTCAAAGCCCTGGTGGCCGTCGAGAGCGCCTTCGACCCCACTGCGGTCAGCCCCACCGGGGCGGCCGGACTGGTGCAGTTGACGCCCGCCACGGCCACCGCCCACGGGCTCAAGCTGCGTCCGGTGGACGAGCGCAAGATTCCGGCCAGAGCCCTGCCGGTGGGGGTGGCGGTGCTGCACGAGAAGCACCGCGTGATCACCAACCCGAACCCCAACACCCCGTACGGCGCCAAAGTGGCCGACGCCTACCAGCGGCTGGGCCTGCCCACCGGGGACGACCTGTGGCATCTGGATCTGGCCGCCTACAACGGGGGCGGCGGCACCGTGCTGCGCGCCATGGCCAGAGCGTGCGACGACGGGGTCGACCCGCGCAAGTGGAGCAACCTGATCGCTCCGGTGGACAATCCGCGTCAGTCCCCGCTCTACCACGCGGTCAAGGAGATTTTCGGCGAAGCGCGGGCCCTGCGCAAATACCGCGAGATGGCCCACTATCCAGGCCGCATCCTGGCTCTGCGCGATCGACCTGCTTAAGTTGGCCAGGTTCTTTGCTCGGCCCTGGGTGATCGCGCTGGTCATCGGCGCTCTTTCCCCCTGGCTCTACCTGGAGGTGCGCACCCTGGCCAAGTGGCTCGGCTACGACATGTTTCCCATGTTCGTGAGCCTGCCCAACAGCCTGGAGTTGCTCTGGCCGGTGGCCCCCGGAGCAGCGCTGGCGGCCTGGCTGCTGGACTGGACGCTGGGCCCGTTTCGCCCGGGAACTCTGCTGCGCCGACTGGCCACGGGCACGCTGCTGGGGGGCGTGCTGGGTTGGGCCAACGCGCCCGTGGCCGCGCTCCTGGCGTTGCTGTGGCACCTCACCATCGTGCCCGATGCGGTGACCGTGCCGGCGCTGCTCTGGACGTGGCTCAACGCCATCCCCGTCATCCTGGTGCTCTCAGCCCCGATCGCGCTGCCATGCGGCGCCTTTCTGGGCTTTACGGTGGCCACCATGGGGGCCCTGGAGGTCGATCAGGCGGCCTGAGCCAGCGCTGCTCCCACCGGTCCGCCCACCGCCGCGGCCGCCTGGCGGGCAGCCTGGCGCTCCTGGCCCACCGCCGCCGCCCGGGCCACCAGGCCCTTGATCAGCCGGGTGGCATCCACCAGGTCCTTGATCTCGACGGTCTCGCGCCGGGTGTGGGGGTTGTTCTCGCCCGCCCCCAGGCTGATGGCGTTGAACCCGTGCTGGCGCAGGGCGATGGCGTCGGTGCCGCCCCATTCGAGCTTGCGGAACTCGGGCGTGAAGCCGATGTCTTGCATCGCCCCGGCTGTGAAGTTGAGGATCTCGCGCTCTTCAAAAGTCAGGCGCAACCAGTCGGGAGGCTGGATGGGCGCGTTCTGGCGCTCGGTGTGCAGCCTGTCCATGGTGTGCTCGTCGAGCACGATCGGCTGGTTGAGGAGATGGCGGCCCTGGGTGAAGATCTGGTGAGGCTTGAACACGTCCACGGCGTAAGCGAAGTCGGCCTGCAACTGGGTCGGATCGAGCTCCTGGGCGCCTAAGAGCCCGCGCTCCTCGGCCACCGTAAAAACCAGCTGGATGGGTCCGTGGGGCAGGTTCTGCTCCTTGATCTCGCGGATGGCCTCCAGCACCTCGGCGCAGCCGGCCCGGTTGTCGCCGCCCAGGGCGGTTGTCCCGTCCGACTTGATGATGCCGTTCTCGATCTGAGGCTTCACGCCCACGGCCAGCGGCACCGTGTCCATGTGGCAGGCAAACAGCAGCGAGGGAGCCTCGGCCACGTTGCCCGGGATGCTCACGATCAGGTTGCCGGCGTTGCCGCCCAGCACCTTGCCGGCATCATCCTCGCGAGCCGTCAGGCCCAGCTCGCCCAGCTCCTTCTTGAGCTGGTCGGCGATGGGGCGCTCGCGCAGCGACGGGCCGGGCACCTGCACCAGGCGCAGGAAGGTATCCACCAGGCGTTGCTCGTTGACGGGAGTCTGGGCGTCGCGGCGGGGAGCGGAGCTCGAGGAGACTGGAGCGGTGAAGCGCGGCTGGATGTGCATGCTGACAGGATAGCGTTCCCAGGCTCTGTGAATCTTTGCCAAATTGTAAACGGAAGGGCTCCCGGAAGTCCGGGGATCTGTTCATTTGCTCTTAACAAACCCTGAAAGCCCCCTTTGGCATAATGCAACGCGGAGCCAGAACGAACACAGACGGAGGTCCACCAGATGAACACCCCCATCCAGAGCTACAGCCCCCAGCAGCTGACCCGCATTCGCGAGCTCGTCAACGGCGAGTCGCCCTTCAAGTCCACCGAGCCGGTTTCGGACGGCCTGAAGGATGTCATCATCGTGGGTGGCGAGGGCGACCTGATGATGGGAGCCGACCCGGTCGACCTCAGCAGTGACCTGGCCAAGAAGGGCGTGCAGGTCAGCGAGTCGCTCGACAACTTCGGCGTCACCGCCCGGGTGGACGACAAGAAGCTGGCCGAGCTCAAAGAGCAGGGCTACACCGTCTATGACAACAGCCCGCGCCAGCTGATGCCCAGCATCCCGCGCAGCGGCTCCAACTCCGATGGTTGGGAGTTCGCCGGCTTCGGCTTCGACTGGAAGATGCCCGAGGTAACCCCCGTCCCCTGGCTCAAGTCCGACAGCCTGCAGCAGCAGGGCATCACCGGCAAGGGCCAGATCGTGGCCGTGCTCGATTCGGGCTTTGACCATCCCCAGTTCGAGCTGAAGGCCTGGAAAGACATCACCAACCCGGGCAACACCACCCCCGTCGACCCGGTGGGTCACGGCACCCACGTGGCCGGCGACGTGCTGCAGACCGCGCCTGAGGCCGAGATCGTGGCCGTCAAGGTGATGGGCGACAACGGCACGGGCCGTCCCTCCGACATCATTCGCGGCCTGCAGTGGGTCGTCAACGAGAAGAAGGCCGGACGCCTGGACGTGGACGTAATCAACATGTCCCTCGGCGGCGCCCCGGACGGCTTCCCTGACACGCAGGACCCGGTCAACCGGGCCGTGCAACTGGCCGCCCGCTCGGGCATCACGGTCATTGCCGCGGCCGGCAACTCGGGTCCGGATGGGCGCACGCTGGGCTCGCCGGCCGATTCCGACGCCGCCATCGCCGTGGGCGCGGCCCTCAATCCCCGCACCCTGAGCGAGTTCTCCTCCCGCGGACCCACCGACGACGGGCTGATCAAGCCGGACGTCATCGCCCCGGGCGAGTGGATCTCGAGCTGGAGCGTCGAGGGCTCGGAGATGCAGCAGACGGGCGAAGTCGTGCAGCGCCTGCGCGACATGAGCGGCGACGACCTCAAGAAGTTGCTCAAGCAGCGCCCTGAGCTGGTCGACGCGCTGGGTCTGCCGGCCGACATCCAGAACCGTTCAAGCGAAGAGGTCGAGGAGCTGGTGAAGCCCAACCTGCCGGCCGTGGCCATCCCGGCCCCGGGCCTGATCGCCGCCCCCGGCACCTCGTTCGCCGCCCCGCTGGTGGCGGGCGTGGCCGCTCAGCTCGAGCAGGTGCGCGACATCAACCCGGCCGAGACCAAGGACATCCTGCGTCGCACGGCCGACTCGATGGGCAACCTGTCCGGCAACGAGCAGGGCACTGGCTTCGTCAACGCCGAGAAGGCGCTCGAGGAAGTGCGCCGGGCCTGATCGGAAAACCCAGCTGAAGGTTTGGCAGTCCGCCTTCAGTGCCCCACTTCAAAAGGCCCGCTCCGGCGGGCCTTTTGGCGTTTTTTCAGTCGGGCGGGTTAATCTGAAGCCATGCTGCAGCCCGTCACGCTCTCCATGCCGATCATCGCGCGGCCCCAGGCCAGCGCTGCCAGTGCCGAGGAAAGCCCGCCTGACCCCCTCGATCATGTTTCGCGCAGCAACGCCGACCATCCCATGTGTCGACTCGACCCCGAGCAGGCGGCCCAGGAGCAGTGCAAGCTGGCCGGTCAGGTCACCTGCGCCGGCCTGCCGCCCCTTTTCGCCAGCGCGGGACTGCTCTTTCCGGACTCGCACGGCAAGATCAAGCACATGGCCTTCCAGTTCGGCAACGTGGAGTTCGACCGCCCCCTGCCCGAGGAGACCCGCAGCGCGGTGCTGGGGATGTACGGCCAGCTGATGCGCAATATGGCTCCCGACAGCCGCTTCACCATCGTCTGCGCCGATCAGCGCGGGGTGGACTCGATCCACCGGCTGGTGGAGGAGACCGGCACCGACCCGGCCCGGGTGACCGTGGTGGCCGCTGAGACGGTGAAGGGCTTCTCGATCTGGATTCGCGATTCGATGCTGCCGGTGCGCATGCCGGACGGGCGCACCCTGCTGATGATCCAGGACCGCACCTACTGGCCGGGCCCCGAGGATGCCCGGGTGCCTGCCCTGATCGATGGGGCTCACGCCAATCTGGATTCGTCTCCGCATCCGGCCCTGCGCATCGATGGCGGCAACCTGGTTTCCAACCGCCACCAGGTGCTGGTGGGGAGCGATTCGGTCGAGCACACGCGGGCCCGTTTGCAGGAGCTGGCCCAGGACCCCGAGCGGCTGCAGGACATTCGCAAGTTCTACGAGGCCTGGACCGGGCAGGAGGTCAACCTGGCCGATGAGTCCAGCCTGGCCCGGATGTGGCGCGATGTCCCGGTGCTGGTTTTCGAGAAGGCTTTCCAGAAAGACGTCCTGGTCGTCGGGGCGGATGACCCGACAACTCCCATCAAGGAGGAGCAGCCCGCCTTCCATATCGACATGTGCGTGACGCCGATCGGCGAGAACAAGATGCTGGTGGGCAGCCCGGCCCTGGCCATCGAGGCGTTCTCCAAGCTCTCAGCCGAGGAACGGGCCAGCGTGAACCAGGCCATGGCTCGTCAGGCCGGGTTAGACCCTGATTCGGACGTGATCGGCGAGCTCATCGCCGCTAACAACAGCCCCCAGTGCCAGGCCAACTACGACCATGTGGCCCGTCAACTGGCAGCCGAGGGCTATGAGGTGGAGCGCATGCCCAGCATGGTCGGCCTGCGCACGACCTGGAAGCTGCCCTACCTGACCTACAACAACTGCATGATGGAAGTCTACCCGGGAGAGGACGGCGAGACGGTCCGCAAGGTCTACCTGCCCACCTATGGCTGCGAGCCGCTCGACAAGATCGCCATCGAGATTTATCGCAACAACGGTTTCGAGGTCGTGCCCCTGGAGATGGCCGCCATCTCCAAGCTCGAAGGGGCCATTCGCTGCAGCACCTACGCGGTGGAGCGTGACCTGGGCTCCTGAGGAAAAATCCCCTAGGATGTTCCTACCAAAGCGAGATGATACGTCTCTGCCTTAGCTTCCCGGCGCTCAGAGCTTACAGTTGAGGCGGAAGAAGCAATTCTTCCGGCCCTCGACGGATGACCCCCCCCGACCGTCGGGGGTCTCTTATGTACAGGCGGCCAGAGCCCGCTTCTTGCGAGTGGGCGTGCGGGCCGGCTCGAGGTTGCTCACCAGCAGCTCGCCGATGGCCTTGCGCAGGCTGGCCTTGGAGTTGATGAAGCGTGGGGCCTGGATCTCGTGCAGGGTAAAACCTCGGTAGAGCTTGCGCACCAGGGGCGTGTCCGAGTTGCTGAGGAGCACCTGCACGCCACGCCGGTCGAGCTCGCGGTAGACCTCGGCCAGGCGGGCTTGATCGCTCTCAGCGAAGCTGTCGGCGGTGTAGGAGGTAAAGTTCGCCGTGCGGGTGAGGGGCTGGTAGGGCGGGTCGAAGTAGACCAGGTCGCCTTCCGCGGCGCGCTCGAGCACCATCTCGAAGGTCTCCTGGCGCAGCTCCACGCCCTGTAGAGCGGAGCTGGCGGCCTGGAGCCGCTCGCGGTCGAGGATGGTGGGGTTGGTGTAGCGCCCCAGCGGCACATTGAAATACCCCCGGGCATTGACCCGATAGAGCCCGTTGTAACAGGTTTTGTTGAGATAGATCAGGCGAGCGGCGCGGCGGGTGGGATCGAGCTTGTCAGGGTGCACCGAGCGGATCTTGTAGTAGTAGTCGGAGTTGTGACGACGGCGGTGCTCCTCGAGGCGTTTCATGACGGCTGGCAACTCGTCGCGCAGAGCCCGGTACAGGTTGATCAACTCGGCGTTGACGTCGCTGAGGTGAACCGTCTGCTCGAGTCGGGGCCGCAGGTGGAAAAAGACAGCTCCGCCTCCCACGAAGGGCTCGTGGTAAGCACGGAACGTGGCCGGAAGGTGGGGCTCATACTGCCCGAGCAAGGCCCGTTTTCCCCCGGCCCACTTCAAGACCGGCGCCGCGGTTTCACTCATTACGGCCCGGCCGTTTGGCAAGTCGACTCGAACCTCCTGGCGAACAGCGACACTCCCGCCTTGACCCGTTCAGAGTCCAACGCGCGCCCAACCTGTCGTCCTGGCAAGGCTAAAGTGCGAGCAAGTTAGCTGAGCAAAGGGTCGAGCTTCCCGACCGCATCCAGGGCGTGCAGGTCGTCGCAGCCTCCCACATGCTGGTCGTCGATGAAGATCTGGGGTACGCTGGTGCGACCGTTGGCACGCTGCGCCATTTGCCAGCGCCCCTCTTCATCCCCGTCGAGCCGGTATTCCTCGAACGAAACTCCTTTCGAATGAAGAAGTTTCTTCGCTTTGATGCAGTATGGGCAGCTTTCCCAAGTATAAATTTCGACTCTGGCGGCCATCTCCCACGCAACCTTTCGAATCATCTTGCTTTGTCGGGGTTGCTTGCTTGCGTAACCCTGCCAGCAGAAGAGCCAAATCTTGAAAACTCCTCTGCTCGTTGCCCTGTATGGGTTTGAGCAAATGTATCGTTTTCCTCCGGGACAACTTGATTCCCGTTAAAGGTTCTTGGTGTGAACCCATCGTATACTTAATGGTCCGGTGGCGGACCGGACGGGTGTGATGGAACGCAGCTTGAAAGACCTGGGAGGAAACGCCCTGGATGAATGAGACGATCCTCGAACTGGCAGCTCGCCTCCGCAAAGAGGCGGAAGCCCTGGAGGTCATGTTTCTCGACGAGGACCAGGCCCCCTCGTACCAGGCCCGCCTGGATGAGGAAGGGCGCCTGGAAGAACTGCTCAACCTCGCCCAGGATCGTTTGTCCGAGCTACGCCTGGAGGCCCTTCAGGATGCCCTGGAGGATGTCGAGAACACGCTGCGCAACCTGCGCGAGGACGGTGAGCGCCGTCGCGAAGAGGGAAGGCCCGACACCCTGGTCCGGCGTTTCATCGAACTGGCCGAGATCGAGCGCAACCGGATTCATCGCATCATCGATGCTGCCTCGCGGGCCGAGGAGGTCTCCCGACCCGCGCGTCGGGCCCGCAACGCCCGTCAGATCGTGCCCCCTCGTCGGGCCAGGCCAGCCGGCGGCGGTCGGGCCGGGGGGCGCTATGCCGACGAGCCCTCGGGCGAAACGTTTGACAGTGTGGGCGACGACATCGTCGATAGCCTGGACGAAGAACTGGCCGACATCGACCTGGACGACGAGGAAGCAGGCTAACTGACGTGGACTACCACCTGCACGCGGGCATGAACGAAGAGGATTACGCTGACTTCATCGGCGCCGTGACCGCCGAGTTCAGTGGGGCCCTGGCCGAGGTGGTCCAGGTGGTTCCCCAGGACTGCTTCGACCCGCTCCTCGAGGTCTACGGGCTCGAGTTCAATCCGGTTCGCCTCAGCGAGACCACGGCTGCCCAGATTGCCGAGTTGCGGGAAACCTTCGCCGAAGAGCTCGAGAACGACGCCATCACGGAGGACCACATTCGGTTGGCCGTCTCCCGCTCACAGGCCCGCTGGCCGGCCTGAGCGAAACGTGCCCTGAGAACCAGTTTCGGCCCGCTCCCCAGACGATCTCTCCTATCCCAATGGCGAGCGCTCGGCCAGATAAGCGCCGATTTCCAGAGCGCAGGTCGCCGCAGGCGAGGGCGCGTTGCAGACGTGGAGAGCTCCAGGGCGCTCGAGCAGCAGGAAGTCGTCCACCAGAGCCCCATCGGGCCGCACCGCCTGGGCCCGCACCCCGCTGGGCGCGGGCTCGAGGTCCTCTGAGCGCACTTCGGGAATCAATCGCCGCAGGCTGCGTACGAAGAGAGCCTTGAACAGTGAACGTAGACTTTCTTCCGCACCGGTTCTAAAAAATCGGGCAGCCAGGCGCCAGAATCCTGGATAACCGGCGATTTCCAGGCAGTCCGACAGATCGAAGTCTCTCTTGCGATAGCCCTCTCGCTTGAAGGCCAGCACCGCGTTGGGTCCGCAGTGAGCTCCGCCGTCCAGGGTTCGGGTGAAGTGCACTCCCAGGAACGGGAGAGCCGGGTCGGGCACCGGGTAGATCAGCGTCTTGACCAGGTGGGAGCGCTCGGGCTTGAGATGGTAATACTCCCCTCGAAAGGGAAGGATGCGGGCCGGCGGCTCGGTGCCAGCCAGGCGGGCTATCCGGTCGGAGAAGAGCCCGGCGCAGTTGATCAGCGAGCGGGCCTCAAAGGTCTCTTGCTCGGTCCGCAGCCGTTTGAGCGAGCCGCGCGCCTCCACTTTCACCACCCGTCGACCCAGGAAGAGGTCGCGCTGGCCCTCTGCCCGGTAGAGCTCGGCCAGTTTCCGGCTGACGGCCCGGTAGTCCACGATGCCGGTGGAGGCCACCCGGAGGGCAGCCAGGCAGCTCAGGTGGGGCTCGATGGCCAGGGCCTCCGGGCTGGACAGACGCCGCACCGCCAGGCCGTTCTCCAGACCGCGCTGATAGAGCGCCTCCAGACGAGGGAGCTCCTCCTCCCGGGTGGCCACGATCAGCTTGCCGCAGACCTCGTAAGCCAGTCCCTGTTGCTGGCAGAAGTCCACCAGGCTGGAGCTTCCCTGGCGCGAGAAGCGGGCCTTGAAGCTGCCCGGGCGATAGTAGATGCCGCTGTGAATCACGCCCGAGTTCCGACCCGTTTGATGGCAAGCCAGCTCGAGCTCCTTCTCGAGCAAGACCAGGCGCGCCCGGGGATGGCGCATCGACAGAGCCCGGGCGGTTGCCAGGCCCACGATGCCCCCTCCGATGACGGCACAGTCATAAATCATTTCGGCCGCGATTTCGTCGGGGGAAGGGCGCGGCCTCCCGTTCAGAGAACCTCCCCGGCCTGATGAAGCAGAAAATCCTGACCACCATCTCGGCTCCGGAAGTCGGTCCGGGCACTCCCCCAGAGCTCAAAGACCTGCTGCTGCGGCTCGGGGATGCGCTCAAGCGGGCCGAGCCCTACCAGGCCGGTCGGCTGTTGGGACAATCGCTGGAGTTCCTCACCCGCTTCTTTGCCGGCGCTGCCGCTGGTGCACTGACCGTGCGCGGCCCCCTGCCTCGCGAGCTGCAAGACCGCTTGCTGGCCTGCGCCCGGCTTTCCGAGTGCCAGGTGCTGTTGCGAGACGCGCTGCTGGCCCTCACCGAGCAGCCCGAGAACCCCATCCAGGAGAGCCTGCAGAAGGTCTTTTTCGTGGGTCGCCCGATTCCGGGCAAGCCCATCTTTCCTCGTCTGCACACCCGCTGGCTGCGGGTGGCCGGCGAGCCGGAGACCGGGCTGTGCGACCTGGATACCCTGCAAGACAACCTGATGAAGCTCGAGGAGGCGCAGGACCTGGACGACTACCTCGAAGAGGTGCTCAGGTTCCTCCCCGTGCTTTTGCGCTGGACCTCGAGCGGGCAGGCCTTCTTTCGGCGCTGGCGAGAGGTCGAGGACCAGGGCAAGACCATGCTCGAGCAGGGCAATTATCGCTTCCCCTTGCTCGATACATCGCCCGGCAAGGCCCGCCGCGAGTGGGTCTCTTCCATCGCTCCTCCCGGACCTAAAGATTCCAAGCCTCTGGAGGCGCCGCTGGCTGAGCCGCCGCGCCAGAACCGCCAGAGGAAGTCCAACGGAGCTCCTCCCACCTACAAACGCAAGCCGCGCACGATCGAGGCCGAGGTGGAGAGCACGGCTCCGGTGGCCCGCGAGCCCCAGAGTCGCCCGCTCGGCCCCGAGCTCGAGCAGATCGAGGCCGGCGGGGTGGACGAGCAGGTCCATGCCCTGGAAGAGACCATCGAGCTTTCGGCCGAGGAGCTGGCCCACGAGCTCCGGCCCCAGCATTGGAGCGACGAGCAGAAGGGGCAGATCCTGCGCTTGCTCGAGCAACTGGCGCCCGAGATGCCGGTGCCGGACTTTCTGGCCCAGGCTCTGCAGGCGCTGCTCGAGCAGCCCCACGGTGGCTATCTCCTGCTGCACGGCGCCCGCGGCAACCTCACCGCCCCCGCTCTGGGACGCGCCTGCCAGGGCTCGGGTCGGCGCGTGGCCTCCTGGCGCGTGCCGCCCAATCTTCCTCTGGGGCTGTTCCTGGAGCGTCTCAACCAGGCCCTGGCCGGCTCGGAGCTCGAGCCGCTCGATCCGCGCGTGCTGCGCGAGATGCAGGCTCGCCTGTGCAGCCGGCCCCTGCGCGAGCGCCTGACCGCCTACCTGGCCGAGTTGCAGCGTCAGAACCAGTGTCCCATCGTGCTGGTGCTGCACCGCTTCCCGGATGGTCTGGTGGCCCAGTTGTCTGAAGACCTGCCCGAGGGGGTCTATCTGGTGGTCAGCCTGCGCTCGGGGCGCGAGCTGGAGAGCGAGATTCGCCGTCTCAAGAACCGGGGAGCCCGCCAGGTTGCGCTCGACCCGGCCCACCACGGGCTCTACCTCGACCTGACTGCCAGAGTGTCTCCCGAGGCCCTGGATGGCCTGCTCAAGGCCACCCACCAGCGGTTGGACCGGCTGCGAGCCGGCATCCAGGCCTATGAGGCCGGTTGGATCGCTGACCCGAGCCAGCTCACCAGCGAGAACTTCTGGCCCACCTTGCTGCAGGGCGCCCAGCGTGCCCAGAAGCGCTCCAGCGCTCGCCTGCGCAGGGTGCTGGTGCTGCTGGCAGCCAGTCGGCAGCGCCTGGGCCTGGAGGCGCTGGCCGACCTGGGCGTGGCTCCCGACGCCCTGCTGGTCTGGCTCACCCAGTGTCCCGACCTGCTCACTTTTCAAGATGGCACCCTGGCGCTGGTCTCCGAGGAGTTGCGCCGAGCGGTGGCCAGCGAGTATCCGCGCGACCTGAAGGAAGCTCGCCGCAACCTGATGGCCTGGGGTCTGGCTCAGCTCGAGCAGGCCCCCGATCCGTTGTTGCGTCTGCTGGAGCTCTACCGCTGGGCTTCCGATATGAAGGACGAGGAGTGGCTCGACCGGGTAGTGCGCTCCTCCGAGGCCGGCAAGTTGCGCGATCGGCTCAGCCTGGAGTACGAGCGCCAGGGTCGCCCCACCGATCGGGTCGAGCTCCTGACCGCCTGGGCCGAATGCCTCGAGCAGCGCACCGCCGCCGAGGGCGGCGAGGCCTTCCTGGACGACCTGGCCTGGGCTTACAACAGCCGGGGCCTCGCCACCATGCGCCTGGGTCAGTTCCCGGCCGCTCTCTCCGACGCCGACCGGGCCATCGCCATCTTCGAGCGGGTGGTGGCCGAGCAGCCTCGCTACCAGAACGGTCTGGCCGCTGCCCACAACCGGCGTAGCGAGCTGTTCCGTCAACTGGGCCAGCCCGAGCGGGCTTTGGAGGATGCCACCGCCGCCGTGGGTCACTATCGGGCGGTGGTTGAGCAGCAGGGCCGCCAGGAGCTGTCTTTCTTGCTGGCCATGGCCCACCACAATCGCAGCACCATTCTGCGCGCCCTGCACCGTATCCAGGAAGCCACCGAGGAGTGCGACCTGGCCATCAAGCTCTATTCACATCTGGTTCAGGACCAGCCCCAGCTGCGCGATGCGCTGGCGGGTGCCTGTCACACCGCCGGGGTGCTGGCCATGGCTCGCGAGCATTATCCTCAGGCTCGCGAGCAGTTCGGCCGCGCGGTCGAGCTCTACGGCGAGCTGGTCGCCGAGCGCCCCGAGCTTCGCAACGAGCTGGCCAGCGCTCTTTCCAACCGCGGGGGCGCCTTTCACCGCGCCGGGCAGGTGGAGCAGGCCCTGGCCGACTACAGCCGGGCCATCCAGCTGCGCTCGGCCATGGTCGAGGAGGGCCGCAACGACCTGCGGGCCGATCTGGCCGTCACCTGCACCAACCGGGGCATCGTTTACGACCTCCTGGCCCAGCCCAAGGAGGCGCTCGCGGACTACCGCAAGGCCATCGCCCTTCGCAGCCAGCTGGTGGAGGGCGAGGGGCGCGAGGATCTGCGCTCCGACCTGGCCTTCACCCACATCTGCCGGGGCTCTACCTTCCGGGCACTGCGCCAGTATGAGAATGCCATCGCCGAATATCAGCGCGCCATCGCGGATTACCTGGCTTCGGGGGGAGCCTCCTCGCGGGCCGACCTGGCCGCGGCCTACAACAGCCTGGGCGTCACCTGCCTCGAGCAGGGCGATTGCGAGCAGGCCGTGGCCAGTTGCGGGCGAGCCATCCAGCTCTTCACCGAAAAGGGCGAGCTGAGCTCGGACCAGCTGGGCAGCCTGGCCGTGGCCCACAACAACCGGGGCGAGGCTTACCGACGCCTGGGAGCCCTGGCCAGCGCCCAGCAAGAGTACGGGCTGGCGGCGGCCGTCTACCAGAAATTGACCGATGAGCACGGGCGCATCGACCTGTTCTCCGATCTGGGTTTGACCCGCATCAATCGCGCCGCCGTCTCGGCCGAGCTGGGAGATTATCCCGCCGCCGTGGAGGAGGCCACAGCCGCCATCGAGATCCTGGAGGTGCTGGCCCAGGGAGATACCGCGCTGCACGCCCAACTGGCCTGGGCCTACTCGTGCCGCGCCGAAGCCCAGCGCTCGCTGGGCAATCTGCAGGCGGCTCTGGCGGATGCCGGAGAGGCCATCGACCGCTACACGATCCTGGTGGAAGACCTCGAGCACCGCTACTACGAGGACGAGTTGGCCAGCACCTATCGCTCGCGGGGCCAGGTGCACCTGGGCCTGGATGACCTCGATCAGGCCCACCAGGACTTCAGCCAGGCGCTGACCTACCTGGAGGAGCTGTTCGCCCGAGATCCTCGCAGTTTTGGGCCTTCGCTGGTCAAGACGCTGTTGGTGCGCGCCCGCACCGGAATTCTCCGAGGCGATCTCTCGAGTGCCTCGCGCGATGCCGTGGACGCTTTCTCACGAGCTCAGGGCCCCTGCGGCTTCGAGGAGATGCAGCTGCTGGAAAGTTTGATGGCCGCCCTGCGCGCCCGGGCGAACTCAGAGACAGAGCGCGGCCTTTTGGCGGCAGCCGTGCGCGACCAGGGGGAGATCATCAAGATCTGTCGGGGCGCCATGCTGCGGGCCACCGACCCGCCCGACCTGCGCACCGAGCTGGCCGCTGCCCTGCGCGAGCGCGGCCGCCTTCGCCACCGCCTCAACGAGGTGCAGGGCGCGCTGGAGGACTTCGAGGCCGCCCTCGATTTGTACCGGGATCTGGTTTTTTCCGGTCAGGCCTACGACCTGGGGGCGGCCATGGCCGGCACCTGCATCGATCGGGCCCTGGCCTACCAGGCAGCCGGCGATCCCGGCCGGGCGATCTGGAACTACGAGCACGCCATCGAGACCTACGTCATCCTGGTCGAGCAGGAAGGGCGCCAGGACCTTGTCAGCGATCTGGCCCGGGCCCATTACAGCCGCGGCCTGCTGCACCTGGCAGAGGGAGAGCAGGACACCGCGCTGGAAGACTTCAAGCGGGTTGCCCGCATCCTCACCCGCGAGGCCACCGACGACAACGCCACCGAGCACCTGCCGGAGGTGGCCCAGGCGCTCATGCAGTGCGCCCGAATTCTGGACGGCCAGGAGAAGCCGGCCGAGAGCTGGGATTTCTACGAGAAGGCAGCTGCCGTCTTCCAGGCTCTGCTCGAGCGCCTGGACCGTCGCGACATGCTGGGCGAGCTGGTGCGCTGCCAGCTGGCCCAGGCCCGCCTGGCCGAGACCCGGCGTCAGGTGGACTCGGCCGCGGAGGTGCTGACCACGGCTCTCAAACTGGCCCGCCAGTATGACTGCGACCCCGATCTGGCCCTGGAGCTGCTGGAGGGCACCCTGGAGGGCATCCAGGCCGGCCCCTCGGCCAAAGTCCTGGCGGTGCTGCTCGACCACCTGGTGGCCCTCTGGGAGGCTCTGGTGGTGCGTCCGGGCGGGCTCGACTGGCCCCCGGCCACCCAGCCTTTGCTGGGCGTCGCCAGCGCGCTCAAGGGCAAGGCCCTGGCTCCCCATCGCATGATGCTGGTGGCCCTGGCCTGCGCCAGCGCCCAGCGCGAGACCAATCCCGAGGTTTCCTGCAACCTGGCCGGCATCGTGCAGTGCGTGCGGGTGCTCGAGGAGGGCTAAAACTTCGTCGCATTGACCGTGCCCGGGCAGCTGGCAGTACTCTTCGTAATTCCACTCGCGGTCAAGCTCAAGCGCGCTTTCCGGCGGCCGCCCCTCTTGCGGGTGCTCACGGCGCTTTCCGGATCTTTTAAGGGTGTCGGGTTAGATTCCCGACGATGTTGGTCACCAGTCTGCCCCTGACTGCCCCTCTCCGGGCCACGACCCCGACTCCCACGCCGGCCAGGCCGGAGGAGCCACTCGAGCGCGTCGCGTTGGGGACTGGCCCGGTGGCGAAGGTGGGGATGCCGGCGCTGTCTCCGCAGCCCGCCGCCCGCACCTGGCAGGACGAAATTTTCTACATGGTGATGACCGATCGCTTCCATAACGGCGACAAGACCAACGATCAGGGCTCTCAGCCTCAGGACCAGCACCGTTTCCACGGCGGCGACTTTCAGGGCATCATCGACAAGCTCGACTATCTCCAGGACGTGGGCGTCACGACCCTCTGGATCAGCCCCGTGCACCAGCAGAAGCGGGATTTCTTCGGGATGGATGGCTATCACGGCTACTGGCCCACTGACTTCTTCCAGATCGAGCAGAGCTTCGGGGACATGGCCAAATTGAAGGAGCTGGTGGCCAGAGCCCACGACAAGGGGCTCAAAGTGGTCGTCGACATGGTCTTCAACCACCTCGGCTACGACGCTCCCATGGCCAAGGACCCCGATAAGCACGAGTGGTTCCACCACGGAGGCAACACCAAGATCCCCACCCAGAAGGGCTTCGAGCAGGGCGAGTTCTGCGGGCTGCCCGACTTTGCTCAGGAGAACCCCGAGGTGAGCCGCTACCTCATCGACATGGCCAAGTGGCTCATCGACGAAACCGGAATCGACGGCATGCGGCTCGATGCCGTCAAGCACGTGCCGAAGGATTTCTGGAAGCAGCTCTCGAGCGAGATTCACGCCCACGCCGGCAACGATTTCCTCCTGCTCGGCGAGATCTACCATCCCAAGCCGAAGGCCACCCAGGTTTACCAGAACGAGGCCGCCCTCGACACGGTCTTCGACTTCCCCCTCAACTTCGCGCTGCGCGATACCATCGGCTACAACGAGGATACGACCTACCTCGACAACCTCAGCTTCTTCATGAGCAACATCCTGACCCACCCGGGCGAGAGCTTCCGCATGGTCCGGGGCAAGGACGACGGGGATATGCGCAGGTTGTCGGACATCTTCGCGCAAGATGGCGTCTACCGCCGCCCCGATCTGCTGGTCACCATGCTGGATAACCACGACATGACCCGCTTTGCGACGGCCGCCGGCTCGCACGGTCAGGAGCGCTTGAAGCTCGGGATCACGGCTTTGATGACCATGCGTGGCATCCCCTCCTTCTACTATGGGACCGAGACCGGGATGGATGGCGGCTTTGACAGCAACCGCAAGGACATGGAGTTTGCCGGCAAAAAGGACGTGACCGATCACTTCCGCACCCTGGCCCACCTGCGCCACGATTCCCTGGCCCTGCGGCGCGGTTACCAGAAGGAAGTGCTGGCCGACCACGACGTCTACGCCTACGCCCGGTTGCACCCCAAAGACTCGGTGGTGGTGGCTTTGAACAACGCGACCGAGGTCAGCAGGCGCGAGCTGAGGATGCCTTCCGAGGTCAAGGAAGGCACCCGGTTTGAGGACGCGCTCAGCGGGCAGGTGGTCACGGTGAAGGACGGCCAGGTGACGGTGGAGATCCCGGCCCGCCAGGCCGTCGTGCTGCGGGCCTGCGCGTCTGCGCCGCCCAGTCGGTAGAGAACCAGCGCTCCCCGCCGGCGGCCCGGATGGCCTGGCTCGAGCCGCGCGATGAGCAACGCAACGAGATCTTTGTTCAAGTGTAAGCCGTTCTGCGTCAGCTCATGGACCTCGAGTCGTCTCGCGCATCTCCCCGCGCAGCACTTCCCCCACCCGCTCGAAGCGAGGCTGGCTGGCCG
>BTUM01000011.1:0-125967 GCA_045863235.1 Candidatus Xenobia bacterium | reverse complement strand
AAACTCGCGTGGTTACGGCCTCCGCAGTCTCTCTCTTGACACGCATCAGAAATGCGGGCCCTCCGACAACGCCATGCGCTCGATCTTGGGCTCCCTGCTTGGGGCCACCCTGGTCTATTCGGGCCGCGACTTCGAGCGCGGCTACTTCCTCATGGCCGAAAGCCACGCCCTGGCCTGGGCGTGCAGCCACCCGCGCGCCATTTCCTGGGCCTGCCTGGCCTACGGGTTCGCCTATCATTTCCCTCAGGGGAATTTCTCCGAGGCGCTGGCCGTACTGGGCGAGGGAATCGAGTTCTTTCGGCGCAAAAACTGGGCTCTGGTCATCTACCAGCTGGCTATGAACAAAGCCCTGGTGCTGATTATGGCGGGCCAGCTCTCGACGGCCGGAGAACTGGTGGAGGATGTCTGGGTCAATGCAAATCGCGCCGGGCACGTCTACGTCGCCAAGGGGTTCGAGAACCTGAGAGCCATGGTCTGCCTGGAGCGCAATGAGCTGGCCCAGGCCGCCCGCCTGCTGGCCAGCATCTCCGAGAACCACGTTCCAGCCCAGTTCAAGCCCTGGTACTACCGCAATCGCATGCTCCTCTCCCTGCTGACCGGGGCCACCGAGCAGGCCCGGGTGGCTGGCGAGGAGATGCTGCGTGTGCTCGACCTCAATGGCTACGGCCTGTATGCGCCCGAGTGCCTGTGCGCGCTGGGTTACCTGGAGCTTCGCTCAGGCCAGCTCGAGCCTTCGGCCTGTTATCTGGAGCGGGCTCTCGGCCTGGCCGCGCAGGCCCGCTCGAGCTACTGGGAGATGAAGGCCCACATGGTCCTGGCCGCAGCCCAGCCCGGTCCCGGTCCTTCCCTGGAACGGGCCCTCACGCTCATGCGCGAGCACGGCTACGAGGACTTCTGGCGCAGCGATCCCTGGCAACTGTCGGTGGGACTTCTCTTGCAGGCCACCGAACTGGCCGAGCACCGCCAGTCTGCCATCGGGATCCTCCAGTCCATGGGTGACTGCGTTCTGGACCAGATCGAGCCGGTGCTCGACGAGCCGCGATACACACTGCGCCGCCAGGCGGCCGTGCTACTGGGCAGCCTCAGCTCTCCTCGGGCCGAGCGCATCCTCCGACGCCTGGTGCAGGGCGACCCCGCTCGCACCGTGCGGGAGGCCGCTGGTTACGCCCTCCAACGCAGTTTGGGACCCATCGGGAGCGTCTCCATCCGGGCCTTCGGGGGGCTCGAGATCATCGCCGATGGAATGCCGCAGAAACTTACCGACTTGAAGCGCTCGTTGCTGGCTCAGTTGCTGAAGTACATCCTCTGCTCGCGAGACCTCACGATCGTTACCGACCAGGCCCTGGAGTGCTTCTGGCCTGACTATCCGGCCGACCGCTCGCGCCACAGCCTGGCCCAGCACGTTTCCTTGCTGCGCCGCATGTTCCGAAGCGTGGCCGGCGATCGCATCGAGCTCGAGCGCACCGCCACCGGCTACCGGCTCGACCTGAACGGGCTGGTCGATTATGACGTGATGGAGTTCGAGCGCCTGGTGCAGGAAGGCTGGCAGGCCAGCAAGCAAGGGGATCGCGAGCGAGCCACCGCCCGCATGCTGCGGGCCGAGCGGCTCTACACCGGTGACTTTCTGGCCCACGATCTCTACCTCGATTTCATCAGCGAGCGTCGCCAGGAGCTGCGCGATCGGTTCCGCGAGCTGCTGACGTTCCTGGCCGAGCAAGATCGTCACGAGGGACGACCTGGCGAGGCGGTCGCCCGCTATCGCCGGCTCCTCGCGCTCGAGCCCCTCGACCAGAAGGCTTCCGGGAGCATGCTCGAGTGTCTCAACCACCTGGGCGACCTTGCCGGGTCACTGCGCGAGTCGGAGCGCTTCCGTCGAGCCTGGCTCGAGGCCACGGGCCTGGAGCCACCCGAGCCCGCGGCGACTGGCCGCCTCCCGGTGAACGTGTCCTGATGTTTCAGCGCCGCGCCAGCAGCACCGCGTAGGGCCCGGGCAACTCCGGCCAGCGCAGGGCGCCGAAGCCCGCCTCGCCCACCAGGGCCTCCAGCTCGGAGGCCTCGAACACGTCGCCCTCGGTCGTAAGCAGCAGCATGTGAAGCCCGAAGAGCCAGGAATAAACATCAGACTGCTCGGCATCGGGCACCACCTCGGCCACGGCCAGAGCCCCTCCCGGGCGCAGGGCACGAAAGGCTCGCGCGAGCAGCCTTCGCGAGCCCTCCCTCCCCTCCGAGTGGAGCACGTGGCCCAGGATGACCAGGTCGTAACCTTCCGGCTCAAGCTCCGACTCGCGCAGGTCGCCAGCAAGAAAACTATAATAATTCTCGGCCCCGTGCTCGCGCACGTAAGCTCGGGTCACCTGCTCGAGCACCCGCTCGCGGTCCAGCGCGGTGACCAGCGTGGCCGGGCGCTCGGCCACCAATGCCAGGCTCCAGACCGCGCTCCCGGCTCCAACGTCCAGCACCCGCGCTGGCTCGAAGCGGGCCAGCTCACGGGCCAGCTCGCGGGCGGCGGGAGCGTTCAGGTTGTAGAGCCCCTGCACGAACTCCGAGAAGAACCTCCCGTCATCTTCATTCGACTCGATACCGGCCTCGGGGGGAAGTCCGCTGCGCACCGCCTCGCCCAGCCGGCCCCAGCGCTCCCAGAGCCGGTCGGCTTGACGAATCATTCCTCCCAGGTAGTGGGGGGAGTGGCTGACCAGGTAGCGCTCCGATTCCGGGCTGGTCTGAAAATGGCCAGGACGGTCCTCGCGCACCAGGTCCAGCGGAACCAGAGCCTTGAGCAGGGCGCGCAGGCCTCGCTCGGAAGAGCGAGTCGCCAGGCACAACTCGTGCAGGCTGGCCTTACCCTCCGCCATCCGGGTAAACAGGTCGAGCTCGACCGCCACTCCAATGGCTCGGGCGGCGATGTAGCCAAAGCGAGTGCGCAGAAGGTTGGCAGGGGTCATGAGCGGTCCTCCAGCAGGGCGAGAATCTCCTGATCGTCCAGGGAACGATAGTGGGCCTTGGCCCTCTCCAAAATCCGACCGACCGTCTTGGGCGACGCGCTCAGTCCGCGCTCCATCAGCCAGCACTCCACGTTGGAGCGCCCCGACAAGGGGCCTACCTCGATGCGGTGAGAGAAGCCGAATCGCCCCGGAGCCACCACGCTGTAGACCTGGTCCGCCAGTGCCGGCTGGCCCATCTGGAGCGCCTTCTGCATCGCCCGGGCATGCACGCCTGTGGAAGTGCAGAAGGCGTCCCGGCCAGCCAGGGGATAGTTGGCCGGCAGCCGCAGGTCCAGGCTTTCCACCAGGTGGGCGCAGCAGGTCTTGAGAGCCTCGGTGGGGCCGGACCAGAGCCCTTCCAGCACCAGGTTGAGCAAGAGCGTGTCGAGAGCGATCATGCCCCCCAGCCCCAGGCCGGCGCAGCGCACGCCGCTCAGACCCGAGCGCAGGGCTTGCAGCGCTCCGTAGATCCCTGTTCCTTCTGTATCGCGCTGGCTCCAGAGAATCTCGATCTGCATTCCCAGGGCCTCCTGGGCGTTGCGGCAGAAAGCGCCCAGGCGGAACACCCCATCGGGGGTAGCCACGCCCAGCTCGTCCTGCATGCAGACCCCCAGCACCTGGTGGTCGCGGGCCCTCGTCAACTCCCGGGCCAGGGCAGCCGGAGAGATCTGCCCCGCCCCGGACAGCACCAGCCAGCAGGGCAGTTGCCGCTCCCGGGCTGTCGGCAGCAGCGCCGGACTCACCCGCACCTCGAGCCCCGGCATCAGGGTTTCTTCCAGGGCGGCCGCGTTCGCCAGGCAGACCACCGCGGTCAGTCCCAGCTCGGCGCACTCCTCCACCAGTACGGCCAGATCTGGCCCCGGCTTCAGCTCAACCCGTCCAACCCCGAGAAGCGCCAGGTTGGCCAGGTGATCGAGCTGCTGCTCGCGGTCGAGTTGCGTCAGGGCCAGGGTGCAGTCTTCCAACAGTACCGGGCGATTGCATTCGAAGGGTATCAAACCGGGAGCACCTCCAGTTCGGGGGATAGCCACGCAGGCGGGCTCTCCAGCTCCAGCTCGCGGGCAACGGTGTTCAAGTAGCCTTGCACTCGTTCGGCCACCCAGGGTTGCCCTGTGTGCCGGGCTCGATGCAGCAGCATCAGCTCCATGGGGGTGTTGCCACAGCGCTCGCCGATACCTAACGCGGTGGCGTGCACGCGATCAGCTCCAGCAAGCAGGGCCGCCAGGCTGTTGGGCACTCCCAGCCCCCGATCACCATGGCCGTGCCAGTCGATGGCCACTCGGGGCCCGACCATCAAGCGCAGAGATCGAATCAGGGCGGTTACCCCGTAAGGACTGGCGCACCCGACGGTGTCGGTGGCGCAGATTCGACGTGCCCCCCGGTCAACGGCGGTGCTGTACAGCCGACGCAGGTGCTCGGGATCGGCTCGGCAGGTGTCCTCGGTCACGAACATGACCTCGAGCCCCCGATCCGCTGCATAGCCCACCCACTCCTCGGTCAGGCGCAGAAGGTGGTCCAGGTCCCATCCCTCGGCCAGTTGGCGGATGCGGCTCGAGCCCAGGAAGAGCCCGACTTCCAGGCGTACTCCGGTGCGGTCGAGGATGGTGAGCAGCGGGTCGAGATCGGCCTGGCAGGTGCGCGCAGCGCAGCAGGGCACCAGCGGCAGGTTCTGCTCGGCAATCTCCTCGGCCAGCCGCAGCACGTCGGCGGCCACCTTTCCTCCTGCCCCGGGCATGCCCAGGTTGGCGCTGCCCACGCCCAGATCGGCGATGGCGTGCAAGATCTCCAGCTTGCCCACGATGTCCGGGTGGCGCACCGAGGCTGACTGCAGCCCGTCGCGCAGCGTCTCGTCGTGCAGATTGACGGGGTGACTCAGATGACTCAGGGTCAGCTCGGGCGATGTCCAGTCGTAGGGGACGTCCTGGGGGGACAGGTCGTTGCGCAGGAGGCAAACCGGCTCTTCCCCCCGGGGGCGCAACTGGCCCGGGTCGCCCATCAGGGTGAGCATCCCTCCGGCGCGGAGCCGGCGAGCTGCTTCGTGGGCCTCCAGCGAGGCGCTGGCGGCCCGGGTCAGGTCAACGAGCAAGGGAACCGCTTTGACTGTCAGGTCCTGGTGTAAGGTGGCAGCCTGGTTGAGCACCATGCCACCCAGCCTCGTGTAAAAGGAAACCAGGTGAGCGGGTGCGCAGGCGATGCCGTACGCCGCCCCCAGGTTCAGTGCCAGGCCGTGCAACCCGAGCACCAGGGCCTTGCCCACCCCGAAGCTGCGGTACTCCTCGCGGCAGACCGTGCGCCCGAACTCCACCAGTCGCTGACCCGGGTACAGGCGCCTTTCCAGCTGAGGCCGGAATTGGAAGATCCGCTCGGCAAAAAAACCGCTCTCGGCGCGCGTCAGGTCTGGGCCGGCCAATCCTTCGACGGCCTCAGAGAGGGGCCCGGGAGACTCGGTGATCAATCGTGCTCCCCCTATCAGGCGCTGGCTTTCCCCGGTGTCCAGGAAGGCTCCCAGGAAACGGCAACGCCAGTCGAAGGGATCCACGTCCAGACCCGACCCCCCGGCAGGAAGGTAGCCCGAGCGAGCGTAGACCTCCCGGCGCAGAGCGAAGTACTGAGGCAGCTCAATTTCGTTCAGCTCGCGGATGCAAAGTGCGATTCGGGCGACTTCGGGTGGAGGAGTCATCGTCGGGCCTCCCGGCTGGGTTTTCACCCGCTTACCCTAGCCGATACCCCTCAACGCCGCGTCAAGACGCCCCAATCAACAGAAGGGAACGCCTGTTTGTCCTGGCCTGGTTTCTGGAGCGCCTACGCCCGGGTGTATGACTCGCTGTGCCAGCTCGAGCCCTATCGCGAGCTGGTTCGTGACCTCGTCGACCGTCTCGCCCCCTGCAGCCTGCAACACATTCTGGACGCCGGGTGCGGCACGGGTCAGGTGACCCGGGCAGTGCAGGAAAGTTGCCCCACCGCCCGGGTTACAGGGCTGGATGCCAGCGCGGCCATGCTCGAGCGCGCAGCCAGGCGCGGGCGTTGGGCGGAACTGGCCCTGGTCGACCTTGATGGCCCGCTCCCCTTTCCCGACCAGTGGTTCGACGCCATCGTTTCCTCCAACGTTCTCTATAGCCTGCCCCGGCCTGCCTTCACGCTGGGCGAGTTGGGCCGCGTGATGAAGCCTGGTGGGCGCCTGGTGCTGGCCACGCCCGCCTCCGAGTTCCGTCTGGGCGCGCTGGTCACCGATCAGCTGGCTCGCGGCTGGCGCCACCGGGCCCGTTTTCTGGCTCTCTTGCCAGCCCTGGTCCTGGTGCTGCTCTTCAACTTTGCCATCTTGTCCCGGGCCCGCCAGCGCACTTATCATTTCTTCGGGCCCCAGGAGCTACGCGGTCTTCTCGAAGCCAGTGGCTTCGAGACGGTCGAGCTCGGCCGCACTTACGCCGATCAGGACTGGTTGGTTCTGGCCGTCAAACGTTGATTGCCGGTTGAGACCCCTGGTCTAGACTGGAAGGCATGCGCAAGCAATGTCGCCCACTGACGGCGCGGTGATCCACACTTTCATGGGCTCGACGAGGAAGAACTCCTTCACCAGCTCTGCCCGATTCGGGAAGTACGCTGCGGCCCGACTGGCGGTGGTCTACTTTCTGGCGGCGACTGCCTATATCGCCTGCTCCGACTGGCTGGTCAAGGGGTTCGAGAGCCCTGAGTTGGAGGCATCCATGCAGACCTGGAAGGGGTTCGGCTTCGTCTGGCTCACCAGCTTGTTGCTCTATTTCACGGTGGGCGCCATGGAAGCGCGCTGGCGGCGCGAGATCAGCCAGCGCGAGGAGGCCGAGGCCGTCGTTCGCGAGGCCGAGGCTCGTTTTCGCCAGCTGGCGGAGAACGTGGGGGAGGTGTTCTGGCTGACCGACGTGAGCAAGGAGCAGATGCTCTACGTCAGCCCCGCCTACGAGGCTATCTGGGGTCAGGCCGTGTCCAGCTTGCTCGCATCTCCTCGCTCCTGGCTGGACCTGGTACACCCCGAGGACCGTGACCGCATCGAGCTGGCCGTGCAGCGTCAGGCATCGGGTGACTACGATGAGATCTATCGCATCGTGCGACCAGACGGCGAGGTGCGGTGGCTTCGCGACCGGGCCTTTGCCGTGCATGACGAGTCGGGCCAGGTATATCGGGTGGCGGGCGTGGCCACTGACATCACGCCGGTCAAGATGGCCCAGGAGGCTCTCCAGGAGGTCAACGAGCGCTTTCATCTGGCCCTCTCGGAAGCCCGCATGGGGGTGTGGGAGTGGAACCTCGAAGAGGGGAGCTTCTACTTGTCGGCCGAGTTGCTCAAGCTCCTGAAGCTGACCGAATCCCCCCCGTCCCTCGAATTCCTCACCGATCTCGTGCACCCTGAGGACCGCGAGCGGGTCGGCTTCCAAGCCCGGAATGCGATGAGCTCCAGACAGGCCAGCGAGAGCGAGTTTCGGGTCGTGCTGGCCTGCGGGGAGGTGCGCTGGCTCTCCAATCGCGCCGGGCGCCCTTCCTGCGATGCCTCCGGTCGCCCCGAGCGAGTGGTGGGATTCGTGCTCGACGTGACCGACTTGAAGAAGTCCGAGGAGATCAATCGAGCCCTGGAAGACCGCCTTCGCCAGGCCGAGAAGATGGAGGCAATCGGCCAGCTTGCCGGAGGAGTGGCCCACGACTTCAACAACCTGTTGACGGTCATTCAGGGCAACCTCGCCATCGCCGGGCACTCCCCGACGATCAAGGCGGAAGATTCCGACCTGCTGCGCGAGGCCCTGCAGGCCTCGCACATGGCCGCCCAGCTCATCCGTCAGCTGCTCATGTTCGGACGACGCCAGCTCATCGAACCGGTGGAGTTGGACATCTCGAATGTGCTGAAAGAGCTTTCCGGGTTGCTTGAGAGAACCCTGGGAGAAACCGTTGAGATCGTGCTGCAGCTGGCCGGCGACCTTCCCCCGGTGCGGGCTGATCGCTCGATGATCGACCAGATCGTCTTGAACCTGGCAGTGAATGCCCGCGATGCAATGCCGGGAGGGGGACGGTTGACTCTGGCGACCGGCCTGGTCGAGCTGGACAAAGAGCAAGCGGCAGGGCATTCGGGAGCCCGGTCCGGCATCTACGTGGTCATTCGGGTCCAGGACAGCGGGACGGGCATCTCCCCCGAGCACCTCGAGCATATCTTCGAGCCCTTCTTCACGACCAAGGAGGTCGGTCGCGGCACCGGCCTGGGCCTGGCCAGCGTCTACGGCATCGTGAAGCAGCACGAGGGCTTCATGCTGGTTACGAGCAAACCGGGCCAGGGCAGCACGTTCGAGGTCCATCTCCCGGCCCTGACCGCCAGCTCCCCGTCGCCTGCAAGGCAGGTCACCATGCTCGCATCCTCGGCCCACGCTCCCGAAGCCACCACCCCCACCGATGGGGCCAACACCATCCTTCTCGTCGAGGATGACGAGCGCGTTCGCTCCTTGATTACGCGCATCTTGACCCGCGCGGGCCACCGAGTGCTGGGAGCAGACTCGGGGCCAGCCGCCCTTCGGGTCTGGCAGCAGCATCGCGAGGAGATTCAGCTCCTTCTCACCGATCTGGTGATGCCCGGCAATCTGTCCGGGCGCCAGCTGGCCAGAGTGCTGCGGGCAGACCGCCCCGACCTGCGGGTTCTGCTCACGTCAGGCTACAGTCGCGAGGAACTGGCCCACTCTGATGACGAAGTTGAGGGGGTCCACTTTCTGCCGAAACCATACGTACCCCAACAAGTCCTGGACGCGGTGAGTCACTGTCTGCAATGTGCGACGTGATGAGCGAGCATTCTTGAGGAGGTGTGTGATGTTGGCGATTCAAGCTGGTGATGACCAGAACGGACGTGTCCTGGTTGTGGATGACGACGAATCTCTGGTCAAGCTGCTCACTGACATTCTCCACCGGGCCGGCTTTCGCAACGTGCTCGGCATCAGTGACCCCTTTCAGGCCCGCGACCTCTACCAGATTTACAACCCTGATGCGGTGGTTCTCGACCTGTCCATGCCGGGCCTGAGCGGGGAAGAGCTCATGCAGACCTGGACCGAGCTCGAGCCCGACGGCTACGCACCGATCCTGGTATTGACGGGCATGAACGATCCTTCTGAGAGGGTGCGAGCCCTGACTGCCGGCGCACGCGACTTTCTGGCCAAGCCTTTTCTGCCGGTCGAGGTGGTGGCCCGAGTGCGCAACATGCTCCAGATTCGACGCCTCTACGTGCGTACCGAGCACGAGCGCGAGACACTCGAGCAGGAGGTGCTGCGTCGCTCCGGCGAGATCATCCGGGCTCACCACGAGATCCTCAAACGCCTGGGCCTGGCCTGCGAGTACCGCGACGACGACACGGGCCATCATACCCGGCGGTTGGGCGAGTATGCCGGGATCGTCGCCTCACGGCTCGGTCTCGACCCCGAGGAGTGCGAGTTGGTTCGCCTGG
This sequence comes from Candidatus Xenobia bacterium, assembly GCA_045863235.1. Taxonomy (GTDB): domain Bacteria; phylum Vulcanimicrobiota; class Xenobia; order Xenobiales; family QWHO01; genus QWHO01. Next base: position 116,544 of record BTUM01000011.1, on the reverse strand, counting down.
CCAGCCCCCTGCATGACATCGGCAAAGTGGGCATTCCCGATTCCATCCTGCTCAAGCCTGGCAAGCTCGAGCCCGAGGAGTTCGAGGTCATCAAGACCCACACATTGATCGGAGCCGCCATCCTGTCCGGCAGCGACGTTCCCTTGCTTCAGGCGGCCGAGGTGATCGCCCGGACCCACCACGAGAAGTGGGATGGCAACGGCTACCCGGCCCGCCTTTCCGGCGAGGCCATCCCGCTACACGGCCGCATCGTGGCCGTCTGCGACGTGTTCGACGCGCTGGTCTCCCCCCGGCCCTACAAGGCAGCCTGGCCCGTCGAGGAAGCGGTGGCCGAGCTCGAGCGCTGTCGCGGCAAGCATTTCGATAGCATGGTGGTGGACGCGTTCATGTCTTCGCTGCCCGCACTCATCGAGATTCGCGCCAGCCTCTCCTGATCGGTTCCGTCACTCCCCTCAGTTGGGGCGCTGGTTGACCAGGTCGAGCAGCTGGCGGGCGGCTTCCTCGGCCGGGACCAGGTGCTCGCGGGCGGCCGACCCCGGGTCCAGCATCGGCATGCCCAGGCTCAAGTAGCACATGAGCGCGGTCAGGCTATTGTTCACCTCGTGAGCCCAGCGACGACGCCGGGACACAGCCGGAGTGACATCCTGGTGGAGGGCGACGGTTTCCTCTCCAAGCCGCCAGATCAGGGCCATGAAGTGGCGACGCTCGAGCTCCTCAAAGCAGCTATATTCCAAGGTCGCGCGGGTGGCCCGACCGCTCAGGACGCTTTCGACCGCTTCAAGCAGGCTCGGGTCTGGTCCCCGCAGGGCCTCGAGATAGCTCTCTCCAGGAGCCGGCCTCACCCCGAGGCCTTGATAGCGACCGGCGGCCTCGGTCCAGAGTCGGTTGACCGTCACGACCTGCCCCGAGGCATCCAGGAGCACGGCCTGATCGGGTAGATCCTCGAGATTCACGGTCTATCTCCTCTCAGACGGCTTGCCCGAGTTGCATCAAGGCCTGTCTTGCCTTTTGCCTGGCGCGGAACAGAGCGTTTTCCACCTGGCGCGAGGAAACCTGCTGGCGGCGCGCCACGTCCTCCACGGAACCTGCCCCCAGGCGGCTTGCCAGGGCACTGAGCTCCAGGCCCGAGAGCCGCTCGTGCAAGTGGTGGCTGAGCCTGCGAACCAGATCCTCGGTGAGCACGACGGTAGGTTCGCCATCCTCCGAGCCGGGCGGGCTCTGCAGACCCTCAAGCGGGGTAGCCTCGCTGAGCAGAGAGTGTTTTTTTCGAGTGGCCGTGCGCACGGCCTGCAGGATGCGGTTGCGCACCTGCATGGCGATGTGCACTCCCAGCGGTCGACCGTAAGCCGCGTCAAAGCTGCAGACGGCCTCCCACAGACCCAGACGGCCTTCCTGGAGCAGGTCCTCGCGCTCTGCACCTGGGAGAAAGTAGCCTCGGCTGATGTGCTCGACCAACCAGCCGTACCCGGCCATCAGCTCGTCGATCGCGGCAGGCTCCTGGCGGCGCGCCCGGTCGAGCAGGTCGAGCTGCAGAGCGCGCAACTCGTCAGTGGGTCGGGCGGCGCGGCAGCACGTCCCGGCGACACTCTTGAGGTATCGCAGAGGGCAGGTGGCGCAGGCATCGGTCTTCAGACTCCAGCAGGGCTTCATCGGTCGTTCACCTCCTGACCTCAGGATACGCGCCTGCGGGGTACGGTGACATCGGGCACCTCCTGCCTCCTCTCGCAGGCTCTCCCCCCACTCTGGTAGGGATCTCCCTACCCTCCCCGGGCCAGCCCTCCAGTTGGACCCGGGCACAAGTGCCCGGCCACGGGACAGTCAATGCAAGCTCATGAGAACGAATTCGAGGAGGTCACCGCCATGAGCGTGCTCCAGACCGAGACCAACCAGACCCTGCTCCACTTCGCTCCCATGGTCGAGGGAATGGCTCGCAAGCTGGCCCGGCACCTGCCCTGCGGGCTGGACCGGGAGGATCTGGTCCAGGATGGTTACGTGGGCCTGCTCGAGGCCGAGCGTCGCTTTGACCCCGCCCGGGGCGGATCACTCATGCGATTTGCCTCCTCACGGATACGGGGCAGCATGCTGGACTCGCTGCGGGCTCAGGACTGGATGAGTCGTCCGGGCCGCCGCCGCTGCCATGACCTGGTGAGAGCGGACGAGAAACTGCTGCAACAGCTCGGTCGTCAACCCGACAACAGCGAGTTGGGCGAGCAGCTTGGATTGAGCCCGGCAGAGGTGGACCGGCGCCGCCAGGATCTGGCCAGCAGCTTCCTCCAGTCGTTCGATGCCGAACGGCCGGACGGCAGCCCGGCCCGGCAACTGGCCGACGTCGTCTGCGTGGAAACCGAGTTCGAACGCGCCGAGTCGGAGCGCGAGTTAGCCAAGACGATCGCGCAACTGCCCGAGCGTGAGCGTCAGATTGTGACCTGGTATTACCTCGAGAACGTACCGATGAAAGAGATCTCCGTCCGGCTCAGGGTGTCCGAGCCGCGGGTCTCGCAGCTGCACACGCGAGCGCTGAAGCAAATGCGTGAACGCCTGAGCTTGAGGCTTGCGGGGTAGTCTTTCTGCTTGTCCCGGGGCGCCGCTTACCGCCGGGCGCAGGGTTTGGCGCTTATCACGTCAGCTGCACTCACGCGCCTCCCGGAGAGTGTGACGAGTCACCAAGGTGCGTGATCCGGCCTCCACGAGGCGCACTGCGTCGAGCAGGTCTTCTGGCTCAACCGGGCGGGTCAGATATCCTGCTACACCCAACGCGAGACAGCGAGCTGCGTCGCCGCGCTGGCCAGCCGAAGTGAGCAGCACGACCCGGGTCTCATCGCCCAGAGCCCGAATCTCTTCAGCCAGTTGAAACCCGTCCCCGTCCGGCAGCACCATGTCAACGAGGGCCACCCTGAAGTGCTTCTCGCGCAGTCGATCAAGGGCCTGATGGCCGTCATCGACCGCTACGACCTCCACTCCAGCCTCGGTCAAAGCTCTCAGGCTGTGCCGCTGACTGTGTGCGTGGCTGTCCACCACCAGGACCGGCAGGCCAGCCAGGTCGACCTGCTCGATCACGGAGGGGTGGTCAGTGGGGTGAGGCTCGAGTTGAGCCGTAAAGAAGAAAGTGGTGCCCCGTCCCGGCTCGCTGTCAAGCTCGAGCTTACCGCCCATCAGCTCGACGAGCCGTGAAGCGATAGTCAGCCCCAGTCCGGTGCCGCCATACTTGCGTGCCGTGGAATGCTCGGCCTGGGCGTAGGGCTTGAAGACGCGCTCATGAAGGTGTTTGGGGATGCCCACTCCGGTGTCGCTCACTGAAAAACGCACGCCAGGCTCCACCCTCAGAATCACCGACCCCTGGCTGGTAAACTTGAGCGCGTTGCCCAGGAGATTGACGAGGATCTGGCGCAGGCGACCGGGGTCGCCGATCAACGAGTCGGGCACGGCCGAGCTGACCTCCACGCGCACCTCGACCCCTTTGCTCTCGGCCAGGATTCGAAAGCCGCTCACCGTATTTTCAAGCAGATTGCGCAGGTTGAAGTCGATGGGGGACAGAGTCAGCTCGCCCTCAAGTAGCTTGGCGTGGTCGAGCAGGTCATTGAGCAGTGACTGGAGGGATTCGGAGGATTCCTTGAGCACCCGCAGGCACTCGCTGCGGCGCTCCTCTTTGGTGCGCTCGTCCACTGCCAGGGTGGACATGAAGTTAATCACGGTCATGCGCCCGCGAATCTCATGACTCACCATGGCCAGGACCTGGGATGCGCGCTTGTTGGCCGCCTCGGCCACGTCCTCGGAATGGCGCCAGCTATCCAGTTCACCCAGCAAGCTTGCACGCTCGAGCGCGTAATCGAGTGCGCGGGGAAGGTGGACGGGAAGCTCGGCCCTGGTCAGGGCCTCCTGGGCCCCGTTCTTCTTCACCTTTGCACGCAGGCTCGCCAGGGCAACGCCGCTCAGCTCGGGAGCCACGACGATCACGGCCGTAGTCGGCCGGATACGACAAAACTGGTGCAGGCGTTCGAGCTCCTCGGCTGAGCCACTGTCCAGGCAAAACAGGGCCGCCCGGGCATCCCCCAGGCCATTCAAGGTATGTCCTGGTAGCAGAGCAGCAAGGAAATCCAGGTGAGCGGCCGGCTCTACCAAGAGGTTCATGATAACCCTTTCGGCAAACGGCCGGGATTGGTCCTCCGCGCGGCGGAGCCTGTGGCCATCTGACGGTATCAAGCGCTCCCCACCGCCTCACGGCGTAAATGCGGCGGCCGGGACCCGGCAACGCCGCCCTGGCTAACCCCGGGGGGGACGGTCGGGCAGCAGCCAGTCGACCAGCTTCTGCCCGAGTTGCCAGCCCGCTACGGCGCCGACTGCCCCCATCCCGATGCTTCCCGTGGCTGCCCCGCCCACCAGGCCGGTGGGCAGGCCGGCCAGGAGTCCGGCCAGTCTGCCATAGCGATAACTGACCGCTTTGTTGGTGACTGTACCCACGCCCTCGAGCGAGGCCATGAGCACGGAATGGGCGACCCCCTTGTTCTCTCGCTTCAATTGAAGCACCGTTCCGTCGCCCAGGGCCGCGCTGGACACGGGACCGGCCGGCCCCTGGCCGGCGGGGGGAGAGCTCTGGCCAGGCAGGGTCGGCGTCTTGCCAGCCGGATCGTCGAGCGAATGGCCGCGTAGACCACCCACCGCCCCGGCAACTGCACCGGCCGGCAACCCGGCTGCGGCACAGACCACGAATCCCAGCGCGCCGCCGAGCGCGCCGGCGACGGTCTTCAGGGCGGTGCTCAGGCCCTGCCGCAGGCGGCTGACCTGGACCGGCTTTTCCAGCTTGCTCACGAACTGCTGCTCGAGCATGGCCTGTCCGGTCGGGTTGAAGGGCTTGAGGCCCATGACCATCTCGACCAGGCTTTCGCCCTGCGCCTCATAGAGCTGCTTGAGCGCCTGCTCGTGAGCCTGGGTGCGCGGCCCGGCGGCCTGCACCATGGTCATAAAGTCAGACCAGCCCGTATCGCGCAGCAGGGCGGTTGGAGGCCGGGAAGGGTCGAACCGATGCCTTTCGGTCGGGAAGAAGAAGCTCGGGCCTTCACGGTCGGCGTAGTCGGCCTCGCCCCGCTGGGCGATGACCTGAGCCTTCGTGGCCTCGATCAGGTCGCCGCAGGCCTGCTTGATGGCCTTGTCAGCGATGCGGGCGTCGCCCTGGATGCGCCGGGCAACCTGGATGAGGTCGCGGTTGTCGAAACCCGGACCGGGCCCACCGGTGGGGTGGATGTTGTAGCCCGGGCAGTCTTCGATGTTCTCGCGCACGTAGCCGATCAGGTCAGGGCGGGCCGTGCAGGCCGAGAAGAAGTCCTTGAGAGCGGTCTTGAAGGTGGCCGCTTTGGCCGGATCGCAGTCATAGGAGCCGTAGACCAGGGCGTTGACGCGGTTGTCTCGTCCGCCCGGGAAGGCTCCGGCGTCCTTGTAGATGTCCACCAGCTGGCGGGCGTACTCTTTGGCGTCCTGGTCGCCTTTCAAGCTGGTGATGGCCTCGGCCGGGAAGGAGTCGAGCATCAGCTCGGGCGAGGCCGAGAGCGCCCTGACGTCGCCCGTCTCGGCCAGGGCCTGCAATACGGAGGCGTTGCCCATCAAGCAGCTGTTCAAGATCAGGTTGTCGATCACCGGACGCTTGCCGGTCTCTCGCTCGATGCGGTCCAGAGCCGATTGGATGGCCCCGGCCAGATCGTCCACGGGAATGCGCTCGGCCTTCACCGAGCCGTCCGGCTGCGCCAGGAAGTCATCCATCACACCCTGGTCGGCGCTGCCGTGTCCGAGCATGACCAGGCGAATCTTCTTGTCGTCGGGATGCCGCTTCACCGACTCGTAGATGAAGTCTTCCAGCAAGTCGGCATCGGAGAGCATCTCGCTCTTGCCCAGGCGAGCCACCGGCTCGAAACGACCGGGCTGGGCATAATCGACGCGCAGGTTCTCCTTGAAGCTGCGGTCGCTGCGCAAGACCACCAGGTCCCGGTCGGCCGACGAGCCCATCTCCTGAAGCTTGTAGGCGTAGTCGTCGTAGACTCCGAGGGGCCCATCTGAGTTATGCAGTGCCGAGTAGTAAACCAGCACCAGATTGTCCTTGGGGGTGGTCGGGTCGACCCGGGGTGGGGGCGGCGGGGCAGCCGGGTCGGCCGCATTGGCCTGAGCCCTGGCATACTGCCGGAACTGCTCCAGGCCGTAGATCACTTTGTCGCTCTGAGTGCCGTCGTCCTTGCGCACCAGCACCGCCCGGTTCTGGCTCAGCTCGCGCAACAGCCCGGCCGGTCCGGGCACGTCCCACTCGCTGACGGTTCCGTTGGCATCGGCCTTCTTGGCTCGATAGGCGGTGAAACCGGTCTTCTCCAGCGCCTCTACGTCGGTCCGAAAACCGGGCGGCTCGCTCTGCCCGAAGGCGAGGATCGAGAAACTATCCAGATCCTTGACGCCGGTCAGGTTACCCTGGCTGTCGAGCAGCACGCACTCGCCTCCGGCGGTCAGGTTGACCAGGGCGGCGATGGGATGCTTGCTCTCCACGAGTTGTCCGCGTGCGTCACCGTGAAGCTGGCGGGCGAAGATCTTACCCCCGCTCGCGTTGAAGGCCTGATAGGCCTCGAAGAAGTCAAAATCGCGGGGCTGGGCGTTGGTGAAGAAGGTCCGAATGGCCTCCGCCTGCTCTTGATTGACAGGCACCGGGCGGGTCAGGCCTGGCAGGGTGAGATTGACCTCGCCCCCTTCGGCCAGGTCGCCCAGCATCTTGCGCCGGGCCTGGAAGTCTGAATTCTGGGGACGCTCGACCATTCCGCTGGTGAGCGCCATCTTCTGGTGATTCCAGTACTGGGTCTCGTAGTCGCTGGCCAGGATGTTCTCATCGAGAGGGAAGTCGGCTTCGACCTTGCCCAGGCTCTCGAGGAAGTCGAGCAGCTCGCGCACGTCCTTCTTCTGGGCCGAGCCGGTCAGCTTCGATCCGTCCAGGCTGGCGGCCGAATCAAGCTTCTGGTCCTGGCCGTCAGCTCCGAGCAGTCGCAGCGACTCGCCCCGGGCGAGCAGGATGGCGGCCCCGGCCGCATCGGTGCGCAGCCAGGCTTTGGGGCCCTCGAGCGGAAGCTTGCCCATCAAGGGACCGGTGGCTCGCTCGAAATAGAACGAAACTCCCTGCCCATCGAGCTCGTGCAGCTTGGAGTGGGTCTGAGACAGCTCGCTCCCGGGAGTCTCCTTTCCGGTGCGAAGGCGCGTGTAGGCCTCCAGCTCGGCCTGATCTTGCACCGAGACGACCATCGTGTAGGGAGCCCCGATACGAACCAGGGCTTCGTACTTCTCCGAGAATGACTTGACGATCTTCTCGTCGGCGCCGGGCAGGATCTTGAGGCCGAGATCGGCGAGCTGGCTGACCGCCCTGGTAACCGGCCCTGGCTCAGGCGGAGGGGCGGGCTGCGGAGGCGGCGCGGGGGCCTGGCGCTGCTTGAGGCGCAGACCGCCGATCAGGGCCCGGTCATGGGTTGGCCCCGATACGGCGCTCTCTTTGGCCTTCTCATGGGCGGCCTGGGGCAAACTGGCGGTCCAGTTGCTGGAACGAAGGCCGGATGTGCCGATCAAAGGATCCACGTCCTGGAGAATACTCCGCCGGGCTGAAAATATCCTAGAGTGATGCGCAGAAGTCGGGCACGTGACTTGCCGCGGAACTTCTGCGCGCAGCGATCAGTGTCCGTTACTTCTAGAGAAGCTCCAACAACAACGGCTTGATCCCGTCCACGATGAACTGCACGCCCAGCACGCACAAGATGAGGCCCATCACCTGGGTGGCCACCTCAACACCGCTCCTGCCGACCAGGCGCAGGGCGGCCGGGGCCACCAGCAGGCAGACCCAGGTGAAGACGACGGCCAGCACCAGGGCCAGGAAGAAGGCCAGCACGTGGGCCGGGGTCGGAGCCTGACCCATCAGCAGCATGACCGTGCTCAGGGCCCCGGGGCCGCAAATGACGGGCATGGCCAGAGGCACGATGGCCAGGTCGGTGCCCCCTTCGCTGGAGCCCTGGGCATGGGCCTTGCCGGCCAGCATGGCGGCCCCGGTGGAGAAGAACAAGAGCCCTCCGGCGATCCGGAAAGCGTGCAGGGTCACTCCGAAGAGCTTGAGGATGGCGCTGCCGGCCACGGCGAAAACCGCCAGCAATAAGAGCGCGATGAGACAGGCGCGCAGGGCGATCGCCCGGCGCTCAACCGTCGAGTGGCTGCGCGTCAGGCTGAGGAAGATGGGCGCTGCCGCGATGGGATCGATGATGGTCACCAGCGACGAGAAGCAGAGCAATCCGAAGGCTACAAAGGTCATGGCAGCTCATCCTCCTTTCAGCCCCCCAAGCGGCGAGATGCCTTCATCCTTCGAGGTGCTCAGGATGAAGGTGGTGCACACCCGGTCGATGCCGGGAACCTGGTTGAGCCTGTCGAGCAGAAAATGCTCGTAGGCGGCGATGTCCTCCACGGCGACCTTGAGGATGAAGTCATCCTCCCCGGCCACGTGGTGCACTTCGAGCACCTCTGGCATCTGACAAGCCTCGTGAACGAAGCGTCGATGGTTCTCGAGCCTGTGCTCGGTGAGCTGCACGTGCAAAAGAGCCATCGTGGCCCGAGCGACCGCCCGGGCGTCGATCACCGCCCGATAGCCGGTGATGACGCCCTTCTGCTCGAGCTTGCGCAACCGTTGCAGCATGGGGGTAGGCGTGAGCCCGACCGCCTCGGCCAGGGCCGCGTTGGTCATCCGCCCATCCTGCTGCAGCAACTGCAGGATCTTTTGATCGATATCGTCCAACTCGTAGCTCATAGAACTACCATGATTCTATATCAAAGAATAATATGCTGTCAACACCAAAATAGGTAGCATAAAAATTCTTTCAGAGACGCACGGGCGACTCAGGAGCCAGCGAAACCAAAGTGGAGCGCATTGAGCGACCGAAGACGCGACATGAGCCGGCACCGCGTTCCAGAGTGCAAGATCGAGAGTCTTGCGTTAAGGGCTTTCGTGAGGCAGCACGACCTCGGACAGGTCGGCCAGCAAGGGGTTTTCCGGGTGGTCACAGGACAGCTCGGCGTGCACCTGGCCACCCGTGAAGTCGCGCATCGGGTCGCCCGAGGCCACGACCCGGGCGGCGTCCTGAGTGAAGGTCTGCCAACCCTGCTCGGCGTCACAGGCGAAGAAGTAGCTCTCCTGGCGGTCGAACCGACCGTCACCGTCGAAATCGTAGCTCAGCTTCAGATGGGCCGAGCTGGTCTTGCCATTCACGCCATCCAGGCGCAACGTGAAGGCCGTGACGCGATGGGCAAAGCGCCCGGTGAGCTTTTCGACCTTGTGAGCCAGCGGTCGCTCGCCCGGATGCAGGCGCGCCTCCAGGCGAGGGAAGAGGGCCAGCGGTCGTTGGCCGGGGGGCCGGTTGAGCCAGATAAAGACCGCTCCTCCGATCAGCAGCGTGACCACGGCCGCCTTCAGCCAGGGAGAGACCTGGGGGCGGCGGGCGGCCAGCAGCCGAACGCGGTGGCGCGGCTCGGCCTTCAACCGGGGAAGCGACTGCAGGCGCTTGAGGTCACTGCGGTAGTCCTCCAACAGGCGACTGGCCTCGGTTGAGTCAGCGATCAGTTGCTCGGCCTCGCGCAGCTCCTCGCCCTCCAGGACGCCGTCGAGCAGGGCCGACACCAGCTCCTGCTCTCGCTCGCTCAGGCCCATTGCAGCACCCTCCTGAAGAGAAGTGACAACAGGCCAGGCTTGCTACCCCGGCTCCCGGTCGGAGGGGTGGCCGTCTGCTCTTCCTCCAGGAGCTTTCGCAGGGCCGCCCGGGCCCGCGAAAGGCGCGAGCGCACCGTACCGACGGGCACTTCCAGGGCCAGGGCCAGGTCCTCGTAGGCCAGGTCGTCGATGGCCCGCAAGATGAGAATGCTGCGGTGCTCATCCGGCAGCCGCTTCAGAGCGCGCTCCAGGCGCGCGTCCAGGCCCTGATCCTCGAGCAGTTGTCCGGGCTCCTGGCGCAGGTCGGCCAGGTCGGCCTGAGCGGGCTCCTCCACCGGAACCAGCCGGCGCACCTTCTGACGCGAGTCGTGAAAAGCGTTCATCACGATGCGTCGCAGCCAGCCTCGCAGAGAATCGCCGCGGAAGCCGGGCAAGAAACGGTAAACCCGCAGGAAGGCGTCCTGGAAGACGTCGTCAGCGTCGCTCTTGGAGCCGCACAGTCGATAGGCCAGGTTGTACACATAGTCAGCCTGCTCCTGATAGACTTCCTCAAAGTCGTGCTGGTGAACGGGTTCGAGCCTCCCTCGGGCGCTGATAAGACCGGCCGAGCGGACCGGAAGGTTCCGACTTTCGCGTCAGGCGGAAAAGTTCCCGGTCACTCGCTCCACCGAGCGACGGGCGGTAGCGATGCAATCGGGGATGCCCACCCCGTGCAGGCCATTGCCGGCCAGCGCCAGCGTGGGAGAGCGTTTCAAGCGCTCGGCCACCCGCTCGAGCACCTCGCCGTGACCGACGCAGTAAGCCGGCATGGCGTCGCGATAGCGGCTGACCAGGCTTTGCTCAGGCTCTCCCTCCAAATTGAGCAGGAAGCTCAGCTCGCGGTGCACGGTCTCCACCGTCTCAGCGTCGTCCCAGGCCAGGATGCTCGAGCCCAGGGCCCCGCCCAGGTATCCGCGCAGGAGCAGTTTATCCTTGGGTGCCCGACCGGGCCACTTGAGGCTGCTGAAGGTGCAAGCCAGCAAGAACCAGTTCTCGATGCGGGGCACCACGAAGCCGAAGGCCTTCAGCTTGCGCTTGAGCTGGCTCCGGTCGTAGACCAGGTTGACCGTGACACTGTGGCTGTAAGGCACCGACCAGAGGGCCTCGCCCAGTCGTCGGTCCCACCTTTGCACCAGGGCCGCCTGGGCGTAGGCAGGGATGGCCAGGATGACAGCGTCGAAATGGCGCGGCTCCTCGTCGACAGTGAGCTGCCACCCCCCCTCCTCGGCGCGCTTGAGGCCCTCAACGGAGGAGTTGAGCTGCAATGCAGGCCCGACGGCTTCCACCAGGCGATCGATCAGAGTCTGGGTGCCTCCCCGAAAGTTGAAAAACAGGCTGTAGCGCGCGCCACTGTCGCCGCGGGCCGCCTGGCCCTCCTTCCACAGGCCCCGCAGCAGGCTGCCGTGACGCTGAGCCAGCTCGAGGAAGCTGGGCTGGGTGGCGGCCAGGCTCAGACGCTCGGGGTCGGCCCCGTAGATACCGCCGATCAGGGGCTGGGCCAGCCTCTCGTAGGCCTCGCGCCCCAGGCGAGCGGTCACGAACTCGGACAGGGAAGGGTCGTCCAGGTCGCTGGGCGGAAGCATCAGGTCCAGGGCCATGCGCAGCTTGCCGGCCCAGCTCATCACCGGACTGAGCAGGAAGGGCAGCACGCGGCCTGGAGCCATCAAGCGAAAGCCGTCCGGAATGGGATAGAGCCGGTCCTCCTTGACCACCAGCGCCCCCCCCGCGCCGGTCGTGGAAACGATCTGGTCCTCCAGGCCCAGCTCGCGGCACAGCTCGAGCGCCTCGGGCTTGCTGCGCAATATGGAGTCAGGCCCCGCCTCCAGGGTCAGATCCCCCTGGCGGTGGGTCTGGATCACCCCACCGGGCCGATCGGAGCGCTCGAACAGGGTGACCTCGGCCTTCTGCCGGGCGAAATAAGCCGCCGCCAGGCCGCTCAGGCCCCCGCCCACAACGGCCAGCTTCACCGACTCGTCAGGCGGTGGACCTCGTCCACCAGAAAGCGCACGTTGTCCACCGGAGTGGTGGGCAGAAGGCCGTGGCCCAGATTGAAGATGTGACCGGGACGCCCACCTACCTGGCGCAGCAAGAGCTCGAGCCGCTGGCGAATCACCTTGCGGTCGGCCAGAAGCACCACCGGATCGAGGTTGCCCTGCAGGGCGGCCACCTCGCCCAGACGCTCGAAGGCGGCCTCCAGGCTGGTCATGTAGTCCACCCCGATCACGCTGCCTCCGGCTGCATGGCAGAGCTCGAGCAACTGGCCGGTGCCGCGTCCGAAGTGAATCTGGGGCACCTCTTTGGGCAGCGAAGTGAAAATGCGCGCGCTGTGGGGCAGCACGAACTCGCGGTAGAGCTCGGGAGACAGGCAGCCCACCCAGGAGTCGAACAGCTGAACGGCCTGACAGCCCGCTTCGATCTGACGGTTGAGATAGCTCGAGGTCAGGTCGGCGATGCGGCCGAGCAGTTCGTGCCAGCCCTGAGGAGAGTTGAGCATGAAAAGCTTTGTGTGCTCGAAGTTCTTCGAGGGACCGCCCTCGATCAGGTAGCTGGCGATGGTGAAGGGAGCGCCGGCAAAGCCGATGAGGGGGATGTCGGCGGGCAGCTCCCGGCGGATCTGCCGACAGGCGGCATAGACGTACTCGAGCTCAGCCGGATCAGGCCGGCGCAGGCGGTCCACCCCGTCGGGCGAGCGCAGGGGAGGATCGATGCTGGGCCCCTCCCCCTTCGTGAACTCGAGCTTGAAGCCCAATGGCTCGACCACGGTGAGGATGTCGGAGAAGAGGATGGCCGCGTCCACGCCCAACTTTTCGCGGGCCTCGACGGTCACCTGGGTGGCCAGATCGGGCGATTTGCACAGCTCCAGAAAGCTGACCCGGCTGCGTAACTCGCGGTACTCGGGCATGTAGCGACCGGCCTGGCGCATGAGCCAGATCGGAGTGCGGGCCGCCGGCTCTCGTCGGCAGGCCCGCATGAAGGGGGTTTCCTGGAGTGCTTGGCTCAGCGCGACTCGCTGGTGATGATCTCGTCGATCAGGCCATAGTCCTTGGCTTCCTGAGCCGACATGTAGTAGTCGCGCTCGGTGTCGCGCTGAACCCGGTCGAGCGGCTGGCCGGTGTGGTCGGCCAGAATCTGGTTGAGCGTCTCGCGGGTCTTGATGATCTGCTTGGCGTGGATGTCGATGTCGGTGGCCTGGCCGCCGATACCACGAATCCAGGGCTGGTGGATCATGATGCGCGAGTAGGGCAGCGCGAACCGCTTCCCTTTGGCCCCGCCGGCCAGCAGCACGGCGGCGGCGCTGGCGGCCATCCCCATGCAGATGCAGGAGACGTCCGGCTTGACGAGCTGCATACAGTCATACATCGCCAGGCCCGCGGTAACCGAGCCGCCCGGGCTGTTGATGTAAAGGTCGATGTCCTTGTCCGGGTCTTCCTGCTCGAGGTAGAGCAACTGCGCGATGACCAGGTTGGCCACCGGATCGTCGATGGCATCCCCCACGAAGATGATGCGGTTCTTCAGAAGGCGGGAGTAGATGTCGTAGGCCCGCTCGCCGCGAGCCGTCTGCTCGACCACCATCGGGATCAAGGTGTTCCTGATATTCATTGCCGTCGCTCCGAGATATTAATCGTGGCCGCAGCTTCGTGCTGCCGGGCCGGTCCCCTGCAGGAACAGAGTTTCCCCGGGGCCAACAGGATAGGCCGTGTCCAGCCGCGCCCCGGGAGAGGTCCTGCACAACCGCTACGAGGTCCTCACCTGTCTCGGCCAGGGCGCCATGGGCGCGGTCTACCTGGTGCGCGACCAGCACCTGACGGGAGCGGTGTGGGCTCTCAAGGAGCTGGATACCCCCGCCCTGCCCGAGCCCGATCGGGACATGAACGTGGCCCTCTTTCGCCGCGAGGCCGAGATCCTGGCCTCGCTCGACCACCCCGGGCTGCCCCGGGTGGTGGACTTCTTCGAGGAGCCCTCCGCCGCTGGTGCGCGCTACTACCTGGGCATGGAGTTCATCCCCGGCCAGCCCCTGGACGAGATCCTGAGCGCGACCAACCGTCCTCTGCTGCCGGCCGAGGCCATCCCCATCGCGCTCCAGGTCACCCACGTGCTGGAGTACCTGCACCGGCGCACGCCCCCCATCGTCTTCCGCGACCTCAAGCCCTCCAATTTGATCCTGACCCCCGAGGGCAAGGTCTACTTCATCGACTTCGGCATCGCCCGACACCATCGCCCCGAGTCGGCCAAGGACACGCAAGACCTGGGCACCCCGGGCTTCTGCGCCCCGGAGCAGTACGGCCACGGCCAGACCACCCCCCGGAGCGATCTCTACGCGGTGGGCTCGACGATGTTTCACATGCTGAGCAAGGCCGACCCTCAGAGCTACAATTTCAAGTTCCCGGCTCTCTCGACATTCCAGAAAGTGCCGCCCACCCTGGAGAAGGCGGTGCAGCGCTGCCTGCAGCTCAAGCCTGAGGATCGCTATTCGGATGCGGCCGCGCTGCGCTACGACCTGGAGGTGGCCCTGCGCGAGTCCGAGCTACCCCCCGATCACCAGACCCGCAGCCTGAACGCCGGACTGCTGGCCGTGCTGCACCATCCTCGCACCAGCGCCGCCCAGGACCGGGCGGCCGTTTGGGCCTTCTGGAAAGACTGGCTGGTGAGAACCTTCGTGCAGAAACCCACCCAACCGCGACCGCCTATCCATCGAGGGCCATGAATGCTGGTCGCGGGTCAGGGTTTGAGGCTCTTACGCGCCGGCTCGATCAGGGCTTCGATCGAGGAATGGCGAGCCGAACCGGGCGAGACGCCCACCGAGATCTTGACCTCGTCCACGGTCCCATCCACGCTGTAATGTGACTGACGGGTGTGCTCGTCGGTGGAGTCGAGCAGTCCACTCGACCGAATCTCTTCGAAAAGCTGGCTGGTCGTCTTGGCGTCCATCTTTCCGGCACTCTCGCTGGACCGGCCTCCTGGTCCGCCAGCCCGGCCGCTGGTGAGCTTGACCGTACCGTCGCCGCATATGCGCAGTGTCGTGAAGTCGGTGCCGGCTACCCCACCCTGGCTCTTGGTAAACTCCAGCACATCGTTGGAATCCAGCTTCAAAGGCCCCTCGGGCCAGGCGATGGGACGGGAGGTCGAGTTGGGCGCTTCTCCGGCCGGGACGAGCGGCCCGTCCAGCCTATCCGGGTCGACCTGGTCCGGCTCGATGTCGTCCGGGATGCTGGTGGGGCTGGCCGACCCTCTGACGGCGGAAACGTCGATCATGGTGGCCGAGACATAGGGCTCGGGCTGAGAGGAAGGCTGGCCGCAGCCGCAGGCGACCCCGATCACGAGACAGAGCAAGAAACTTCGCATGGTCGGGGGGTTCGCTCCAACCGGAAGATCCCCTCGGAGGATCGACCCCACCTGGACCAGAACTCGGCTTGTCGTGCGCCAGCGCCCCTACAGCGAGTATCGCCAGTATCCCGAGGAGGAGATGCGCCGGCGAGCCCTGGAGATCCACCAGGAGCTGAGCCGCCGTCGCACCGTTCGCCACTTCAGCGCCCACCCGGTGCCTCGCGCGATCATCGAGCAATGCCTGCTGGCCGCCAGCAGCGCTCCCAGCGGGGCCAATCGACAGCCCTGGCACTTCGTAGTGGTGACCGACCCGGCCACCCGCAAGGAGCTTCGCGCCGCCGCCGAGGCTGAGGAGCGGGAGTTTTATGGAGGACGCGCCCCCAAGGAGTGGCTGGAGGCGCTGGAGCCGCTGGGAACCGATGCCGACAAGCCATTTCTAGAAGAAGCCTCCTGCCTGATCGCAATCTTTGCCCAGAGCTACAGTCTCGGCGAGCAGGAGAAGGCCAAGAACTACTACGTCACCGAATCGGTGGGCATCGCCACCGGCATGCTGATTGCCGCCCTGCATCACTGCGGACTGGCCACCCTGACCCACACCCCCAGCCCGATGAACTTCCTTAAGACGATGCTGGGACGCCCGCCCAACGAGCGCCCCTTCCTGCTCCTGGTGGTGGGCTATCCGGCCGAGGGATGCCAGGTTCCCGATATCGACCGCAAGCCGCTCGAGCAGATCGCGACCTTCGTGGAATAACCAGACGCGCGGCTCCCGCAGCTAAACGGGCGGCGGCTCGATCCCCAGGTCGGCCAGGAAGTTGGGCTGCTGGGTGGGGAGGGTCGGAGCCCCGAGATTGACCCCCAGCTGAGGTGCATCGATCGTCAGCCCCATGCGCTGGGCGAAAGCCCGCATCGCATTGGGGTCGAAAGCCTGCTCACGAGTGGGCAGGCTGGCCGTGAAGGCCCTGGACTCGGCCAGGAAGCGACGGATCTCGCGGCCGGCCTCGCTGTTCTCGAGCTCGGCCCGATTGCTCGCGCGCAGCTGGTCAAACTGGCTGAAATCGTTCTGAACCTGGGCATAGAGCTGCCCGAGCGGGCTGTCGGCCGGGGCCTGAGCGGCACCGGGAGGCAGCTTCGACAAGATCACGGCCTTCTCGATGCGGGTGTTGAGATCGGCCTCCTCCTGCTGGAGCTGCTCCATCAACTGGGGATCCTGACGTCCGGTGGCCTGGACCTGAGCCAGCATCTGCTGCTGGCGGGCCTGAAGCGCCTGGCGCTGGGGCTCGAAGGAGGCGCGGGTGGCTTCCTCCTGGCGTCCCTGCCACTCGAGACGCTGCTGGCGCTGCTCGAAGGTTTCCTGGGCGGAGATCTGGTTGTTCAGGTTCTGGATCTCGGCCGTGTTGGCCTCGATCTGGGCTTGCTGCTGGGCGGCGGTCACGGCCGCGTTGGCGGCACTGACCCGATTCTCGGCGCTGACGGCGGCGGCGGAGGCGGCGGCGGCCGCGCTGGCGGCCGAGGTGCTGGCCGCTGAAGCCTGGGCGGCGGCTGCCTGAGCGGCGGCCAGCTCGGCCGCAGCCGCTGCCGTCGCTGCGTCGGCAGCGGCGAGATCCGCCTGGGCATCGGCCACTGCCTGGTCGGCGGCGACGACGTCCGCGGCTGCCTGGGCGGCAGCCTGAGCGTTGGTGATCGGAGGATTGCTGTTGGGAACGATCCCATTGGGGTCGGTGGCTGCAGCCGCGGCCAGGGCGTCGGCCGAAGTGCGGGCGTCGGCTGCCGCAGCGGTCGCGTCGGCCAGGCTGGTCCGCGCTCCGGTCTGGGTGGTCTGAGCGGAACGACTGGCATTGGTGGCCGCCGTCACCCTCTGGTTGGCGGCTGCCAGGTCGGCCGCGGCCCGGGCGGCAGCCGCATCGGCCGAATTACTCTGAGCGGTGGCCTGGTTGAGCGCGGCCGCGGCCGCGTCGGCTTCCTGGGCCGGCCCGGCCAGATCGACCTGGTTGGCGGTCACGGTGGCCGGCGGATCGGCCACGCGCGGATTGCCGTTGCCGTCGAACTCCAGATGGTGGCTCTTGTAGAATGCGTCGACCAGATCATTGGCATTGGACTTGATCCGATCCCCCAGCGCGGTTTCCTCCTGCTGGTGGGCGGCCTGCAGGTTGGTGTAGGCCATGAAGAGGTCCATGCGGGGAGGCTTGGGGATCTGAATTCCCATCCCCTCGACCCCGGCGAACAGGTTCTCAGGGATCTGCCCGGTGGCCAGGGCATTGATCAGCGCCTGGCTCTGGTTCCCCATCCCGATGACCGACTGGACGAGACCGCCCAGGTCACCTGGAGTCGCGGCAACGCCAGGGAATGGATTGGCGTTGAAGGTGGGGACGAAGTTCGGGTTCGTGATGGGATCCAAGAGCTACCTCCATCATGGCGCAAGTTAAGAAATGCACAGCCAAAAAGAGATCGGGCCAACTTTAACTATACCGAAGACGAACCGTTCTGTAAAGGCGACGGGTTCTGAGCCAGGAGGATGCGGCCCATGGGCGTGATCTCAGGGGGGATGGCTCGCCAGCGCACCCGATAGCCTGCCTTCTCCAGCCGGTAGGTGCGGGCCACGTCAGTGGCCAGCTCAGGTCCCAACCCGGCCATCAGGGCCGGGGAGGCCTCCCGGGGCGGACCGTAGCAGCAAGGCATGACGGCCACCTGAGCGCCCCGCTCCAGAGCCAGATCAAGACAGGCATCGGTGCGCTGACCGCAGGCGTGCACCGCCACCACCGCCCCGATCGGCTCAGCGGCACAGACCTCCAGAGTTCCCTCC
Source organism: Candidatus Xenobia bacterium (assembly GCA_045863235.1). Taxonomy (GTDB): domain Bacteria; phylum Vulcanimicrobiota; class Xenobia; order Xenobiales; family QWHO01; genus QWHO01. Next base: position 98,686 of record BTUM01000011.1, on the reverse strand, counting down.
AGGTAGCGCAGCCGGGACGGGGCCCAGGAGGCCACCCGGCCCAGGCCCTCGAGCAACGCATCATGGTTGGACGGGCGACGGTGGTCCACCAGCAGCACCTGCTCCACCTTCGGCTCGAAGACCGCGAAGAGAGCGCCCACCAGGCCGTGGCCGCACATCAGGTCGGCGACCACCGGCACGCGTAAAGAACTTCGGACCCGCTCGAAAAACTCGAAGGATTCCACCAGCTCCTTGATGGGGAACCCGCCCACCTCGCCCAGGGCCCGAGCCAGTCTGTCGGCCATGCGCTTGGAGGCAAAATGGCGCAAAGTGGAGGCGCTCAGTCGGCTCTTGGAGCCAGCCACCTCGGCCAGGCCGGGCTGATTGAACTGGGGAAAGGCACGAAATCGCACAGGGGTCTCCTCGGCGGCGCTCGAACGGCCGCTCATGCTTCGCCTGATCGTGCTGGTTTCACTGCTGTTCATCGCCCCCGCCCTGGCCCAGGACGGGCCGGTCGACGACCTGGCCACCACGTTCGTGGCCGTCATCCAGGACAAAGACGGTTATACCAACGTGCGCGCCTCGGCCGATGGCAAGTCAGCGGTCGTAGACAAGCTGCACACCGGCGAGCACTTCTTCGTACGCCAGTTCATCGAAGAAGAGTGGGCCCGGGTCTGCACCCCACGAGGGATCTGGGGCTATGCCCACCGCTCGCGGCTCAAGAAGGTGGGCTCGCGGGCCTACTACCCGGTGGCGGTCACTGACCGGGACGGCTATCTCAACTTGCGCCAGGGACCGGGCACCGACTCTCCGGTGGTCGCCCAGCTCGCCCGAAACGAGTGCGTGGTGGTGCTGGAAGCTCCCGGAGCGGGCCAGCGGGACGTGCGCGAGGTGCTGTCCGAAAAGCGCTGGCTCCATGTCATCGACGCCCGGGGCAAGGTGGGCTACGTCTTCAGCGATCGGGTCCGCCCCGTCCTGGAATCCTCGCCTTAACCGTCGGGTGCGCACCAGCCGGGAGGTCTATCACCAGATCCTCTGGGATCCTCGGCTGCAAGCGGGGGACTATCAGCTCGAGGTTCGCGAGCGGGGCGGATCCACCAAAGCGATCGCCCTGATCGACTTCGTCCCCGAGGGCGACATTCCGTGGCATCGCGTCTGGCGCATCCGGGGCCCTGCGGGCCCGGTCTGGGACCGCCAACAAGGCCTGGACACCCTGCGGGCCAGCGGCCCCGCCTCCTCCCCCACCCTCCCGCCAACTCTGACCGTCCTCACCTGGAACCTGATGGCTTCGGAGCGCGAGGGCGACCGGCACCGACGAATTGGACCTCTGCTGGAAGTGATCGCCCGCCACCAGGCCGACCTGGTGGCCTTGCAGGAGGTGGCTCCCGACCTTGGATTTGAGCTGGAAGGCCTGCGTCGCCTGGGCTCAGGCTCGGTGGTGCTGGCCTGCCGTCAGCCGATACGCCAGGTGCTGTACCAGGATGAGCGCAGCGTGGTGGTCGAGCTCGAGAGTGGTCTGCGGGTAGCCGCGGCCCACTTCACCTCCGATCGCCAGCCCCGGGCGGTCGAGAAGCGCCGAGAGCGGTGGGAGGAGCTCACGGCCCACCTGGGCGCCGGCCCCGCCCTGGTGCTCGGAGACCTCAACGCCGAGCCGGAGGAGCTGACCTCCTGGCCCCAGGAAGGCTTCGAGCTGGCTCATCGAGGGCCCACCTTCGGACGGTCCGGCAGCTCGATCACGTGCTGGTCCGAGGCGCCTTCCCCCATCGCCGCAGCTCTCTGCTCGAACACGACGGCTCGGACCATTGCGGTCTGGTGGTACGCCTGCAGGCCGATGAGAGCCTGACCCGCCAGACAGCCCTGGTGGTGGTGCCCCCTCGCGAGCTGTGGCCCCCGCTGCAGCGCTGGAAGCGGCCCGACCGCTGGATGCCCCACCTGACCCTGCGCTTTGGCTTCGTGCCCGAGGAGGCCTTCGAGAGCGAAGCGACCTGGCTCGAAGCCCGGCTGGCCGATCTCGAGCCCTTTGAGCTGAGGCTCGACCGGGTCGGCTCATTCGACGACAGGGTCTGGTGGATCGGGCCATCGGATCCTGAGCCGATGCAGCGCCTCCAGGAGCGCGTGGGCGGCGCGCCGGGAATACCCCACCTGACAGTAGCCCGAGGCCAGCGACCGCCGGGGTTGAGCGAGCTCGTGCCGGTCAGCTTTCAAGTCGAGAGCGTGCACATGCTTGCCGGCCAGCCCCTCAGCTCGCGACGCAGCCTGGCACTCAAGCCCCCGACCCCGCCAGCCTGGCTGAGCCAGGCTTGCCAGGCCGTGGCTCCGGGCAAGCTGTGGCTGGTGGGCTCGCAGGCCCTGGGCCTGGAGAGCGAGGACTGCGATGCGGTCTACTCGACCTCGCTGCCATCCGAGCCACTGCTCACCCGGGTGCAGTCCGTGTTGGGCCGGGGCCGACTGGCGCTGGGAGCTCGAACCCCCGCGGTTGGAGGTAGACGGGGTGGATCTGACCACCGACGCTTCGGCCCTCGTCCACACCCGAGCTCTGCTGCAGGCGGTGGACCGCCGGTTCTGTCTGCCCCGGGCTCGCCGCAAGTGGGCCGAGGTGCGCGCCTGGGCCCGCCAGGAGCGGCTCTACGGCCAGGCCTTCGGCTATCCGGGCGGGCTGGCCTGGTCTTTGCTGGTGGCAACCTGGCTGCTGCGCGCTCCCGAGCGAGAGTTCCCAGCCTTCGTGGCCGGCTGGCCCTGGCCCGAGCCGCTGGCGCTGGAGGAAGTCTCTTACCGGCCCAGGGCCAACGAATTGATGCCCATCCTGACCCCCGAGCCGGTGCAAAACGCCGCTCGAGCTGTCTTCCCCTCCACCCGGACGGCCCTGGTGCGGGCCCTGCGCGGTGAGAGCGAGCCCGCCTGGGAGCGTCGCCTGGTGGTGCGCTGGTCGCAGCCCGACGACCTGGGGCGTGTTAAGCTTTCTGCTGGCCCTGCAGGAGCAGAGCGCCGAGTTGCGCCCGCGTCCCCAGAAAGACCACCTGGTGCTGGACCTGCGCGGCCGGGTGGAGTTGCCCGAAAGCCCGTTCTTGATCCATTGATTTAGCTCTTCCGGCGTAGCAGCCCGCCCAACAGCCCTCCAGGAGCCGGGCGCAAGAGCCTGTGCAGCTCCTCGTTGTCGCCCGCCTCGGCCAGCGAGCGAGGGGTCTGGCCCTGCTGGTTGGCCAGAGCCGGGTTGGCACCCCGACGCACCAGGATCTCAGCGATCTCGAGCCGGTTCCGGGAGACCGCGAAGTGCAGCGCGGTGTTGCCCTCAGGGCCGCGGCGGTCCACCCTGGCATGGCGGGGCAAGAGCAGCTCCACCACCTCGATCTTGCCTTCCATCACAGCCGCCATCAGAGGGCTGAGCAGCTGGTAGTTGGGGCGGTCCAGGTCGGCCCGGTGCTCGCGCAGCCACTCCAGCATGCCGACGGCCCCGGTCATGGCGGCCCCAAAGACGGCCGTGCGCCCGGCCACGTCGCAAGCGTCCGGGCTGACGCCCAGGAGGAGCAGTTGCTCGAACAGGGCCTGCTCGCCGGCCGCCCCGGCCTGGTAGGCCTTGCGGCCCTCCTCCCAGGCCTGGCGCTCGGCCGGGGCCAGCAGGCTGGCGAGGCGCTCCCAGCGCGAGACCAGCTCGTGCAAGTAGTCGGCCGGATAGCACACCTTCTTGAGCTCGTCCATCAGCTGCCAGGCCAGGCAGGCCAGGTTGCGATCCTGCCGCTCTTCGGCCAGCTCAAGCAGGCCCAGGTGGCCGGCAAAGGCCTCCTCGGGCTCTTGCTGGCTCAGGCCCAGCTCGACGCGCTGGCAGGCCAGCTCGGGACCGGGCTGCTGAGCCCAGGCCTGGCGCAGCCAGTCCAGGTCTTCGGTGGCCCGGGCGGCCAGGGCGGCGAAGCGGTCGAAGCGCGGCTCGCCCCGGGTCAGCTCGGCGGCCAGCGAGTACAGCCGTCCCCCGTACTTGCCGGGGTCGGCGCTGGCAGCCAGTTGCAGCAGCTCTTCGTGCTGGCCCAGTTTCTGCAGGCACTGGGCTTCCTTCCAGACGGCCCAGTGCAGCTGCTCGCCCTGGACCGTGGCTCGCATGGCCCGGGCGCAGGTCAGGGCCGAGGCGTAGTCCTCGGCCTGCATGGCTGCTTGTACCCAGCTGTCCACGTCCAGGTGTTCCCTCTCAGGGGCCGGTGAGACCTCCAGGCTTGCGGGCCCGCTGGAATTTACTTGAGGCCGAGAGTGCAGCGGAGAGCCTGGTCGACCTCGCCCATCCGAGACTGCGGCAAACGACCTGCGAGGCCCTCCAGACGGCTCGGGTCCAGGGAACGGAGTTGGAAGCAGAGGAAGACCGTGTCCTTGGGGAGGCCGGACTCGGCCGTCGGGACTCGGACGTTGGTGGGGTAGTCTCGCGTTACATGAGCGCTATCGGTGCCCACGACGACTGTCACCACGAGAGGTTGCGTGTTGATCGCGTCAGACGAGACGACGAGGACCGGTCGTCGGCCTGACTGCTCTCGCCCCTGCACCGGATCGAGCCTGGCCCAATGGATCTCTCCCCGCCGCGGCATCTACAGACCGTCGCTCTCGGCAGCTTGAAACTCTCTCTCGATGCGGTTGCATTCACGGAGAATTTCCGGGTCCCTGGCCATGTCGGCCATGGCCCGGGCGAAATCCGCCTCTCGCCGATGAGCGATGTATTCGCGCAAGGCCTCTTTGACCAGGCTGTTCAGATTATTCTGCAGACCGGGGGGCGCCGCGGCCAGCGCCTCCTCGATGAGGACGCGCGGCAGGGCGAAGCTGCGCCGAACTGTGGATCGCTCCATAGGAACACCTCCTGTGCTACAATCAGTAACACAAAGAGGGTGCAGCGGTCAAACCGCAACCCATGAGCCAGCAAGACGATCGGACGACGCTGCTGGAAATCTCCTCTGTCGCTTTCTAGGAAACTTTGCGTCGCTGAGGCAGGCGGATGCCGCCCACCAGGACCAGATCCCCGATCCGCTCGATGGCCGAAGGAGCCTCCAGAGGCTTGTCCTCGCGCGCCTTCTCGCCGCTGTGGAGAGCCTTGTTGGACTCGACTCGAGCAGCGTGCTCCCCCTCCAGACGCTTGAGCTTGGAGCTCTGGGTATTCATCAACAAGGCCGAGGCCGCCAGGGCGGCGCTCGAAAGGCTCAGGCCCTCGCCGCCCAGCTGGTACCCGAGATAACCGCCGGCGATCGTTCCAGCCACAAAACCCGTAACAGCCACTCCGATCGCCATCATCACAGGCCAGTTCCTGTTCTGTTTCGCCAGGAGCAAGCATGGTATCGCGACCAGCACTCCCGCCACCCCGCCGATCGTGACCCCGGCCCCCATGGCGCCAACCACGGCCCCACAGGCCTTGCCCGCAAAGCCAGGCAGGAACACCGCGCCGGCCCCCACAGCCAGGTTTCGCAGCCCACGGCCGGCCCTCAGGAAGGGCTCGCGGGCACGCGCCGCCAGCAGCTCATCGGAAGGCCCGGGCGGCGGAGGCGGCGGGCTCGGGACGCAAAGGTCGTGGGCCACCTGACGGAGGTTGCTGGCCGGACATGGCAGAGCCGAGAGCTGCATGGCTCGAGGGTAACTGAGGGCGCTGAAAGAAAGCTACCAGGCGAGGAAAGGCGAAGCTTCCACCCCATGAAGAGCTGTCAACCGCGTTTGCGCAGTCGCACTCCGGGCAGGGTGACCGCCATCGGCCCGTCGCGCAGCGAGCTTTCCATGGGAGCCGGCTGGCGCATCTCGACGGTCACCGCCTGCAAGTCGAAGCCCTGTAAGAAACTCTGAGTGCTGAGGCGGCCCAGCGCTCCCAGGAAGGCGCTGCTGGCCTGGCTGAAGTCTCCTTCGAGCTCGCCCCGCCGCTGCATGCGATGGACGAGCTCGATGGCCGGCGCCACCTGACTTGGATCCCAGACCGAGACCTGGGCCTTCAGCTCGAGACCAGCCTCCAGCGGCAGCTCGCCCCGGGCTGTCAGCGCGCACCACGAGCTCACGTCCCCCCCCGCCTGGAGCCAGCGGGCGGCCGCCTGGCAACGCTCCTTCAAGCTTTCCTGGCCGACCGGAGCGGTCAGCTCGACGAAGTCCTTCACCGGCCGACCGGCCAGCTGCTGTAACAGAGGGGTGGCGGCCCGCAGCTCCTCCGGGCCGGGCAGGTGACGGGCGAACTCGGTGCCGGTCCCCAGCAGGGCCCGAGCCTGCTCGCCCCACTCCCCACCGTAGGCCGAGGCCAGGCGTCGGGCCAGCTCGCTGGCGGCCTGCTCGGCACCCAGCGTGCGAGTCAGAAGCTCACCCCCCCTGGCAAACCGCACCACGGGCGACTCGGAAGGCTGAGCCTGGCGCCCCAGATAGTCCTCCAACCTGGTCAGGGCCGAGCCGGAGACCTCCGCGCTCATGGCCTGCTCCAGAGCGTGGCGACCGGCCTCATCGAGCCCGCTCTCGAGCAAGAGCGAGGCGGCCTCGGGAACCCCCAGGCGGCCGGAAAGCTCCAGGTTGGCCAGCCGCTCCTCCCGCCCCGGCTCGGGCCGTTCCAGAGCGGGGAGAAGGGCCAGGGCGGCAGGCAGGTCGCGGGTCACCTTGAGAGCCCGAACCAGTGACTCGGACGCCCGCGGGCCGTGCTCGAAGGCCTGGCGCAGAGCCGAGCAGGCCCGGCGATCGCCCAGCCCGGAGCGCAGCTCGAGATACTCCGCGGCCAGCTCGTCCAGAGGCCGTTGCTGGCGCGAGAGCAGCTCCAGTGCGTCCAGAGAGGGCTCGAGCCCGACCCCGGCTTCGGCCAGGAAACGCAGGCTCGCTGCCCGCTCGGGCTCAGCCAGGCCCAGACGGGTCATGGTCTGCTCCTCCTGGCGTGCGTCCAGCTGGTGCAAGGCGATGGCCAGGTCCCGGGAGGGCGAGCGGGCAAGGTCAGCCCAGGCCAGCTGGCTGGCCAGGATGTCGCCTCGATGATGGGCGAGCACCTGGGCGAAATCGCGCGCGTCCCGCGGGGTGACCTCGGCCGTGGGCCAGGACTGCAGCAGGGCGGTCGCCTGCTCGCCCCCCCGGCTCTTGTCCAGACGGCTGTACCAGCCCAGCCAGGCCTGCAGACGCCCCTCGACGTGCTCGGAGCCCCGTGCCGTCACCGCGGCATCGGCCTTCAACAGCGATTGGAAGGCCAGCTCCTGGTCGGCAGGGTAGCGCAGAAATCGCTCGTGATCCTGACGAGGAACCGAGCTCCACAGATTCGCGAAGAACTCGCCCCGGGGACGCTCGGTCTGCAGCCGGAAGACATCGACCTGCCCATCCACCCCGGCCCAGACTTGTAGAAGCCGGGAGCGGACCTCGCGGCGCAGGGAGAGCTTGTCGGAGAGCAACTGGTAGGCTTGCTCCTGCTCGGGGTTCTGGCGCAGACGGGTCAGCTGCAGGGCCACCTCGGGGTCGGAGTGCTGGCGCAGGCAGTTGAGATAGACCTCGGGGGGCACCTGGCGCAGGTGGCCGATGGCCTGCAGGGCTTTCTCCAGGGGTAGAGCGGCCAGCTGGCCGGCCCAATCGACCACCTTTTTGTCGGGAAGATCGCGAGCCAGCGCGAGCAGGGGGTCGTAGAGCTCCCCCTTGCGATCGAGCGCGGTCGACACCGCGACTCGCTCCTGGAGCGAGCGGCCGGCGTGCTGGCGGGCCGGGTCGTGGATCCGTTGCCAGTGATCCGAAGCCTCGTAATAGCGCACCGACCGCCCCAGCTGCGCCGACGCCTCCAGGCTGTCTGCGATGCGCTGGCCCAGCTCATCGGCTCGCAGGTCGCTGAGCCCGAAGCGACCCAGGGGCAGGGCCACGTGCTCGCGGTCCGTGCCGTGGCGCAGAAACAACTCGAGCGTCTTGCCTGGCTTCTCGGCCAGCTCGCGATAATGCAGGATGGCTTTGAAGGGCTTGATGTCCCAGTTGTCCGGGCCGTAGACCTTCCCGTCCACCAGGGCTTTCAGGCCACGAGCAAGCTCCGGGTCGGCCACCCGGTCGGCACCCGACTTCCCGATCAGGTAGAGGTAAAGCCAGGCCTCATCGGTCCCCTTGACCCCGCTGCCCTCGAGATAGATCTCCTGACCCTGCTGCAGGAGCCGAAGGGCCTCGTCACGGTCGATACCGTAGCCTTTCTTGTTGGAAAAGCGCTCCAGGCCGACCAGGGCCTCGGCAAGTGGATCGGGCTCCCGGACAGGCGCCTCCAGGGCCGGTCCGGCCAGCCCCAGCAAGGAGGCCGCCGCCCGCATGGCGCTGCCAAGACCGCCGGGCGCCACCTGAGGAGGGGCCGGAGGAGTCGACGCTCCCAGCGCCACCTCATCGACCGGCACCGGGCTCTGGCTGGCCGTGACCGAGGGTCGCGTGGAGGCGGAGACGATACTGATTCCCGGGTCGATCGGGTTGAGTCTCACCTTTGCAGGTTCGACAGCGCCAATCCGGGCCCCTCGGAATTCCTGGAGGTCCGGCCGCAAACCCCCTGTTGGATACTGCGGGCGTCGGGCAGCCGGAAAACCCTGTCAGTGGGGTTCCGGCTGCGCTTCTAGATCAGCACCAGCTCCTTGACCGCGGCGCGCTCCTCAGCGAGCTCCTTCTCGGTCGCCTTCATCCTGGCTCGGGAGAAGTCGTCGATCTCCAGCCCCTGGACAATGGAGAACTCGCCGTCCTTGCACACGCAGGGGAAGCCGTAGACCAGACCCTCCTGGATCCCGTAGCTTCCGTCGGAGGGCAGGGCCACGCTGACCCAGTCCCCCTCGGGGGTGCCCAGGGCCCAGTTGCGCATGTGATCGATGGCGGCGTTCGCAGCCGAAGCGGCCGAGGAGAAGCCCCGGGCCTCCAGCACTTCGGCGCCGCGCTTGGCAACTTTGGGAATGAAGGTCTTCTCGATCCACTCCTGGTCGTTGACCAGGGCGGCCGCCTGCTTGCCTTCCACTTCGCAGTGGAAGAGGTCGGGATACTGGGTGGTGCTGTGGTTGCCCCAGATGGTCATCTTCTTGATGGCCGTGACCGGCTTGCCCAGCTTCTGGCCCAGTTGGGAGATAGCCCGGTTGTGGTCCAGCCGCATCATGGCGGTGAACTGGCGGGGCGAGAGGTTGGGAGCATTGGAATAGGCGATCAGGCAGTTGGTGTTGGCCGGGTTGCCCACCACCAGGACCTTCACGGTCTTGCGAGCGTGGTTGGAGAGGGCCTGCCCCTGGGGCCCGAAGATGCCTCCGTTGGCGGCCAGCAAGTCCGAGCGCTCCATGCCGGGTTTACGGGGGATCCCTCCCACGAGAATGGCATAATCGGCATCGGCGAAAGCGACGTTGGGGTCGTCGGTGGTGACCACGCCGTGCAGCAGCGGGAAAGCGCAGTCGTCAAGCTCCATGACCACGCCCTGGAGGGCCTTGAGGGCCGGGGTGATCTCCAGGAGCTGCAGGATGACCGGCTGGTCTTGGCCGAGCATGGCTCCGCTGGCGATGCGGAATAAGATGGCGTAGCCGATCTGGCCGGCGGCGCCGGTAACGGTGACACGGACCGGTGCTTTCACTGAGACAAGCTCCTTTGCTGGGTTGAGTGCGACCCCGAATTTCCTCTCGCAGCCAGATATCCCTCCAGCAGCTCGAAGACCCGGTCGACGTGCTGGTGACGCGTGCCCATGTGACCCACGGCCAGGCGCAGGGCCAGCTTGCCCCCCAGACGGGTATGGGACAAAAACGCCTCCCCGCTGGCGTTCAGGGTCTGCATCAGCTCCTCGTTGAGGGTATCCAGATCCTCGACACCGGGCGGACAGGCGCGAAAGCAGACCAGGCTGAGCGGCACCGGTGCCAGCAGCTCGAAGTGGGGATGCTCCTCCACACGCCGGGCGAAATGGCGGGCCAGCTCGCAGGCCTGGCGGATCATGGCCTGCAGACCTTCCACCCCGTAGCTGCGCATGATGAACCACAGCTTCAAGCTGCGAAATCGTCGTCCGAGCTGGATTCCCGTGTCCATCAAATTGAGCGTCTCCTCCTCGGTGCGCAGGTACTCGGGGATGAGCGAGAAGGCCGCCTTCAATGTGTGCAGGTCGCGTACGTAGAGCACGCTGAGGTCGAAAGGCACGAACAACCACTTGTGGGGATTGAGCGTGAGCGAGTCGGCCCGCTCGGCCCCTTCCAGAATCCAACGGTACTCGGGGCAAATGGCGGCCGGGCCGGCATAAGCGGCGTCCACGTGCAGCCACAATCCCTCGCGCTGGGAGATGTCGGCCACAGCCGCGATGGGGTCCACGCTGCTCGTCGAGGTGGTGCCGGCCGTGGCCACCACGGCCATGGGCAGACAGCCCGCGGCTTTGTCCCGGTCGATCGCCTCCTGCAGCAATTCGGGCCTCATCCGGAAGCTCTCGTCGGTGGGGATCTTGCGCAGCCACTCGTGCCCGAGCCCGAGCAGGATCACAGCTTTGTCCACCGAGGAGTGGGTGTCCTGGCTGCAGTAAACCGTGATGGGAGGCTGGCCTGACAGCCCTCTGACTCGGATGTCGCGGCTCAGCCGCTCGCGGGCTGCGGCCAGGGCGTGCAGGGTGGAGATGGAGGCAGTGTCATAGATGACGCCCTCAAAAGGCTCGGGCAGGCCGATCAGGTCGCGCAGCCAACCCAGAGTGACCTGCTCGAGCTCGGTGGCGGCCGGAGAGGTGCGCCAGAGCATGGCCTGCTGGTTGAGCGCCGCCGACAGGAACTCGGCCAGCACCCCCGGTGGACTGGCGCTGATGGAGAAGTAGGCAAAGAAGGCGGGATGGTTCCAGTGGGTCAGACCGGGCATGAGGATGCGCTGGAAGTCTTCCCAGATGGCCCCCATGGGCTCGCCGGTGGCAGGTGGGGCCGTGGGCAACTGGGCCCGGATGGCCCCGGGCTTGACCTGAGAGAGCACCGGGTAGTGCTCGGACCCCTCCAGGTAATCAGCGATCCAGTCGGCCAGAAGATGGGCCTGGCGGCGAAACTCGGCGGGCTGCATCGCCCAGCCTTCTGAAAGTTTGGGCCCGATCCCCCCCGGAAGGAAAGTCCCGACCGGGTCCGAAAATGATTTGACCTTAAACTATATTCCCGGAAAGAAGGTCGACAAAGCGATGAAGAAAGCAATCTTGACCGCATTTGCGGTGGCTCTGTTGCTGCCCCAGGCAGCCCTGGCAAAGGTCTACGAGGTCGACTCAGCCCACTCCAACGTCGTCTTTTCCATCCGCCACTTCGTGAGCTACGTGGAGGGTCGCTTCCGCGAGTTCGTGGGCAACATCGACTACGATGCCGCCAATCCGGCCGCGTCCTCGGTCAACTTCACCATCCAGGCCAAGAGCATCGATACCGACAACGACAAGCGCGACGACCACCTGCGCAGCCCCGACTTCTTCAATGTCGACAAGTACCCCACGCTCTCGTTCGTGAGCAAGAAAGTCATCCCGCGCGGCAAGGAACAGCTTGACGTGGTGGGCGAGCTGACCATCCACGGGGTCACCAAAGCCATCACCGTTCCGGTCACCATCCTGGGCACCACTCCGGGGCCCAAGCCCGGCAGCGAGCTGATCGGCTTCCGCACCGAGTTCACCATTGACCGCAAGGAATTCGGTCTGGTCTGGAACCGCGCCCTGGACAAGGGCGGCAGCGTGCTGGGCGACGAGGTGAACATCCGAATCCTGGTCGAAGCCGGTCACGAGTAACCCGACGAGAGGTCCGGCCGCAGGCCGCCACCACCAGGGGGTTTGCGGCCGGACCTCGGAGCCGGGCACCCGCAGAATATTCGGACACGAATTCAGCGCGCTTTTCGACAGACCAAACGCATACAGGACGGGCAAGTTCAAAATTTGTCAACAACTTGCTCACATCCCGATAACATAACACACCTTAACCCGGGAGCCGCCCGTCGCGATAGAGCATCAAGTCGAGTTCTCAAAAGGAGTCCGCCGTGCCAACAACGCTTTCGACCAGGCTCCTGGGTCAGTTGCTGCTGCTGCTCGCCGGGCTCATCCTGGTGGCGGTGGGAGTCTTGGCCGGAAGCCTCGTCATCGGACTCGGGCTCCTGGCCGGCACCCTGAGCGGGGCCTGGTTGGGGATGGGCCCAAGGATGATCGACCGCTCCTGTCGCCGCTGATTACCGCAGCAGGTCCAGCGCGTAGCGATAGTCGCGCTCGTCGTCCACGTCGTAGGCCAGGCTGGCCGGAGCCGGCACGGCTCGACAGCTCACCCCGGTGACTTCGCTGGCGCGAGCTTCCAGGCCTGACAGCGTCAAAGAGCCGGTCAAGCGCCCCCAGAGAAAGCGCCAGCCCAGCATCCAGGCGATGCGCAGGGTGTTCTTGCGCGAGGCGAAGACGCGTCGCACGGTCTCGGCGATGGCCAGGGTTCCCTCCGGTTGCAGCAAGAACACCCCTGCTCCCGTGTAGGCGCCCTCGCGCAGAGGCACGAAACGCCGCCGGGCGGCCGGATAGCTGGCCAGGAACTCCCGGCGCGGGGTGACCCCGTAATTGAGCACCGCCTCCGGCTCGGCAGCCTGCAGGAAGTCCCTCAAGGCCGAGCTGGTGACGAAGGGCAGGTCGGAGGCGCAGAAGAGGCAGGCCGAGCCCGCTCGAACGCTCGTCAGACCCTGCAAGAAGTTCTCGGCCCCTCCTCCGGCATCGGGCAGCCACACCTCCACCCGGTCGGCGTAGCTCGCAGGCCCGCCCACCAGCACCACAGGCGCCCCCAGGCCTCGGGCAGCCTTCAGCACCCGATCCAGCAGGTTCTCTCCGGCCACCGGCAGCAAGGCCTTCAGCGAGCCTTTCCAGGGGGCGCCGGCAGTGATCAGAACGTGCGGGGGATTGTCCCCGGGGCCCCGCGAACCAGCCTCGACCATGAGAGCCCTTTCGATTCTGACCCTGCTCCTACTCCTCTGCCCCGCCGCCCGGGCCAACCAGGTCCACCCCGCCTGGGGGGTCCTGCTCGAGCAGCAGCAAGCCTGGAATCGGGGCGATCTGGAGGCCTTCCTGAAGGCCTACGTCGAGTCCGACGACCTGATCTTCACCTCCAGCGGCAAGATCACGCAGGGGTATGACGCCATCCGCAAGCGCTACCTCGACCGCTACGGCTCCAACAAGAAAACCATGGGCCAGTTGGGGTTCGAAGCCGTCAAGATCGAGCCGCTGGGCGAAAAGCACCTTTTGCTGATCGGCAGATGGCACCTCAAATGGCCCGATCAGCCCGACAAACCAGGCATGGGAGGGATCTTCAGCCTGGTGATGGTCAAGACCGACTCAGGCTGGAAGATCCTGCACGATCATACTTCCGTCCTCGAATAAGCGAGCGGAAAGCTCAAGTGGTCAGGCTCCCCTGAGGCAAGAGCTCGAAGAAGCGCTCGAGGTCGCTTTCGTCGTTGTAGAAGTGTGGCGAGACCCGCAGTCCGCAGTCAGGCCTCCAGTCCACCGTGACTCCAGCGGCCACCAGGGCATCGCAGGCCTGGCGCGAGCCCGGGAAGTCCAGGCAGATCATCCCCCCGCGCTGCGCGTGCTCACGGGGAGTGCGCACCGTGAAGCCCAACCGGTCAGCCCCCTCGACGATCCGATCGGTCAGCCGCAGGGAGTGGCTGCGGATGCGGGCCAGACCCACCTCTTCGACCAGCCTCAGCCCCTCGCGGGCAGCATAGAGGCCCGGGATATTGGGGGTCCCGTCCAGGAAGCGGTAGACTCCGTCGTGCACCTTGCCCACCCCGTGTCCGGGCTCATACTCGAAAGGCTCCTGGAGCCCGAACCAGCCTGTCAGCCGAGGACGCAGGCCCTGGATGCGATCCGGGCGGCAGTAGAGATAGCCGGCCCCGGGTCCGCCGCACAGCCATTTGTGGCAGCCCCCGACGTAAAAATCGACTCCCAGCGCAGCCAGGTCGACCTCGATCGTACCCGCCGCCTGGTAGCCGTCGCCCATCGAGTAGGCGCCCACGCCGGCCGCAGCCCGGGCCAGCGCGGCCAGATCCTGCACCGCGCCGGAGCGAAAGTAGACATGACTGGTGAAGACCAGCAAGGTCTCCTCGTCCAGGGCCTCGATCAGGCGCTCGAGCGGCACGCTCACCCCATCGCTCGAGCTGATCACCACGATACGGGCGCCGTGGTGCTCTTGATTGCGCCAGAAAGGGTAGGCGGTGGTGAACTCGAGGTCGGTCATGATGACCTTGTTGCGCGGGCCCGAGAAGTCGAGCGCGCTGGCCACGGCGGCCATTCCCCGGGTGGCATTGGGGAACGGCACCACGGTGCCGGGCGCGGCCTTCAACAATCGCTCGATACGGCTGGAGAATTCCTCCACGGCCGCCCACCAGGGGCCGTCCCAGGCCAGGATGCCGCGCTCGGCCCAGAGTCGATAGTACTCGCGCAGTGCCTCCTCGGTGGCGCGGGGAACAGCTCCCAGGGAATGACTGGCCAGATACGTCCCCCGCTCGAGGATGGGAAAATGCTGGCGCAAGGTCAGGAGTGGTGCTCGAGCTGCCCGATCGGCTCGCGAGAAGCCTCATCGGGATTGCCAGAGAGAACGAACAGGGTCTCCACCGGCACCCAGGCGGCCCGACCCGGCTTGTAGCGCAAGGTGCCCCGGGCGGGGCGCCGGAACAGGAAGGAGCCGATCTCGTGCTCCTCGCTCGGTCCGAAATGATACTCCAGGGTGACGAAGGCCTGGTCATCGCTGAAGCCGACCCGGGTGACTCGCACCACGCCATGTCGGGCCTCATTGCCTTCCCCCACCAGGGGCAGCCTGGACAACTCGGCCAGGGCAGCCGCCTCGAACCGAGAAGCGGTGCGGTTCTTCTCCACATAGTCCTGGAACGTCTTGTCCGACATACGGCGGAAGAAGCCACGCCGCTGCAGATCGCGAAACTCGCTCATCGGATCTTCAGGAAGATTCCTGGCCGGCCTGAACTCTGGCGACAGAGCAGGCCGTGTCGAGCGGTCTTTGAATCGCTTGCGCAGAGCCGCGGCAATCACGGCGTATTCTTCGTTCGGGTCACTGGCCATGGGCAAGCCCCCCCTTCGCAGCTCAGGGGCTCTTTCCCTACGTCAGCGCCAACCTGCTTGAACTCGTCGCAGAATCTCGAGTCGACGCGGAATGGGCGGATGAGTCATGTCATCTTCCAGCACAGCGGTGCCGAAATTCTGGTATTGATACTTGTGCAGCTTCTCCAGGGCGGAGCTCAAGCCCGAGCGCGAGTAGCCAGCCGTGACCGCGTAACGCAATCCGAGCACGTCGGCCTCTTCTTCATCCTGGCGCCCGTAGACCCGCTCGTCGCGAATGCGCTCCACCAGAGCGTTCATGCGCGATTCGAGCGACTTGCGCTCGCTCTCCAAGCTGGCCTCGCTGACCAGAGTCGACTCGCCCCGCTGGGCAGCGGCCACCCTGGCTTTAAAGCGGTCCACGTCACGGAGCAAGACCAGGTATTGACGAAACAGCTCCACCACGCGGAAACAGTGGCGACGCACCCCGTGGGCAATCTCGTGGCCGAGAACGCCGGCCAGCTCGTCGTCGGTGAAGCCGAGATCGAGCAATCCGCGGGTGACAAAGATGTGCCCCTCGCCCGTGCAGGCGGCGTTAGGCTCTTCCGAGTCCACCACCACGAACTTCCAGGTCAACTCGGACAGGGGCGAGGCCTTCACCACGCGCTGACCGATCGTGTTGACCCGACGCATCATTTCCGGATCGCGATACTCGGGCAGCGTGCCCAGCACCATCTCCAACCGGTCGGCCGCGGTGCGGTAGTCTCCTCGCCGCAGCGAGGCGGCCGTGGTGGAGGAGTCGCCGGGCGCGAGCAGGTCGATGAAACCCAGCCCCGGGCTCGGCCGCTGCTGATAGCCCAGAGCCCGGGTGACGGCCAGGAAAGGCACCATCTCCTCGCGCACGCCGCCCACCGGCCGCTGATCGACCAGCACGCGATCCCCCTCCACCTTGACCCGACGCACCTCGGCGTCGTGCAGATAGCGCCTCAGGTCGCTGACCGCCACCCAGAGGTCGCCCGAATCGTGGACTCCGTTGATGGGCCGATGACGCAGGTAATAGGTGGTCTCGGCAGCGACGGGCAGGAGCAGAGCCAGCACCAGGAGGACGAGGAGGCGGCGCATGCTGGAATGATTTCAGCACCCGGCAGGGTTTTCCCGCCCGTTCGTCCAACTGGCCGAAGGTGAAATTTCTTCAACACTGCTCCGAGCGCGCCCGCCGCCTGGGAGTGCGGGCCGGGCTGACGCGACCCCGGGAGAGCAGCCTGGGTCTGCTGGAGACCGAGCTCGACGGACAGGTCCGCCAGCGACGCTGGGCCGAGGTAGAACGGGTGTCGCGCCAGATCCTGCAGAGCCAACCCCATCATCGGGTGGCCCTCAACCAGTTGGCCCGGGCTCTGGCGGTACGCGGCAAGCTGCGCGAGCGCCTGCAGCTGGGGCGACGCTGGCTGGCCCTGCTGGCCGAGCAGAAGAGCCCGCTGGGTCTGGCGGTGGTGGAAGCTTGTCTGCGCCTGGAGCCTACCGCCGTCGACCTGCGCGAGACGGCTCTGGCCCTGGCACTGGAGCTGCGCGACGAAGAGCGAGCCATCCTTTACGCCCGCGAGCTGGCCAGCCAGGCGGTCGAGTCAGGGCGTTCCGAGCGCGCCCTTGAGCTCTTGCGTCGCTCGCTCGATCGCATGCCCGACGAGCCCGAGCTGGTGCTGGCCCTGGCCGAGGTGCACCTGGTCGAGGGCCACGTGCAGGTAGCCCGGGCCTTCCTGCGCCGCGCCGCCACCCGGATGATCGAGCTGGGACGCGACGAGCGAGCCATCGAGGTGCTCCAACGCAAGCTCTTGCTGGCTCCCGACTCGATTCTGGCTCGCCTCAAGCTGGGCCAGCTCTACGCTCGCCAGGGGGTGCACGCCAGGGCTGCTTATGAGTTCCGCCAGGTGCTGCAGCACGATCTGGACCATCCCGACGCCCTGGCCGGGCTGGCCTCGGTCTGCTACGAGGCCGGCTGGCTGGGCCAGGCGGTGCTCGCTTATCGCCGCTGGCTGGAGCTTCGCCCGGGCGATCTGCTGGCCTCCCACCGCCTGGCCGACGCCCTGACCCGGCTGGGCGAGCCCAGCGAGGCCCTCCCCCACTGGCTGGCGGCGGCCCGGGCCTACCAGGCCGAGGGCCAGGCCGAGAAGGCCGCGGAGTGCCTGGACGGCGTCCTCGAGCAAGAGCCTGGCAACGAGGCGGCCCGCAAGCTGCTGGCCCTGATCGCGAGCGAGAACGCTCCCGCCAGGCCCCGCCAGCGCATGCGCCGGGTGGCCGAGTTGAGGGCTTCGCCCCGGGCGGGCGGCTCGATCGACTGCGACTTTGGCGACGGCCTGCGCCTGCGGCAGCTGCGCCTGAGCCTTCCCGAGCCGAGCTCTTCGCGGGTCAGGAACGTCTGGCCTGAGCCCGGCGAGCCCCCCATGCCCACAGAGCCGCCAGCAGGATGCACGGGCCCAATCCCAGCACCCACGACAGCCAGGGTGGCCCGGGCGGGGTAACCAGCACCCGGAACCGGGCCGTGTGGCCTTCCGACTCGAGCCGCACCTCCCAGTCGCCTTCCCGGTCGAATCGAACCCGGGCGGCCTGGCACGGTCGCCTCCCCCACTCCTCGGCCCTGGTCTCGAAGGGGCCCAATTCGGCCGTGTCGTTCAAGGCTCTCACCCAGAGCCGGGCCGGAGGGGGCGCAGCCGTCTGCTCGCCCTGCATGGCCACCAGGTAGAAGGTGCCCTCGCCCACGTCCGGATCCGACCAGACCGTGACCCGGTAGGCTCCGAACGGCTCGTCCAGCAAGACCACGTAAGGTGCCCCCATGTGGGCCCCGGCCGGCAGCAGCAGGCAGAAGAACAGCAGCAGGGCTCTCATGAGAGAAAGGTGCCCCGCATCTCCATGGGCTGCGAGAGCATCCACACCGCCGACACCGCCAGCAAGGCACACACCACCCACCAGGGCCAGGCGGCGCGGGGCCGCCCTTCCGCCCGCGCGATCTGGCCGGCCACCCAGAGGCTGCCCCCCAGCCCCAGCGCGAGCAGGGCATACTCCAGTGGTACCAGCTCGCCTCCCGAGAGGAGTGGCGGCACGACCCAATTGACCTCGGGCCTGAAGAATTGCTCCACCAGGGGCACGATGGTCCAAAAGCCGGTCAGGAAGTGGAAGAAGTAGTGGGCCAGCCACACCGAGAAGGCCAGCGGCACCAGACAGGGCATGAAGCGCACCGCAGTCTGCGGCAGCGAGCGGCCAGGCAGGCGCGAGAGGGCAGCGGCCGTCCCCAGCAGCGCGAGCGGCTCGAGCACGAGCATGGCCGCGAAGAGAGCCATCAGGAAGGCCGTGTCCGAGCGCCAGCCCAGCCAGGAGGCCAGGGCGTAGGCCGGCGAGATCATGCCGAAGACGTTGAGCAGCGCCCCGAACGTGAAGACCACGATCAGCAGAGCCAGGTCGGGCCGGCGCGAGAGGTGACCGAGGCTGGAGCGGTAGGAGTCGTCGGCCAGCTCGGCCGCCGGCAGGCGGATCTGCACGGCCACGTTCTCATAAGGACACGCCTGCACGCAGTCAAGACAGAAGGTGCAATCGAGATTACCCACCTTCTTTTCCTGAAAGAGCCCGAGCTCGCATCCAGGGATGTCGCCCCGACCCTTGATGCAGTCCTTGGTCTGGCAATCGTGGCAGCGCCTCAGGTCGCGCACGCCCACCTCGAGGGGCGAGATGGTGGAGGACAGGAAGTTGAACTGACCCAACGGGCACACGTACTTGCAGAAGGGCGCGCCCCGAAACAGACTATCCAGGGTCAGAGCCAGGGCAAAGTAGAACACGATCACCAGGGCCGTGGCCCGCGGGCTCTCCCACAGGTTCAGCCATTCGTAGGTGAACAGGTATGCGGCCAGGATCAGGGCCGCCAGGTACTTGTTGCGCAGCCCGGCTGGCCACGAGCGAGCCGGCTTCACCAACCTTCGGGCCAGGTTGCGCACCAGCATGAAGGGGCAGGCCATGCAGAACAGGTTGCCAGCCACCAGCAGCACGGCCACGGCCACCCCCCGAAAGTGCAGCCAGGACAGAACCGTGGCCAGGTTCTTGGGGGCGAGCTGGGGCCCTGTCAAACCGTCCCAGATCATCGCCAGCGCCAGGGCGAAGAGCGGCAACTGCAGGGCCGTGCGGGCGTGGCGCCAGCGAAAGAAGCGCCCGATCAGGGGGAGGCCACCACCCCCGGCAGGGGGATCTGGCGCTCGATCTTGCGCCCGTCCTTCATCTCACCCCGAAGGATCAAGAACCAGTCGCCGGCCATGGTGAGCTTGAGGGGGGCCTGCCAGCGTGCGCCCTCGGCCCGGGTCAGGGGGGCCAGGACGGGAGTCATCCCGGCGTGGGACATGTTGGCTTCCACCTCGAGCCGGGCCGGCTCGCCACCGAACACCTCCACCTGGAGCAGGTTGTCACCCACCCGGGCGGGACCGGGCGTCACCTGGACGGTAAACTGTACCTCAGCCGCCTGATCGCCTCCCCCGGCGGCCGGACGCGAGCATCCTACCGTCACCAGCAACAAAAGCAGCACCAGAAGTCTTGACATACCAGGGGCTACTACGCCAAGATCGGGAAACCTGCTTTGAGGAGCCTGGCCGGAAACTCCAGCCGCGCAACGCCCAACAGATTGTGCCGGGATCCCGGCCAGGAACCGTCCAGGAGGCAGAGAATCTATTCTAGAATAAAATTCACAGAGGTGTGTCCGCCGATGAAGAACTATAAGGGTATTGCCCTCCTCCTGATGCTTCTGGTCGCGCTGCCGGCGTTGGCCGGGCGCGTGCTGGAGAACACCGACAACTCGCTGGACGGGCTCTATCTGGCCAAGACTGCCAAGAATAAGACCAAGGACCAGGTCTACAAACGAATCGAGATCGACATTGAGGGCAAGTACGCCACGCTGCGCATCCCTGCCGAGAAGCGTAACGTGGTGCTCCGCATCCAGCAGTTCTACGACTGGAGCTACGAGATGGAGCTGACCGGTCACGACAAGGAGACCAACGACTACTGGATCGTCAAGTACGCCAACAGCAAGTATGGTCCGGATGGGCGCCCGCGACAGTAGCCTCACAACCTGTGTGACCTGTCGGCTCAGCGTTTCTTGCGCGAGCGGAGGTAACCGATCAATTCCTCGAGCTCAGCGTCCGGGAGCTCCTTCTCGTCGAAGCCGGCCATCTTCATGTCGGCCCAGGTGCGCACCGAGTGGGGGTCTCGGATGAGCTTCTTGAGCACCTCCGGCTGAAAGTAGTCAGTCGGATTCATGGGCACGTTCAGGTCAGGTCCGAGCTTGCCGGTCCCGTGCCCGTCGAGCGTGTGGCAGGGAAAGCAGTTCTGCACGAAGGACTTGTAGCCGCGGTAGAGAGCCTGGTTCTTCCTGTCAGGCACGAGATCGGGGTAAAGAGACTCGGTGGAGGGGCGAACGGTGAACGAAGTGACCTGAAACGGCCACTCTTCGCGACCGATCTCGGACAGTTGCGGGTTTACCCAGACCATGTAGAAGGGCCCGGCTCCATAGTTGCGCCCTTCGAAACGCGGCCAGGGTTGGTCGGGCGGCTCCACCGCCAGGTAAGCGATGGAGCGGCCCGGGTCCTGGTTCATCACGAGTGCGGCCTGCACTCCCGAGGAAAAGCCGTCCTGCGTCTGATAGCCCAGCTCGCTCCCGCCGGGTACCTGCAGACCTTCCATCAGGGCGGCCATGGGGATGGCTCGATAAGTCATCTGCTGGTCCTCATAGCCCGACTCGTCCAGAATCGAGAGCGTCTGGATGGCGGGATGGGCCAGGAGCTGCGAGCGAGTCAAGGTCTTGACCGTGTCGCCCGAAGTGATCGTGAGCCTGGGCTCAGAAGTCATCAGCGCTCTTGCGGGTTCCTCGAGTTGGCGAGCTTCGTCAACCCAGGACGAAGGGGTCGGAGCTGGTTGCCGGTCCGGACCGCAGGCGATGGCCAGACAGGCGAGCAGAATCAGAAGACGCGCGAGCAAGGGCCTTACATCGCCGAGCTGGCCAGCCGTACGAACTCCTTCCAGTTAGGAGGAGCGGCGCTACCCGAGAGCCTCTCGCTGTGCTGACCGTCGATCACCGTGAGGTCGCGGCTGGGAAGCTGTATCGTGAGGCCGGCTGAATCGGCGAACTGGGGACTGATGGAGGCCTCCACCACGGTCTTCTGGAGCTGTCGGCTGACCTCGCCCAGGGCGGTCAAGACCTCGCGGGGCCGCTGCGAAGGCACACCGGAAGCGTAGATTTCAGCCAGACAGTTCACGAAGACGTTCAGGTCGCCTACCGCCAGCGAGCGCTTGGCGACTACCAGCATGGGGTCGCCCCCGGTGTGTATGGCTTCCTCGGAAGCCGCCTGAATGGCCGGGGCGAGGCCGTCGCGAACTTCCTGACTGAGCACGCCGCCCAGCCGGTCGACCGCCTGGCCGAGCGCTTCCACCTGGCCCAGGTCGACCAGGGCCAGAGTTTCGGCTGTGGTCTTCTTGACCATCTGCTCGGGGGTGTCGTCCAGCGAGATTTCGTCTTTGCTGGGCGGCAGACCGAAGAAGAACGAGAAGAGGTCTCGAACCCCGGTCTCGGGGTTGCTGCGCACCACCGCCTGGCCCAGCTGACCCGGGGTCACCTCGTGACCGGCAGCGGCTCCCACCGCCTTACTGAAGGCGTGCGAGATGGCGCCAGCCGAGACCACTTCCTCGGAAACCACCGCATAGCGGGCGAAGGGGGCCGTGGCCAGCAGGCTCTCGAGGTTGCCGCACAGGCACGACTCCACCAACAGCAGGTCGACGGGGCGACCGGCCAGGGTGGTGGCCTGGGAGAGCATCTCGCGATAAGCGGTGAACTGGAGGCCGGCCGCCTGGCGGTAGGCCAGCCCGTGTCCGAACACGTGGGCCACGGCCATCTTGTCCGGATGGGCGGCCATCTCCGTGCCCAGGAAAGTTCCCATGGCTTTGGGGTCGAGCTGGCGGGCTCCCGGGTCTTCGGCTACGATTTTGGAATCGATGGCATCGCTGCGGTTCTCTCCCAGCTCGTAAGTACGACTGCCCTTCCAGAACGGCTCGGAGCCGTTGTCGGGGATGTGGGCCAGAAGCTGCGTGCGGCCGAAGAGCCGGTTGGCCACGGTGGAGCCCACCGCCAGCCCGACCGCGCCGCCGATTCCGGCGCCCACGAGGCCGCCCACCAGGTAGCTACCGGCCGCCACTCCCAGCCCGAATCCCACCGCCCGAGGAACAACGGAGGCCAGCGTGGCCTTCATTTTCTTGGCCCCGGGGCTGGTGCCGCTGCGCTGCACGAAAACGGCCCCGGTCAGCTGGCTGGGCGAGTTGCTGCGGGCGCTTTCCAGGTTTTCGACGCAGGCCACGGCCAGCGGCTCGATCACCTCCTCGGAGGCGTCGATCAGGGACACCAGGTGGATGTCCTTCATGCGCTTCTCGGGCCCGGCCGGCGGTGGGGTGGGCACGGGTCGAAAGCTGGCGGAAGCTTGCTGGAGTTGCACGAGCACAGCTTAGACCAGGGGTCTGAAAGAAAGCTCATCAGAGCTTTTTCAGATGGATCGGTCATGCTGAGGGCATGCAGATCAGCGCCCTGGCCATGCCGGCCATCCGCACGGTTGAGCCCCACGAGAATCACACCGACCCGTTGCTCGAGCGCTTTCAGGACCGCTACGATTCCCTGACCGGATGGGGCGTCCACGTGGAGGAAGCCCTGACCTGGACAGCGGCTGCCTCCTCCGTGGTGACCTTCGGCTCGCTGGCGCTCGGCTTCAAGCCGGTGGCGAGCCTGCTCGGACCCATCGGCCTGCCGCTGGCGGCTTCGGTGGCCTGTTTCGGTTTCGCCTACGGAGCCATGCGCATGCAAAATCGCGAGCGTGAAAAGCGCTGGCTGCAGGGGTGCATGCAGCTTCGTCGCGAGGAGCTTGCTGATCAGGCCCGGCGTGACCGAGAGCTGGCCAACCGCATGGTCTCCCCCGGTCGGGGCAGTCTGGAAGTGACCGAGACCAGCGTCCAGGTCGGACCTGTCCAGCTCAAGAGGCGCCAGAAGCTTCGATGACGAAGGCCCCGCCATGGGGGTTGTGGTTCGACTGATCTGTCTCCTGGTGCTCGTTTCGGGCTGCTCCTCTCCCCCGGCTCCCCCACCGCCGGTGACCCCCACGGCCACTCCCGCCCCGGTCACCTCGGCCACCGTCTCGGCCACTCCCAGTGAGACGCCCACCCCCACCGTGGATGTGAGCGCCCTGGTGCGCGAAGGCACCGATCTGTCGCTTCGAGGCAAGCACGAGCAAGCGCTGGTGCCGCTCGAAAAAGCCCTGGCCGCCGCCCCGGACGACCCGGAGGTACACCTGCAGCTGTTCTTGTGCTACTCCACCCTCGACCCCATGCCCGGCAAGAAGTCCAAAGCCTATCCTCACGCCCAGAAAGTGGTCGAGCTGGTGGGCGGGGCCAGCTCCAACAGAGCCCGCGAGTATCTCGAGGCGGCCGACGCCATGGGTGACTCCAAGCCACTGACGGGCACCGGCAAACGGCCCACCGACGTGACCGGGCTGGAGGGCGTCAAGCTGGGAATGACCGAGCAAGAGGTGCAGAAGAAGCTGGGCAAACGGCTCAAGCCCTTCAGCGGCCAGTACGCCAACCCGCGCAACTACGTGCCGTTCTGCATCCCGCAGTACTACCTGGGCAAACGGCCCTACACGCTGCTGTTCCCCTTCAACGCCGAAACGGGCAAGCTGAACGGGCTCTACATAAGGCCTCAGCAGTACCCTTCCGGCTCGCCTGAGGAGTTCTCCGAGCTCGAGGCCTTCTTCGTCACGCTGTACGGACCGCCGGATGGAAATGACGACCTGGAGAACGAGCTGGTCAGTCGCAAGCGCACGGTCTGGATCTTCCCCAGCGCCGAGGTGCACGTCAACCTTTACCAGGGGATGGACCTGAGCGTGACCATCCTGCCCCTCAAGGCAGGAGAGCCCTGACTGCAGCTCACATCAGGGGGCGTAAATTCCAGGCAGGTCGTTGATGTAGTCGCCGAAGATCAGGTCCCCGTCCGGGTCCACGCTGGGGCCCTCCACGTCCTCGTACATCCGGGCCTGGCCCTCGAAGCGCTGGGCTTCGGCCTCCTGACCCATCTCCTGGAACATGCCCGAAAGACGATTCATCAAAGCCGCATCCTGCGGCTGGCTCTTGAGTGCGGTCTGGGCCGCGTCCACGGCCTGGGGCAGGTTGCCCCGCTGGTCCTGGGCAGCCGCCCAGAGAGCCTGGCGGGCCGCATCGTCGGGCGCGGCCTGCACTTCGGCCCGGGCCTGGCCCAGCGACTGAGCGGCGCCGTGTGAAGGAACCTCAAAGCGCATCGCTCCCAGCACCGAGCTACCCACCTGCAGTTGCCACACGTAGGGGGTGTCCAGGCTGAGCACGGGGCCGTCGTAGAGTACCGAGGTACTGGACGTCTCCGAGCTCCACAGCGAGTTGCTGCCCTGGAACACGGTCACCAGGTACGGACCGGCTTGATTGGTGGTGAAGCTGAAGGTGGGCATCCCTTCCTGGCTGGTCACCGAGAGCGTGGTGCCGGAACCGACCTTGACCCGGGCCGGGCTGGCGGGACGCAGAGCGGCGCCGAGCTGGGACTTCTCCACCTTCAAGGCGCTCTGGGCGCCTTTGAGCAGGTGGCCCCCGTCGGCCCCGACCCGCACGACGCACGGCCCGGTCAGGCGCTCGAGGTGGCCGTCGGAGGTGTAGGCCAGCGTCACGCTCCCTCCCTGAGCCAGCTGCACGAACACGCCCGCATTGACCTGCTGCAAGGTCTTGAGCTTGCCCGGGGTGGCGGCCGAAAGCTTGCCGCCCCCGGCCGGAAGGGTCAAAGTGCGGACCGGACCGGAGACCGAGCCCACCACAGCGGCGGGGCTGTTGCTCTGGGCCCGGGCCAGGCCCAGAAGAAGGACGAAAAGAAGGAGTGCGAGGCGTTTCATGCTGGGGGCGGTTCCCAGCCGCGGGGGGAATCTCCTCCAGCCGGGCTCAAGCCACCCGTCCGTTGACCAGAGGCCTTGTACTTTAGAGCCTGGTCAAAGCGTAGGCCAGCACCGCCATCACGGCGCAGTTCTCTTGCAGAAAGCGCGGATTGACCTTATCCAGCGTGTCGGCGGCGGTGTGGTGGTAGTCGAAGTAGGTGCGGCTATCGAGCAGGGGGTGAAAGCCGGGCACGCCCCGTCGGGTCAGAGGGGAGATGTCGGCCCCCGTGCCCGGGAGCTGGCGCATGGCCCCCGCTCCCATGGGACGCAGGGCCTCGGCGACCGGCGCCAGCACCGCGGCCAGCTTCGGGTCGCCCTGATAGCCGAACCCGTAGGGATGTCCACAGCCCAGATCGCTCTCGATGGCCGCATAGTGGTTGGCCAGGTCCTTCTCGTGGTTGGCGAAATATGCCTTGGAGCCGGCCGTGCCGTTCTCCTCGTTCATCCAGGCGATCACCCGCAGGGTGCGGCGGGGCTGAAGGCCCAGCTTCTTGATCAGGTGGGCCGTCTGCATGGCCATCACCACGCCGACCCCGTCATCGAGTGCTCCGGTGCCCAGATCCCAGGAGTCGAGGTGGCCCGAGACGATGACCACCTGCTCGGGCAACTCGCTGCCCTTCAGATCGGCGATCACGTTGTGGCTCTTGACCGGCGCCAGCTCGTGGCAGCCCAACCTCAGGCGGACCCACACCGGCCCTTCGCGAGCCAGCGATGCGATCAGCTCGGCATCCTCCTCGCTCACGGCCGCGGCAGGGATCTGAGGACCATCCTCCCAGTCCAGCACGCCGGTGTGGGGCAGGCGGTAGGAGACTCCCCCCAGCGAGCGGACCAGACATGCGACGGCGCCGTTCCTGGCGGCCCGAGCCGGGCCGTCCACACGGATGCGGGCGCACTGGCCGTAAGCCATCGCCCCCTCGCCCAGAGCCGCCAGCTGATCGTCGTAAGGATGATCCACCAGCACGATGCGGCCCCGCACCGGCATCCGGTCGAGCTCATCGAGCTCGCGCACCACCACGATCTCCGCCGTGATTCCCTGCTCAGGCGTGGGCGGGCTGCCCCCCAGGGCCGTCAGGGACAGCTGCTGCTCGACCCCGGCCGGGCGGTCGGGGTACTCCACCAGCTCGGCCCGCTCCACGCCGCGCACCCAGCGGGTCACCAGGCACTCCTCCAGGGTGACCTCCAACCCCAGCGATCGCATCTCGGCGGCCACGTACTCCACCGCCCGCTCGGCCTGGGGCGTGCCCGAAAGCCGCGGGCCGATCTTGTTGCACAGGTGGGCCAGACGCTGATACGCCCAGTCGCTCTCCAGGGCTGCCTGGCGCAGCCGGTCAAGCTGGGGCCTCAGGTCGGAGGGAAAGGCCTTGGGATCGCGCTCGGTGAGAGGCGAGGCCAGTCCCGGGACCAGCAGCAAGAGCACCAGCAAAAGACGGATCATACCCGCTCCAGGCGCAGCACGACCAGCCACCAGCGAGGACGGGCCAGGTCGGGGTGAGCCTGCACCCGCTGGCGCAGGCGCTGCTCGAACTCCTTGCCGCCCTGGCGCTTGAGAAGGGGCTGGTTGAGGGCCGCGATGGCGAACCCGACCACCCGGTCGACGTAAGCCTCCAGGTTGCCGGTCTGCTGGTACTCTTCCCAGTACGGCTCCGGCATGGGCGGCTCCAGCACCTCCTTCAGGCTCAGTCTGGGACCCAGGGGAGCCAGCCACTCGCGCAGGGTGCGGTGGTAGGTGGGCAGAGCCAGGCGACCTTTCTGGCGAGGGCCCAGCACCTCGGCCATGGTATCGCGCACCATACTGACCAGCCCTTCCGCCCCCGTACGACCGAAGCTGTCCGCTCCGCTGCCCACCATGACCAGCTGGCCCCCGGGGCGTAGCTCCTCCGCCCGGCTGTCGACCCAGGCCTGCCAGTCCTGACGGGCCTGCTCGTACCACTGGGCGGCGTAAGTCGGGTGGGCCGGCGCCGGCACCCGGCTGAGCCAGTGGGTGGCCGCCGAGCACCAGATCAGGCTCTGGCTGCCGGGCCGGAAGAGAGGCTGGTAGAACGAGCCGGCCCGAACCGAGGCCCGCACTCCTGGCCCGAGATAGCTGTCGGGGCCGGAGAGCAGCTCGAAAACCGGGTTGAAGTCATTGGTGGGCAGATCGGTATGAGTCACCTCGATGCTGGCCCGGGGGGAGCGCTCGCGCAGAATGGAAACGGCCCGGCGCATCGGCTCCATGGAGTTGCCCCCGTGGAAGCAAGCCAGGTCGGCCACCTCCACGAGATCGTCGAGCGGCACCTCGCGGGCGGCCCGCTCGAACAGGGCAAACCCCTGGGCGGCGGCCCCGGCCTGAGGTTGGGAATGGCGGTTGTAGAAGCCCTTTTTCACGGCAGTGGCGTTCGGGCCTGAAAGATTCTTCCCTCTGGGCTGGTGCTGGGAGGAGGTAAGCCCGGGCCCGGGAAGCGCTGGCGGGTGCATCAACCAGAAGACCCCTCGCTCCTCATCCAATGGCAATCCGACCCGGTTCTCGGACTTCGCTGGGAGGCGGCCGGCCCGGCAGCCGATCCCACTCGCTCGCGGCTCTGGTCCCACTATCAGGCCACGGCCCGGGTGACCGCTCCCAACAGCTGGACGCTCCCGGGCGCGCCCTGCGGGGGCTCGATGGCAACCCCGGCCCTCCCCCGCCTGCTCGAGCCGATGGCCTATTTCGAGAAAGGCCTGGAGCTCTTCCAGCAGCTGCCGGACCCTTCCCCGGCCGACCAGCTGGTGGACTGCGCCATGCGCCTGGGCAGGGCCCAGCTGGCGCTGGAGCTGGCCGCCGACCAGCTCAAATTCTCCTATCAAGAGGCCTACGACCTGACGTGCCAGGTGATGGGCCCCGAAACCAGCCAGGTGGTCAAGCCCTTCGGCCTGGTGGGACGGTGGCTGGGAGCGATCGGTATCCTGGGCATCACCAACGAGCGCTGGGCTGAGGTACAGGCTGTGATGGTCTTTCTGGCCGAGTTCCTGGAGCACCCCATGCCCCCCGAGCTGGAGGCCGAGATGAAAGGATTCTTCGCCTCGCTCCTGCGCAGGGCCGCCGAGGAGCAGAGCGACCCACAATGGTTCCGGCAGCTAAAAGTAAGGCTGCCCGCCGGCAGCCCTCTGAGGGACTGGTTCGGGGAGGCCCGATGAAGACCCGGTGCTCGAAGCTCTCAAAGAGCTCGGCCGGCCTGCCGAAGTGGCCGGGGTTGCTGGCCAGCCACTGAGCCACGGTCGATCCTGGACGTTCGGCCGCAAACCGGCCGGGATCCTGGCAATGTGTTGACGGCCTTTCCGGGGTCCCACGTTCCGGTAACATAAGGGCAAACTTTTCTGCCCCCTTCTCGGATTAGGCTGACCCCCAGAAAAGTCCATATCTTCATTGTCCGGAGGTGCCTTCCATGCTCGTCTCCTCTCCGGTCCACCTGCGCGTGGGCACGTACAACGTCGAGAACATGTTTGACGACGTAAACGACCCCCACAAGGACGATGATGACATGGAGCCCAAGAGTGAGCGTTCCCTCCAGGTGGTGGCCGATACGCTTCGGCGCGTGGACGCCGACGTGGTGGCCCTGCAGGAAGTGGAGAACGTCGAGGTGCTGCAGGAATTCCTCGACGAGCACCTGCCCGGGATGTATCCCAACGTGGTCCTGGTGGAGGGCAACGACAACCGGGGAATCGACGTGGCCTTCATCTCCAAGCATCCCATCACCCGGGTGGAGAGCCACAAGGAGGACCGTTTCCCGGTTCCCAATCAGAACAGCCCGGGCTTCTTCAAGCGTGATCTGCTCGAGGTCAGCGTCCAGCTCCCCGAGGGCCCCACGGTCGATCTCTACGCCGCCCATCTCAAGTCTCATGGTGGCGGCCAGTCGGCCGACGACCAGCGCCTGGGGGAGGCCAGCCAGATCCGCAACGTGCTGCGCGAGGACTACCGCGAGGATCCGGACCGCTTCCGGATCGTGATGGGGGATATGAACGACACTCCCCCCACTCCCACCATCCGGGCCATGCTCACCCCGGGCGAGGGTCAGGTGAAAGACAGCCTGGGTGACAAACCCTTCAAGGAGCGCGACACCCACCCGGCCGGCGCCCCTCGCCGCTCGATCGACTTCATCCTCTACTCGGACAACCTCAAGGAAGAGTTCCAGGAGGCCCGGGTGCACCGCTTCCCGGAAGCCCGCCAGGGCAGCGACCATTACATGGTCTCGGCCGATTTTCTCCTGACGGCCTGAACCGGTGCGGGTCTGCTCGCTCTTGCCAAGCGCGACCGAGATCTTGTTCGCGCTGGGCCTGGAAGACTTTCTGGTGGCGGTCACCCACGAGTGCGATTATCCCCCGCGCGCGCTGGATCGTCCCATCGCCAGCCGGGCCGCCCTCGAGCTCGAGCCGCTCTCCAGCCGGCAGATCGACCAGGCCGTCTCGCAGGCGCTGCGGGCCGGCCACGAGATCTACACGCTGGACGAGGAAGTGCTCCGGGAGCTGCACCCACAGCTGGTGCTGACCCAGGCGCTGTGCGAGGTCTGCGCGGTCACGCCGCGCGGCCTTTGCCGCCTGGACCGGCTGCTCGATCCTCCCCCGCGGGTGGTCTCGCTCGACCCTCACTCGGTGGAGGACATCCTGGACAACATCCTCACCGTGGGTGCCCTGTGCGGCCATCCCGCTCGAGCCCGCGAGCTGGTGGAACGGCTCGGCGAGCGCCTCGAGCAGGTCCGCCTGACCAGCGCCGGGGTGGACCACCGACCGGTGGTGGCGGCTCTGGAGTGGCTGGACCCGGTCTACATGGCCGGACACTGGGTGCCCGGGATGATCGAGCTGGCTGGCGGGCACGATCCCTTTACCGGCCCCGGCCAGAAGTCGCGGGCGGTGGAGTGGTCGCTGGTGCTCGAGCGTGAGCCTGAGGTGGTGGTGCTGATGGCCTGCGGCTGCAGTTTGGAAAAAACTCTGGAGCTGGCTCCCGAGGTGACCGGGCGGCCTGGCTTCGCGGACCTGCCGGCAGCCCGGCAAGAGCGGGTGTTTGCCGTGGATGGCTCCAGCTTCTTCAACCGACCGGGGCCGCGCATTCTGGACGGGCTGGAGATCCTGGCCCACCTGCTGCACCCGGATCGAGCCGAGGACCCGGGCCACGGCTGGGCCCGCGTGGGTCAGGTCTCCGGCTCGGTGGCCTCGGGGGGCACCAGCTCCAGCCAGGAGAACCAGATAGGGTGACGCTTTCGGTACCAACGCAGCACACGGAGCAGGGTCTCTTGCCGCTCCCGGGAGATGACGGCGGCGGGGATGCGGTCGAAGTAGACCCGCATGCGGTTCTGGCCAGGGAACTCCAGGGCCTCGGCGCACAGCGTCTGCAGCTCGTTTCGAATGCGCCCGGAGTCGGAAATCTTGACAGCCCGGGTCTCGAAGTCCTGTCCGCCGCTGAGGAAGCGGTTGAGAAGCGGGCTGAACACCAGCCGGCTCTGCTCCAGAGTCTCCATCAGGCGTAGCGTGAAGGTGACCCGCTTGTCGGTGCGCAGCGAGCCCAGGCGCACCGTGACCCGGTAGCGCCCCTCCCCCACCGGCTCCACCCCGGGCAGTCCCGAGTATGGATCGGGGCCCATGTAGCCGGCCAGGGCGAGCACTTCCCAACCCTTCTCGGGGAAGAAATCGTCCGCGCGCAAGGTGGGGCGGTTGAGGGGAATGCCCGCCTCCTCGGCCTCCCGCACCATCTCGCGATATGCTTTCAGCCGGGCCGGCTCGAGCTGGGTCCCGAAGAGGCGCTCCAGGCCCGCCTCCAGGTCGTGGCCCAGGTGCATCACGTGCAACTCCCTGTCATAGGGCAGCTCGAAGGCAGACGTAAAAACGCAGAGCGAGGCCTCCAGACCCAGCTTGGGAGCCAGGCTGGCAGCCTGCACCGCCTCGGCCGAGGCGGCGTAGCCGTCGCACAGGAACAGGTGCGTGGCGCCTGACTCGTCCTGCCAGGTTCCCACCTGGTAAGTGGGGCCGTAGGTCCCCGACTCGGTAAAGGCTTCCATCCCCGAGGGCAGCTTCCAGCCCTCCTCCACCAGGTGCACGCCCAGCTCGCGCCAGCTCTCCCACAGGCCCGAAAGGCGCCTGGCCCGGCTCTTGCCGCCCAGCGTCCAGACGTGCACGTGCTCGCGCCGAATGCCCGGATAGGCCAGCTCGATGGCCTCCATCACCCGGGCGCGGGGGGTGCGGTAGTCCACCAGAATGGCCTGCTCGGCCGCCCGGTCGACTACCTGGCGCGGCAGGATCAGGGTGCCCATGTAGCCCTCGTAGGGGCGCAGGATGTGAAGAGGCTGGTTGAACACGTGCAGCACCGTCATGGTGCCCGACTCGCGACCCAGGGCAAAGCGCGAGGTGTTCTCCAGGGTGTCGATGGCCGCCCCCCAGACGGTCAGGCCCGAGCGCTTGATCTCTCCATAAAAGCCATCCCAGCCGTAGCTCGGGTCGTTGAGCAGGCGCACCACCCGGTCGTCGAGCCAGCGGGCGACCTCGGGGCGAGCATAGACGCGCCCGAATCCGAGGTTGGGGTTCGAGCCCATCTCGGGCGTCTCGCCCCCCTTGGGCATCAGGCCCTCGCCCAGGCAGACCATGATGGCGTGGTTCTCGGGCAGGTGGCGGGTGAGATACCACAGACTCTCGCTCATGGCGTAGGCCGAGATGGCGTCGGCCTCCTTCTTGACCAGGTTGAGCCCGGCCTTGTCCTGCCCGGCGCCCTCGCCGAAGCGACCGAAGAGGCGGGTGCCCAGGGCCGTGACGGCCACCGTCATCGCCAACGAGCGCTCGATGCGCCCGGTGATGAAGGACATCTCGCGCGGGTCGTCCGGGGTGGGGCGCCCCCGGGTCCACACCGTCTCCACGTCCTCCAGCCAGAGGTGGAAACGGCCCAGGATGGGTCGGGTATCGAAGGCCCACTGGGCCAGAGCGTCGCGTCGATCTTGCAGGGTCAGCATGGCGGGGCGTGGTTCCCCGCCTGAGCGGGGGGGTCCTTCGGCGCAGGAGATCGGTTCAGCCATCCCGATGATCCCGCCCATGAGCCTCGGAGTGCTGGAAACCACCCTGACCGTCGTCGAAAAGGCCCGCCACGTGCGTCTCGAGAGCGGGGTCTTGCAAGACCTGGCGAAGCGCTGGAAGGAGTCGGGCTTCGGCGTGCCCGGATGGGACAGCGCCATTCACTACGCCGACGCCAACTACGTGCTGGTGCTGGACGCGCTGAACTTCTGCTTCTGGGCCGATCCCGACCAGCCCCGCTGGGAGGTGGAGTACCAGGGCCAGAGCTTCAATGGCTACAAGGCCCTGTCGGTGGCTCTGCGCCGCGCCGTGGAAGAAGGCGCTCCCCTGCTCGAGGCCGGTTGGCTGGCTAAGGTCAGCCGCGAGCAGATGGCCCACCTGCTGCGCGGGCGGGGCGAGATTCCTATGCTGAACGAGCGGGTAGCCAACGCCCGCGAGGTCGGCCAGGTCCTTTCCCAGCGCTGGGGAGGGCGGTTCGAGCGCATGGTGGAGGCGGCCGGGGGCTCTGCAGTGGAGCTGGTGCGACTGGTGGAACGCGAGCTGAGCTCGTTCCGCGACGTCTGCACTTACGACGGGGCGGAGGTGCGGTTCTTGAAGCGGGCCCAGATCCTGGCCGTGGACCTGTTCGGCACCTTCCAGGGCCAGGGCCCGGGGGCTTTGACCGGGCTCGAGCAGCTCACCGCCTTCGCCGACTACAAGATCCCCCAGATTCTGCGCACCCTGGGCGGGCTGGTCTACTCCGACGAGTTGGCCGGGCTGGTGGACAACCGCCGCGAGATCCCGGCCGGCCACCCGATGGAAGTGGAGATCCGCGCGGCCATGATCTGGGCCGTGGAGGAGCTGCGCCGGGCGATGGATCTGTGCGCCTACGAGATCGACTGGTTTTTGTGGAACGAGGGACAGCGCCCCTGGCCGGGCGAGAAACCTTACCACCGGACGCGCACGGTGTTCTACTGACCGGCCAGATGAGGGCCCCGCTCGCACAGGACCCCGCCCGGCGCATCGAGAACCCCCCCTTTTCGACCATGAACCAGACCCTGCACTTTCTCAACCAGGTCCAGAACGGGGGCAAGGTAAGCATCGGCGCCATCGCGCCCACCTCGGGCTACGCCGCTCGAGCGATGGCGGAAGAGTGCGCCCGCCATCGTACCCCGAAGAAGGTGCTGGAGCTGGGAGCCGGCACGGGCGCCATCACCACCCACATCCTGCCGTGTATCGGGCCCCACGACGAGCTGGTACTGTGCGAGATCCATCCCGGTTTCGTGCAGTTCCTGCAGCGCCGCATCGAGACCGAGCCGGCCTTCCTGGCCCTGCGGGGGCGCATCACTCTGCAAGCGGTCAGTGCCAGCGAGTTGGAAGGAGAAGGGGAGTACGACTACATCCTCTGCTCCATCCCCTTCACCATCCTCCCCCCCGACCTGGTGCGCGCCATCTTCGAGCGCTGCCGGCGGTTGCTCAAGCCGGGCGGCATCCTGAGCTACATTGAGTATGCCTACCTGCGGGGTTTGCGCAAGCACCTGATGGGGCCTCTGTACCCCGAGCGCTTCCGGGCCGTGGATCGGGTCATCAGCGAGTATCTTTCGCAATACCAGATCGCGCGGCGCACCGTGGTGCGGAACCTGCCTCCTGCCTGGATCCGACACCTGCGCTTCACCTCGGGCCCACCCTCGCGCGCGCTCTCCCTGGCCCCCCTGGAGGACCGCCACCGGGTGGCCCTGCCCTTTGGCTGGGGGCTCAGTCGCGAGGCGGTCAAGGGCTCGGCCATCCTGACCGCAGCCTCAGCGCTCTTGAAGTCGATGCGCCTTCCGCTGTCCGCCCTACCCCTGGCGGCGGCCACGGCCTTCAGCGCCTTCCTACGCGACCCGGCCCGCGAGGTGCGGCTGGATACCGAGCTGGCCTACTCGGCCTGCGACGGCAAGGTGCTGGCCATCGAGAGGCTGACCGACGCCCGCCTGGGAGAGGGGGAGTGGTTGCGCATCTCGAGCTTCCTGGGGGTGCACGAC
This sequence comes from Candidatus Xenobia bacterium, assembly GCA_045863235.1. Lineage (GTDB taxonomy): Bacteria > Vulcanimicrobiota > Xenobia > Xenobiales > QWHO01 > QWHO01. Next base: position 64,760 of record BTUM01000011.1, on the reverse strand, counting down.
GTGCACATCAACCGGGCCCCCATCGCCGGCAAGGTGGTGGACATCTTCAGCCGCTCAGGGGGCCACGCACCCGCATTCCGACCGGTGGCCGAGCACAACCACAGCCTCTTCACGGTCCTCGAAGGCCTGCACGGTCGTTGTGCCGTGGCCCAGCGCGTGGGGGTACTGGCCCGCCGCATCGTCAACTGGTATCAGGTGGGGGATCTGCTCGCCCAGGGTGAGCGCTACGGGCTGATCCGCTTCGGCTCGCGCACCGACGTCTATCTGCAAGCCGGGCAGGTGGAGGTGCTGGTCAAGCCGGGGGATCGTGTGGTGGGTGGGTTGACTCCCATCGCCCGCTATATTTCCGAGCGACCCAGATCAGCGGGCCACTGAGCACGTAGGCCAGGGCCACCAGCGACAGGGTGCGGTGGAAGTCGACCACGCCGCCGGAAGCCACCGTGATCCAGAGCCAGATGGGCACCTTCTTGAGCTGGCAACGCTTCGGGTAAGGAAACACACTGACCATCAGCACCGAGAGCGTGACCACCAGGGCCACACCCCAGACGGGCGTCAGGTGGGGAGCGATCAGGTAGGTGCCTGAGAGCACCGCCGTTACGAAAGTGGTGGGGATGCCGGTGAAATACGGTCCGGGGGCGGTCACGTTGAAGCGGGCCAGGCGGTAGGCTCCGGTCAGGAGCCACAGGCCGCTGGCCGCCCCGATCAGGGGCAGGGCCACATGCGGAGCCAACCAGCTGAAGGCCAGCACCGAGCCGGCCACGATGAACGAGGTCATGTCGGCCAGCGAGTCGAGCTGGGCACCGAAAGGAGTGGCCACGTTCCAGAACTTGGCCAGGGCCCCGTCGGCAGCATCGAGCACCACGCACACCAGAAGGCACCAGGCGGCCACTCCGGGAAAGCCGGCCATGACCGCCAGCAGGGCCAGCAGACCCAGCAGCAGATTGGCGCTGGTACAGCCCGTGACGATGTAGAAGTGAAGCTTCAGGGGGTGGGTGGGCCGGACCAGAAGCTCGAATGCCGAGCGCAGCATCACCTGGGGTTCGCCTCGAAAGAGAAAAACCCTACCCCGACAACTGCTCGCCCACCAGCCGCAGGGCAGGCTGCAAGCTGCGGCTGCGCTTGCGTCGCCGGGTGCGCCACTGGCCTTCGAGCAAGATAAAGAGAACCGCGATGGCGGCCACCACGACCCCGATGCTCACCCACATCCAGTCGTCGCGGAAAAAGTGAGCGATAACGCCGGCTCCCAGTGCGCCAATTCCGCTCCCCAGATCGCCAAAACAGGCCACCACGCTCATCCCCAGGCCCCGCTGGCTGCCCGAGCGCTCGACCGCCAGAGTGGAAAGGGCGGGATAGATCATGCCGTAGGACAGACCGGCCCCGGCCCCCGCGCCCAGCATCAGGGGCAGGGCCCGCCAACCGGTGGGGCTGAGAAAGCTGAAGAGGATCAGCGATCCCCCCTGCATCAGCAGGGCCAGCGGAATGGTGCCGGAGGCGCCCAGCCGGGTGGCCAGCTTGCCAGAGAAGACCCGGGTCAGCACGGCGGCCACGGTGTAGCACACGAAGACGTAGCTGATTCCTGTGAGCTTCTTGGCCTCGATGTAGGGAGCGATGAAGCAGAAGACGCTGCCGATCGCCATGCCCATGGCGACGGCGGCCAGGGTCAAACCGCGCATGCGGGCCGCGAAAGCCATGCGGAGAAAGCCGAAGTTGCGGCGGTCGTTGAGCAGCGGTACCACCTTCGGCTCGTGCACCAGGTGGGAGAGCAGGGCACCCGCCAGCATCAAGCCGGCGGCGGACCAGAAGACAGCCGGAAAACCTCCGTAGTTCTTCAGTTGCTCGGCCAGCACCGGACCGCAAGCCCCGGCCAGCAGGCCCGACACCCCAAAGATGCCCAGCATCTCGGTCAATTTCTGAGGAGGGGCCTGGTCGGAGACCCAGGTCCAGGTGGAGGTGAAAAAGAAGGAGAAGCCCAGGCCGTGCAGGGTGCGCACCAGCAGCATCAGGGGCAGGCTCACGGGCAGGTAGATGTAGCACAGAATCGAGGCCACCATCAGGTACGAGCCCCAGATGAAGAAGACGCGCCTCCCCCAGCGGTCGAGGCGCCGGCCCAGCCAGGGCTGGATCAAGACCGAGATGATCCAGAAAACGGCATCGGTCGTGCCCACCTGCCAGCGGGTCATTCCGGCGTGAGTGAAGTAGAGCGTCAGCAAGAACATGACCGCCTGCCCCGTCATGCAGAGCAGGTTCATCACGCAGGCCTTCCAGAAGTCGGCCGAGTAACCTCGGCCGGGAAGCTTTCTCATCCAGCTTGTACTCTTTGTCCCGGTGCGGCCTTCATCCTCCAACGTCTGCGGTCTTGCGGCACCAGGAGCGTCTGCAGACCAGGTGGGCCGTCGGAGAAAACGTGACCTGATTCCGCCATATCAGGCGGCCACGTAGCAGCCCGGGCCCGAGCAGAGGTCCATCAGCACCGTCCGGTACTGCTCGAAGTCGCGTACGGCCAGGTCGAAGTGCCGTCGCGCCAGCCCCAGTCGCTCGGGTTTCGAGTCCCGGCAGTAGGCCTCCAGGAGATCGAGAGCCTGGCTCAGGTTGGCCAGCTCCTCCTGAGCCCAGTGCTCCACCGCCTGGAGTCTCAACAGATAGCTTCGGGGCGCTCGCAGAGGGCGGGGAATCTTGCGACGCTGCCGTCTCTCGCCAAGCTCTCGACGCGCCTGGTCCACCCAGCGGCGCAGGGCACTGTTGCGCAAGCTTCTCCGCTCGACCGAGTCCACTACGACAGGCAAGTAGTCCAGACCGCTCCCCATCCTCCAGCCCTCCTGATTCGTACGAAGTTCAATAACTCGAGTCTAACCCGAGAGGTGGCGCCCTGTCGGTGAGCGCGGGGCAGCCGGAACGGTGATCTGGATCACCGTCTCCCCTTCCCGTTGAATAAAATTCAGTTAAAAAGCCTTCACAAACGTTGTAGTGAAGCCATTGAGGTCTCTGGGGGCGATTGACAGAGCGAGCTTCGTGTGGTATAAAGAGTTGGATTCTTTGAGCCTTTTATTCCACCCGTTCCCCCGCCCGCGGCCATCCGCGGGCCAGGACGCGAGGAATATTCAACGCCCGGAGAACCGCAACAGGAAGGAGGATCAAAGCGTTAGTTCCGTCCCGTGAGGCGGAGCGCATCCACTATGAGCCACGCCGTTTTGGTGCTCAACGCCAGTTACGAGTTCCTCAACGTCACCTCTCTCAAGCGCGCGGTCAAGCTGCTCTACAAGGGCAAGGCCGAGGTGGTGGAAGCGGTTGACAATCGAGCGGTGGTGTCGCGGCATATCCGTCTGCCGCTGCCCTCGATCATCCGCATGCTCTACTTCATCCACCGCCCCTTCAAGGAGGTCCCTCTGACGCGCAAGAACATCCTCTTGCGTGACCGGCATATCTGCCAGTATTGCGGCAAACCGGGCGACACGGTCGACCACGTGCGACCGCGCAGCCGCAAGGGGCCCGACAGCTGGGAGAACTGCGTCTGCGCTTGCGCGGCCTGCAACCGGCGAAAGAACAATCGCACGCCGGAAGAGGCCAACATGCTGTTGACTCGCAAACCCCGCAAGCCCTCGCACATCCCCTGGCTGCTGATCAAGCAAGACGCCACCAGAGAGGGCTGGGCTCGCTTCCTGTTCTGGAACATCTCCATCGAGGAAGTGCCTGACTGACCCCTTCAGGTCGCTCGACCGAGAGCCGGATTTGATCCGGCTCTCTTGTTTTTACGAGCCCTGAGGGGTCTTTTTCGAAAAAGCAAGAAGAGAGCGCCCGTGTGGCAATCCGCTCTCGAGGTCGCCGGGCTGGTCTTGCTCGTGCCCCTGCTCGTTCCCGTCATCCTCTGGCTGGTCTTCGGCCTTCCCGCCCTGGTCATCCGCTGGTTGCGCGATCAGGGGTTCTTCTACAAGCTGCTCGGCTCGCGGGCCGGCGCCCGACACCCCCTGAGGAGCTATCTCAAGTTCAAGAAGCGCGATCAGCTGGGGGTCCTCACCATCAGCATCAAGCGCTATCTGCACGACGACTTCCGACTTGCCTGCGAGCGCTTGCAGGAAGAGCTGGGCCAGCGCCCTCCGCTGGCGGTCTTCCCCACCCCGATGAATGCGGCCTTGCAGCTGGGCTTCAGCCTCAATCCTCCCCTGGGAGCGGTGGGCTTCGAGCACTGGGTGGAGCAGACCGTCAGCCCCGGGGGACTGGAGGTGATCCAGGAGCTGGAGACCGGTCCCGGTCAGTCGGTGTCGCTGCGCGCCCCCAGCCTCTACTTCCTGAAGGTGGACGAGCAGCCGGTGGTGCTGGACACCACCTACTGGGACCAGGGCTACTCCGAGGACGTCACCATCCACGTGGCCTACCTCAAAGGCTCCGGTGAGCAGGCGGCCGAGAAGCTGGGCCAGCGGATCCGCCGCGAGATCACCCGCAACAATCGCTATCGCGGCTGCCTGATCTCGCTGACCGGAGGCATCCTCGAGCAAACCAAGCTGAGCATCCTGAGTCGTCCCAGCGGCGAGCACCCGGTCTTCGACGAGGAGTTGCTCAAGGAGGTGGACCAGGCGGTGCTGGCCTTCATGAAGAACCGCGAGCAGCTCAAAGCGGCTGGCATTCCCACCAAGCGTGGCCTGCTCATGGTGGGCCCCCCGGGTACCGGCAAGACCACCCTGGTGCGCTGGCTTTTGACCAACGCCCCCGAGTTCACCGCCATCCTGGTGCAAGGAGAGTCACCTGACCAGCTCCGGCTGGTCTTCTCGCTGGCCCGCGATCTCTCGCCCAGCCTGATCCTGATGGAAGACGTCGACCTGCTGGCCACCAATCGTTACCAGAACAACCTCTCCCTCTTTCTGGGAGCGCTCTTGACCGAGATGGACGGGGTGCAGGGCAACGAGGACGTGGTGGTGCTCATGACCACCAACGACTCGAGCGAGATGGAAGCGGCCCTGATCCGCCGCCCGGGGCGGGTGGATCGCATCCTCACGATTCCAGCCCCCAACACGCAGCTTCGCCTGCGGCTTCTCAAGCGCTTTCTGGAAGGCCCGGGAGGGCCCGGCGACGAGGAGCTGCAAAAAGTTGCCGACGCCAGCGACGGCCTGCTCCCCGCCGCCCTGCACGAGCTGGTCAAGCAAGCCGCCATCCGGGCCTTGAGCCGGGGCTCCAAGAGCGAGGACGGCAAGCCCCGCATCGAGTTCGACGACCTGATGCAGGCAGTGGGACCGGTCAAGCAGCAGTTCAAGGAGCCGGTGGACAGCCGCATGGGGCTGCGTCCCAATTAAGGCGCCGCGCGTTGAACACTTCAGGAATTGGCGCGGCGCCGTTCAACAGATTGCCTACACTCCCGCGCGTTCCAATTCTGAACAGGTCAACGCGCGGGAGGTAGGTTAGCCCAGCAGGTTGTTGAGAATCGCCACGTTGATCGCGTAGACGGCCGTCAGCCCCTGCAGGGCGGACTCGTGCGAGAGAGTCTCCCCCACCCGAAGGGGCGCGTCCGAGGCCCAGTAGCCCACTCCTACCCGCAGATTCTCGCGCAGGTAACCCAGCTTGCGGCACTGGTGCATCGCGCGAACGTAGGGGATGCCCTCCATCTCCAGGCCCAGGATCTTCCACTCGTCGCGATAGCGCTTGAGCATCTCGTCATTTTGCAGGATGGTGCCGAGCACGGTCAGCATCGGTCCATCGGCATAGACCTCGCCCAGTTCGAGATCGTGGAAGTCTTCCCGCCCCAGGAAGTTCCCGAAGGGCAGGTCGTAGACGTCCCGGCTGCCCTCGCGCAAAAGGTAGTTGGGCAGCATGACGCCACCCCGATCGCCCACCACCGTGCCAGCCTTGCCCATGATGGAGAAGCTGGCCACGCGCCCGTTAAAGCGGCGGAAGAGCTGCTCCACCACGATGCCTGCCTGCTCGCCGAAGGCGTAGTCGACGTTGAGGAGCAGCGGGCGCTCGCTGGTGATGCGCTGGCGATCGAGCTTGAGCCGCGGATCGACCCCCTCGAAGTCGATGCGGGCCAGGTCGAAGGCCTGGGCCCCCACCCCCACGTGAAAGGTATCCTCCAGGTTGCGCAGGCCGTGCTGCTCATCCCAGGCCCTGCGCTCGGCCGCCTTGTCGGGATGGGCGGCCAGCCACTCATGGAGGGCCAGATAAACCAGGTTGGTGTTCGGCTCGCCGACGTAGAGCTCAGCATGGCTGGAGTGCTCGGCCGCCCAGGCCCAGATGGCCTGCGCCTCCTTGCGCGGATAGCTCGAGAGCAGGTTCAAGCACGACTGAAGATTGCTCGAGAGGATGTGGACCTCGTGCTCGGCCGAGGCGGCCGTCTCCTGGAAGAGGTGCTCGGACCAGGCCCGCGCCCGCTCGATCGAGGCCTCGATCGAGTAGTCTCGATGCAATCGCACCACCAGGCTGGGCGGGTGCTCGGTGAGATAGAGCACCCGGCGCAACAACTCTCCTTTCCAGTGCTCGTCCAGACGCACCATGGCGTCGTCGGTGCTGCCGAGTTGGAAAGCCAGCCGCGCTGTCAAACGGTTCTGCACGGCGATATCGAAGGGACCGGAGAGATACCGCTGGATGTCAGTCAGCAGCGGAGTGCCCTTGAGCAGCTCGCAGATCTTGTGAGCCTCGATGGCATAAGAGGTCAGCAAGGTGACCAGGTCGAGCAGCTCGGTCACGCCCTCGCGAGCCACCACGATCACGATGTCATCGCCGATCAGGAAGGTGGAGCGGCGCCGGGCCGGCGTCTCGACTCGCTGCACCCCGGCCATGGTGGGAAGCTTGTCGGGCACGTCAGCCTGCACCAGGAACTCACGCAGGGCGTGAATGCCCTCGGGAAGACGCGCAGTGCAGTAAATCAGAGCATCCACGTCCACCAGGGCGCTCTCATCGCAGAAGCGGTGGAGGCTCGGCTGCATGGCCCGAAAGGCGTCCAAGAACTCGTCGATCTGATAGACCCCTCGGATGGCGCCGTGGCGCACCAGGATCTCGAAATTCTCGATGTGCGAGCTCACAGTCCTGGCAGGTCGGTGCTTTCCAGAATCCCCCTCACGAATTCGCCCTTGTTGCGATTGGGATCGTCCTGATTGAGCTCGAAGCCGACCAGGAACCCCGTCCGAGACTCATAGTAGCGCTGCCCCGACAGGTCGCCCTCGCGCACCTGCACCAGCCAGACGCTCCAGCGCTCCCAGCGCTTCTCGAACTGGACGAGGCCAGCTTTGCATTGAGAGTTGGCCTTGCGCTGAGCGGGCGGCAGGTAGAGCAAGCCCAGGTTGGACTCGCGCAGGGGCTGGCCATCGGTCGGAGCCAGCTCACCATCGAGGGTGGCGATGGGCTTCTTCTCCTCCCCCAGCCCCAGCTCATTGCCAGCCAGAAATGTCAAGCGCAGTTTCCTGGGCTGACTCTTTCCGAAGCGGTCGGTGCGCACCAGCGAATACTCGAGATAACTGCCGACCGGCGCCAGGGTTGCAGGGGGGGTCGCCCCACCTCCGCCGGCTCCCGAGCAACCCGCGGCCAGCAACACGAAGGCCAGCAACAAGAGGATTCTCACAGCCCGGGCCTTTTCGCCCAGCGGGCGGCTCACTCCTCGGCGATGACGATGACCCGATCGTCGGCTCCCAGAGTGATGCTCTGCGACTTGGGCGGATTGACCACGATTCCGTAAGCTTTGGAAGCATTGAACTGATCGCGCACGTTGCGGTAGCCGATGGCCACCTGACCGCGCAGACGCGCCGCCTCCACCAGGGTGGCGAAGGTGACCGTGCTGCCCGGTTTGAGGTAGTCGCCAGCGGGCTTGACGTAGATCTCCGAGCCCTCCGAGTTGAAGAGGTCCTCGAACACTCGCATCAGGTGCTTGTTCTCGGAAACCTGGCTCATCAGCAGGCTGATCATCTTGTCAGACACGATGAAGTCGTCGGCCTTGGTGACCTCGGCCAGCTCACGGTTGCGCACGTCGAGCATCTCGCTCACGATAGAGAGGTCGATGTTGGTCAGCTCGGAGATGTTGCGAAGGTGAAGCAGCGTCACCAGCGTCTGGGCATCGGCCTCCTGCAGGTCCAGGTGCTCCTTGTAGCAGAGCAACAGGATGTGGTCGTAGCTGGCCACATCCAGCGAATCGAGCACGCGCCGGTCGGTGGTGTCGGCGTGGAGGTACTCCAGGCTTGTGTTCTTGAGGGCCAGCTCACCCACCGCCTCGGCCACATCGTAGGTAGAAACGATCTTGAGGAAAGAGCCCGGTTGGACGTACTGGTCGAGCTCGCGCACCAGGATGCGGGCTCGCTCGTTCCAGCCCAGCAACAGGGTGCGCTCGGGAGCGGTTTCAGTCTCCGACTTGCCGACCACCGCGCTCATATCCAGGCTGGGGTTGCCGGTGCCGACGCGCAGGGTGCTATCATCCTCGGCGATGGCGATGAGCCTGTCGCCGGTTGCGATCACGGTATCCATGGGCGGGTTCACCTTGACCCGGCCATCGGCGAACTGCAGCCCGAAAACCGTACACTCGGGGTAGGCAAAGAGCGCTTCGCCAAACTTCTTCCCCGCCATGCCGGGCTCTTCACGCATGTAGATCTCGGCCCCGTCGAAGTCCATCAGCTCGGTGTAGACCACCGACAGGCCCGACTGGCGGCAGGTCTGCACCATCACCCGGGCGATCAGGTCGTCGGCGAGCAAGAGCTCCACCTCGTCCTTGCCCACCATGCGCACCACCTCGAGGTTGCGCTCGTCCTTGATCTCGGCCACGATGTGGTAGGGCTCGGGACGCCGGTCGGGATTGTTGGTCACGGCCAGGATGGTCTTGATGGTCTGCGAGTCGGCGTTGCCCTCCTCCGGCGAGAGCACGATGATGGACTTGGACTGGTAGGGGTTGACGATGTCCAGGTCGACCAGGTTGTTGGGATTTCCCGAGCGACAGATGACCCGCGTGCGGCGCAGGTTGCCCACCTCGGCGCGGATCTCGTCCTCCATCTCCACCTTGTCCTTGTCGGCCAGGACCACGACGCAAGGGCTCTTCTCGCTCTCCTGAGCCACGGCCAGCTCGCTGATGATGGTGAAGATCTTCGAGTTCCAACCCAAAATCAGGGTGTGGCCGTCCTCGATGACGAACGAGCGCCCTTTGCGCAACTCGTCGAGCTTGCTCTCCAGGCCGCTCGAGAGGATACCGATCAGGGTGCTGACGATGAAGATGCCGCCCACGGTCACGGCGGCCATCACGATGCGAAGAGGCCAACCCTGGTCGCCGGCCAGGGTGCCGGCATCAATGGCGTGCATGGTGCCCTGCCAGAGCTCCTCGATGAAGCCGGTATCGTTGATGCCCAGCACGGTGACCACCAGCGCCGCCACCATCACCATCGCCAGCGAGACCAGGCCCAGCCAGCCGATCATGGCCACGGGGCCCCGCGCCATGGTGTTATCGAAGAAATAGCGAAACCGATCGCCCGAAGTGATTCTGCGCATAGCCAGGGCGGTTCGCCCGCTCAGACAGGAAATCCCGCCTCGGGGAGGTCGCCCATCCTGGTGGGAGCGAAAGCGCCTGCATGCCCTGGGACCCGCAATGTTACGCCCGCTTTCAGGCCGAGCGAGAAGCCCCCTTCACCGACCTCCTCAGTCTCCTGCGCCCCGCCCCGGGAATGCGGGCCATCGACCTGGGCTGCGGACCCGGGCAATTGACCGCTCGCCTCTTTGAGTCTTTGCCAGAGGCCAGGCTGACAGGGCTGGACTCCTCCCCCGAGATGCTGGAGAAAGCCCGTCCTCTCCAGCGTCCGGGCTTGAACTTTCGTTTGGGCCGGGTGGAGGAGCTGGCTGGCTCCTACGACCTGATCTTCTCCCACGCCGCCCTGCAGTGGGTGGACGACCACGAGCGGCTCTTCCCTCGGCTCGTGCGACATCTTGCGCCAGGCGGGCAGTTGGCCGTGCAGATGCCCTCCAATCACGATCATCCGAGCCACCGTGCCATTCTGGAGACGGCTGCCGAGGAGCCTTTCGTGAGCGCGCTGAAAGGCTGGTCGCGCCTCTCGCCGGTTCTGCCCCTGCGGCGCTACGCCGAGATTCTCCATGCCAGCGGGGCAGTCGAGCTGGTCGCCCTGGAGAAGGTGTACCCCCACCTTCTCCCGGACTCGGATGCAATGGTGGAGTGGGTGCGCGGCACCGCCCTGGTGCCCTACCTCGAACGGCTCGAACCCGGGCTGCAAGAAGCGTTTCTGGAGCGCTGTCGGTTCAGGCTTGGGGCGCAGTTCTCGGAGCGACCGGTATTCTACGGGTTCAACCGGATCCTGCTCTGGGGTTGCAGGAGCGTTGATTAAGTCTGCGATCCTTCCTGGCAGGAATCGGGGCCCCGATCACTGATCTGTCCTCATGAGATTCAGCGCAATGATCCTGATCGTGCTCCTCCTGCTCCCCGCCGCAGCCGAGCCCGGGGTGGCGGTGATCCTCGACTCGCGCCACCCCGGTCAGTCCGAGCTGGCATCGCGCGCCAAGCGTTATGTCTACGTGCTGATCCGCCAGAACAAGCTGGCCGACTACCAGTTCAGCCTCAAAACCGTGGACCTGGCCACCGCCGAAGGACGACGCTTCCAGCGCGAGTTCCAGCTCACCGGCCGCGATCTGCCCGCCCTGGGATACTACCGGCGCCAGGGCAACCGCCTCGACATGCGCAACCTGCTGCGCTCTTACAAGGATCCTCTGGCCACCGCCGAGACCGTTTTCCGCTGCATTCAGGTGGACGAGCCCAACCTGATCTCCAGCACCACCGTCTGGACCGGCGCCAGCCTGGCCACTGACCCCCCCGGCGCCCGGGTACTGGAGGGCGAGACCGAGTTGGGAGTCACCCCCTGCCAGGTCAGCCTGGCTCCCGGTCGTCGCCAGCTGAGCCTGGTCCATCCCGATTGCGCCAGCGAATCAGTGGTGCTGAACTTGAAGGCCGGCGACCACCTGGAGCGCTCGCTGCAGCTGACCCACAGCCCGGCCGAGCTGAGCTTCGAGTCGTCCGGCCCACCGCTCGACCTGGTGCTCAACGGCCAGAGCGTGGGGACAACTCCGCTGACCCTGCCGGTCCGGGCCGGCCAGCACCTCCTGGAGGCGTCGGGCCCGGGAGTCTTCCCGCTGGAAGTCGAGCTGCGAGCCGAGCCCCAGACACGCACCCAGGCCATCTTGCGGCCAACTCCCCGGATGGTTCGAGTGGGCCTGGCCGAGATCGACGCCGACGGCTACCTGATCGGTCCCTCCTACGATTTCCTGCCCATCCCCAGCGGGGATGGAGTTGCGTTCGACGACTCGGAGCTGGCCCAGCGCCTGGAGGCACGCATGGACGAGGCCGACCTGCGCCTGGTCGACCCCGAGGCGCCCTGGGACTGCGCTGTCAAGCTGGACGTGGATGCCTGGGAGACCTATGTGACCGTCCAGTTGAGCATCCTCGACCGGGCCGGCGAGACCGTGCAGACTCTGTCGGCCCAGCGCGGCATGCCCTGGCTGACTTTCAACGCCCAGAGCGCCGCCCGCAAGCGTGCCATCGAGATGATCGACGAGCTGACGGGTGGGGCCAGCAGCTGGATCGCCTCCAACGTGCAGCCCACCCCGCTGACCGCGGAGGAGCAGGCCGAGAGCCTGGAGCTGCGCGCCCTGGGGCCGCTTCCGTGAGTGGGCCTGTCCATGTTGACTGATGACCACTGCCCGTCGCGATCCGAGTGCGCCATGGTGGAACAGATGCACCCGAGAAGAGATGCGCTCATCGTCCCTCTGAACCTGGCACTGGGCTTCGTCACTGCCGGGGTGCTCTACATGCTTGGCTTGACACGATCGCTCGAGACCTTGCCCTGGACTCCATCGCGCTGCTCCTGATCGGGGGCACTGGCGGCGGGCCGGTTCCTCCCTTCGTTGCTGAGCAGAATCTGGCGCGACGCGCGACCGGAGATCGGCCTGTCTCTGGCAGGGCCGCACGGTGCTGGTGGTCGCGGCTGTCACGATGGCGGGCAGCACGTGGAGCCTCTTCAGCGGACCCAACGTCACGGACGTGTCCCCGGAGCGGGCCATGCGCCAAGGCGCGGGCGGGAGAGAGTTTCAGGATGCCCGCTGTCGCGCCAGATCACCACAGCAACGCTTACGCTTCTTCCCGCTACCACAGGGACAGACTTCGTTTCTGCTCCTCCCGCGGTTGACTCCGTTCTTGGTCGCACCGGAAACGCATCCCGCCTTGAACAACCGATAGTGCTCGCGAACACGTTCGAGGTACCCTTTCGAAGGTAGGGTAATTCGTGGCAGGGACGGATTTCACGGACGCTGCACTATCAACCCCGGTTTAACTTAATGTCTATCGCTTCTTATCTCTTATATGTAAGCTTTTTTCAGCTTGCTCGTGTCAGAAATTAAGGGTATAATATCTGAGTGGAAGGACCCATGACTTTAATGGAGACAGTCCGACAGAAGGTCCGTCATAGGAGACGTGGCGAGCCGTTTACTGCCAAGGAGATGAGTTCTCTTGGCAATCGCGCATCGGTAGATCAAGCTCTCTCGCGACTCGTGAAAGACCGAGTGATAGAACGCGTTGGCCGAGGGGTGTACGTGCGCCCGAAGGAGAGCCCCCTCCTCGGCCGGCTACCCGTATCGGCGGTGCAAGTCGCGAAAGCAGTCGCTCGTGCGCGGCAGGAGAAGCTTCAGCTTTCGGGAGCGGAGGCAGCAAATCGCTTGGGACTTACAACCCAGGTCCCGGCCCGGACGATTTACCTGACCGACGGGCCTTCTCGCATCATTCGGGTCGGCAAGCAGGAGGTCGAGCTAAAACACGCAGCCTCGACAAAGCTGGTAGGAGCCGGTACGGAGGGTGGCTTGGTGATCTCCGCACTTTACTATCTCGGACGCGAAGCCGTTACTCCGGAGGTTATCGGCAAGCTTCAGGGTTCTCTCTCATTCGTGATTAAGAATCAGCTCTTGCGCCTCTTGCCGCACGTGCCCAGCTGGATGGGTCAATCATTACGGGCGATCTGCCAGGAGTAATCCGTGGATTTTCTTAATCTGAACAAGGATGAGCGCTCAGCAGTATTTCTTCGCGGTTCGGAGCTTACCGGGCGCTCGCCGCGTCTTCTGGAGAAGGACTTCTGGGTCTGTTGGGTTCTTGAGCGGCTCTTCACGGCCGGAGGTTTGCCGGAGCTCACCTTCAAGGGTGGCACTTCGCTCTCAAAGGCTTACGGCGTTATCGACCGCTTCTCCGAAGACATTGACATTACGGTGGATCGGAAGGCCCTCGGATTCCGAGAGGAGTATCCTTCACAGTCCAAGCGCGAGAAGGCTCTGGAGGCGCTGGACCAAGAATTGCGCCGGGTGGCTCGTGAAGAAATCCTGCCCCTCTTTGAAGGTCTGGAAATCTCCCAGCTACGGGCTGAGCTGGCCGGCGAGATTGTGATCATTTACTATCCCACGGTGCTCGACGCCCCTACTGGCTACTTGGTGGACACTGTCCGTGTCGAACTTGGCGGACGGAACCCCACGGAGCCTTCGGAACTCAGGGAGCTTCTTGTCGACTTGGCAGAATATTTCCCAGACATCCGTTTCCCGCACCCGAGAGTCAGGGTGCTGTCGGCAGTTCGGACATTCTGGGAGAAGGCAACCATCCTGCACAGCTACCACTCGGCGAACGAGGCCATCGGCCACCGAAAGTCCCGTCACTATTACGATCTTGTGAAGCTTGCTCGGCATGAACTCGGAGCTCAGGCACTTGCCGACATCGGAATGCTTGAAACTGTGGCTCAAGACAAGAATCTTCTCTTTCGATCAGGCAAGGCACGCTACGACCTGGCTAGACCGGGCACCCTCAGGCTCGTGCCGAGCGAAGCGCAGCTGGCAAGCTTGCGCGAGGACTACTCCCAAATGCAGGTGATGTTTTATGAGGTGCCGCCTACTTTTGACGACTTGGTAACTGAGCTTCGGCGGCTCGAAACTCTGATCAACGTCCAATGAACGAGTCTTAACTTCCCGACGCGCTGCGAAATGCGCAGGGGAAAATTGAGGCCTGCTGGTTCCTTGATAACCCTCAACAAATGACCGTGCTTTTCGACCCGCCAGACGCCGCGTGTTATGGCGCTGCGAGTGTAGCCTTCCGCGGTGTCAACGACGGCAGGCACTGCAGCGATCAACATTTCGCGGGTCAATCACACGGCCCAGTTGTTCGCTGTCCCGAATTGGTTGCTCAGCTTGATCCCTGGCGCAATGACACTACCTGTCACCCTTCCATGACACAGTAAAGCCATGTTCGACAGGAGACCCGCCGCTCGGGGCCAATTCCGCAAATCTGTGCAGCTCGACTACAAGACCTTAGAGGCCATGCGACTCCACCACCCGGCCTGGAACTTTCTCCGGGCAGATCTTGCCCCACTCGTGACAAGCTTTCTGCACCGGGTCTTCCTGGTCCCCAACGTCCGCAGTCTCCCACTGTCGGAGCTGAAGGAGAAGCTCGAGGACGAGCTCTTCCACCTGCGTCAGGTCCACGGTGAGGACAAGTTCCCGCGCTCCGCCACGGCCTACCTCGACGATTGGGCCCAGGACGACAAAGGCTGGCTGCGCAAGTTTTACCCCCCCGGCCAGGACGAGCCGTCCTACGACCTGACTCCGGCCAGCGAGAAAGCCATTGCCTGGCTCGCCCAACTGCTCGAGCGCCACTTCGTGGGCACGGAGTCCCGTCTCATGCTCGTCTTTGCCCTGCTGCGCGAGATGATCGAGGGCACAGAAACCGACCCCAAGGCCCGCGTCCAGGAGCTGCGCAACAAGCAGGCCGAGCTCCAGCTCGAAATCGACCGTCTCCACCAGGGTGACCTGGACCTACTGGACGATACTGGGCTCAAGGACCGCTTTCTCCAGCTCTCGGCCACGGCCCGTCAGCTGCTGGGCGACTTCCGCGAGGTGGAGGAGAATTTCCGCAAGCTCGACCGCAGCGTGCGCGAGCGCATCGCCCTCTGGGACGGGACGAAGGGAGCTCTGCTCGACGAGATCCTGGGCGAGCGCGACGCGATCACGGACTCGGACCAGGGACGCAGCTTTCAGGCTTTCTGGGACTTCTTGATGTCTCAGAGCAAGCAGGAAGAGCTCGGATCGATGCTCGAGAAGGTTCTGGCCCTGCCAGCCGTCGCCTCGCTCAAGCCGGACGCGCGCCTGCGCCGCGTCCACTACGATTGGCTCACGGCCGGAGAGCACACCCAGCGCATGGTGGCGACGCTCTCCCAGCAACTGCGTCGATTCCTTGACGACCAGGCCTTCATGGAGAACAGGCGCATCCTGGAGATCCTCAAGAGCATCGAGGGCCAAGCGCTCAAAGTCCGCGAGCGTCCCCCCGAAGGGGAGTTCATGACCCTCGACGAGTCCAGGGTGGACATCGAGCTGCCCATGGACCGACCGCTGTACACCCCGCCCCTGAAGGTGAAGTTGACCTCGGACCAGCTCGAGGCGGGCGAGGCGCAACTGGATACCCGCAGACTCTTCGACCAGATCGTGGTCGATCGCGCCAAGCTCGCCGACCGGGTGCGGACCGCCCTGGGCAGCCGGACCCAGGTCAGCCTCGGGGAGCTGATCCAGGAGCACCCGCTCGAGCACGGGCTGGCCGAGCTGGTGGGCTACCTGTGGCTGGCTACGGAGGAGAACCGGGCGATGATCGACGAATCCGGCCTTGAAAAGATTTCCTGGACGGACGCGGAGCAGAAGCGCAAGATGGCGGAGCTTCCCCGAGTGATTTTCGTGAGGTCGATGTGCAGCCGGTAGCGGAACTGTCGGGAATTGTCATCCCACTGCTCAAAGGGGTAGTCTACCAGGACCAGGACCCGGCGGTGTGGTCCGGCCTGCTGAACCTCCAGTCGGCCGTGCGGGACTACGTCAAGGTGATGGGTCTGGAGCTCTTCCTGGACGAATCGGAGGGATATGCCTTCCTCCGGCAGCGCGCGCGGGGGGAGGACGAGGCGCCCTTGCCCCGCCTGGTGGTGAAGAGGCAGCTCACCTGGTCGCTCAGCCTGCTCATCGCTCTCCTGCGGCGCAAGCTGGCCGAGCTCGACGCGGCGGGAGGGTCGACCCGGCTTGTTCTGCGCCGCGACGAGATCGGCGAGCTGGTGCGCCTCTTCCAGCCGGAGGGCAGCAACGACGCCAAGCGGGTCGACAAGGTGGAAGCCGACCTGAATAAGCTGATCGACATGGGCTTCGTCAAGCGCCTCAAAGAGCAGGAATACGAGGTGCGCCGCATCCTGAAGGCGTTCGTGGATGCGCAGTGGCTGAGCGAGCTGGAAGGCCGCCTGGCGGCCTACGCGGAGGTATGATGGACGAGCTGCTGCATAGCCTGCTCGAGGCGGAGAACGAGCCAAACCTGGCGGGGTTCCGCCTGGAGCGCTTCGAGGTGTACAACTGGGGCACGTTCGACCAGCGCGCCTGGGCCTTTCGCCCGACGGGGCGGAATGCACTCCTCACCGGCGACATCGGCTCGGGCAAGTCGACGCTGGTGGACGCTATCACCACGCTGCTGGTTCCGGCTCACCGCGTGCAGTTCAACAAGGCGGCCGGGGCCGACGCCAAGGAGCGCAGCCTGCGCTCCTACGTGCTGGGCTACTACAAGTCCGAGCTGGCGGACACGAGCTCCTCCGCTAAGCCCGTCGGCCTGCGCGACCACAACAGCTACTCGGTCATCCTGGGCGTTTTTCGCAATCGCGGTTACCGCCAGACGGTCACGCTGGCGCAGGTCTTCTGGATGCGAGAGGTCGGGGGGAAGCCGGAGCGCCTCTACGCGGTGGCCGACGAGGGGCTGACCATCCGCGAGCACTTCGCCAACTTCGGCAGCGAGGTGGCGGCCCTCAAGAAACGGCTCAAAGCTCAGAAGGTGGAGCTGTTCGACAGCTTCTCGAGCTACTCGGCGCACTTCCGGCGGCGCTTCGGCATCCAGTCAGAGCAAGCTCTGGAGCTGTTTCACCAGACCGTCTCGATGAAGTCAGTGGGGAACCTGACCGACTTCGTCCGCCAGCACATGCTCGAGGAATTCGAAGTGGAAGCCCGCATTGGCGACCTGATCGCCCACTTCGACAACCTGAATCGCGCTCACGAAGCGGTCCTGCGGGCCCGGGCCCAGGTGGAGAAGTTGGCTCCCCTGGTTGGGGACTGCGACGCACTCACGGCTCTGCTGGCCGAGGTCGAGGAGATGAAGCTCGGCCGCGACAGCCTGAAGGCCTACTTCGGGAGCCTCAAACGCGGGCTCTTAGAGGAGCGTCTCGGGAACCTGGGCCTCAAGACGGGAAAGCTCCAGGTCCAGATCGCCGAGCTCGAGGAGACGCAGGCGCGTCAGGAGCGTCGCCAGGGAGAGCTGAAACGGGCCATCTCAGACAACGGCGGCGATCGCCTGGAGCGCCTGAAAGGCGAGATCGCGGACAGGGTCAAGGAGCAGGAGCGGCGCCAGAAGCGACACGGGCGCTACGCGGAGCTGGCACGCACGGCGGGGCTGGCGGTCACCCAGACGCTGGAGGACTTCAGCCGCCAGCGCGACGAGTGCGGCCGCCTGCGCGGGCAGAACGAAGCCCTCGTGGCCGAGCGGGAGAATGAGCTCAGCGAGACGGAGTTCGAGCTCAAGCAGAAGCGCTCGGAGCATCAGGCGCTGGAGGTCGAGCTGCGCGGCCTGCGAGCCCGGCGCAGCAATATCGAGCAGGCCCAGATCGAGACGCGGGCCTACCTGTGCGGCGAGCTGGGCTTGGCCGAGCGCGACCTGCCCTTCGCGGGAGAGCTGGTCCAGGTGCGCGACGACGAGAGGGACTGGGAGGGTGCCGCCGAGCGCCTCTTGCGCAACTTCGCGCTGTCTCTGCTGGTGCCCGAGCGCCACTACGCGCAGGTCTCGGAGTGGGTCGACCGCACACGCCTGCGGGGCCGGTTGGTCTACTACAAGGTCTTGGCCGCCCCGGTCTCCTCGCGCCCGGGGCTGCCCGTGCAGACGCTGGCGGGCAAGCTGGAGCTCAAGCCAGACACGCCTCACTTCGGCTGGCTGGAGAGCGAACTCCGCCGGCGCTTCGACCATGTCTGCAGCAGCAGCATCGAGCAGTTCCGCCGGGAATCGAAAGCCGTCACGCGGGCGGGCCAGGTGAAGTCGCCCGACGGCAAGCACGAGAAGGACGACCGGCACGCCCTCAACGATCGCAGTCGGTTCGTGCTGGGCTGGTCCAACGAAGCGAAGATCGCAGCGCTCGACAAGCAGCGCCGGGATCTCGAAGCGGTCATCGCCGGGCACGGGGCCACGGTGGCCAGGCTCAAGAGCGAGGCCAGTCGACTCAAAGAAGTGCTGACAGCGCTGGGCAAACTAGACGAGTACGCTGACTACCGCGAGCTGGACTGGCAGCCGGTGGTGCTGGAGATCGCCGCGCTCGAGGAGCAGCGGGCGGCGCTCGAGAAGGCCTCCGACCTGCTGCGCGAGCTCACCCGGCAGCTGGCCGAGCTGGAAGGGCAGCTGACGGAAACCCGCCACCGGCTCACGGACGAAAGGGGTGATCTCCGCGTCACGGAGGACAAGTCGCTGAGCGCGCGCGAGCTGCTCGCCGAGCTGCCGTTGCCCACCGACGAGCAGAGCGCGCAGTTCCCGCGCCTGGAGGCGCTGCGGACCAAGGAACTGGGACTGGTCGAGCTCTCGCTCAAGTCGTGTGACGCCCGCGAACGCGAGGTGCGCGAGCACCTGCAAGGCAGGATCGATTCGGAGAGCAAGCAGGTCGCCTCGTTGCGCGAGAAAGTGCTCCTGCGCATGACCGACTTCCGCGAGGCCTTCCCGCTGGAGAGCCATGAGATGGATGCCAGCGTGGAGGCGGCGGTGGAGTATCGCGCCCTCCTGATCCGTTTGCACGAGGACGATCTGCCTCGCTTTGAAGCCCGCTTCAAGGAGTTGCTCAACGAGAACACCATCCGCGAGATCGCCAACTTCCAGTCGCAGCTCGCCAAGGAGCGCGAGAGCATCAATGAGCGGATCGATCAGATCAACCGCTCCCTGCAGGATATCGACTACACGCCGGGCCGTTACATCAAACTCGTTCCCAAGTCCACGACTGACGCGGAGATCCGCGATTTCCAGTCCGAGCTGCGCAGCTGCACTGAAGGGGCGCTCACCGGCTCGGACGAGGAGCAATACTCCGAGACGAAGTTCCTGCGCGTGCGGGGCATCATCGAGCGGTTCCGGGGCCGGGAAGGGCAGTCGGACCTGGACAAGCGCTGGACCCGCAAGGTGACCGACGTGCGCAACTGGTTCACGTTCTCGGCCTCGGAACGGTATCGCGCG
Source organism: Candidatus Xenobia bacterium (assembly GCA_045863235.1). Taxonomy (GTDB): domain Bacteria; phylum Vulcanimicrobiota; class Xenobia; order Xenobiales; family QWHO01; genus QWHO01. The sequence goes on along the minus strand of BTUM01000011.1, from coordinate 45,517 downwards.
GACGACTCGGAGTTCGACCACTACAGCGACTCGTCCGGCAAGTCCGGGGGGCAAAAGGAGAAGCTGGCCTATACCATTCTGGCCGCCAGTCTGGTCTACCAGTTCAACATGGAGCTCGGAACGGAGCGTTCGCGCAGCTTCCATTTCGTGGTCATCGACGAGGCCTTCGGGCGCGCCTCCGACGAGTCGGCTCAGTTCGGGCTCGACCTCTTTCGCAAGCTGAACATCCAGCTCCTCATCGTGACGCCGCTGCAAAAGATCCACATCATCGAGCCCTACGTCTCCTGCGTGGGATTCGTCTCCAATCGCGACGGGCGCGAGTCGCTGCTCCAGAATCTCACGATCGAGGAGTACCAGGCCCTCAAGGAAGCCCGACAGACTTGAGCTGGACCACGCAGGCGGAGGTGCGCAAGCGGGTTCGCAGGCTGTGGGACCAGGGGCGCCTCCTAGCGGAAGGGGAGCAGCTGTTCCCGCTGCGCATCCCGCTTAAGGGTCCGACCTCAGACGAGCTCGCCAGCCGCTTTGCCGCCGTGCAGGATTGGATCGCGGGCCTGCGCTCCCCGGCCTATCGCTTGGAGATGCGCAGCGTGCGCCACCGTGTGATCGGTCGCAACGAGGTGCCCGTGCGGGTCTGGCTGGACACGCCAGAGGCGGCTCTGGCACTCATCGGCAAGACTCGCGACTGGGCCCGCTTCCGGTGCCTGACCGAGGAGACCCGGGCGCGCTGCCCGGAGGCGCTGCCCTGGCTCCTACGCCGCCCGCTGAGGGCCCTGGAGCTGGCCGACAGCTGGGCCTCCCTGCTGGACGTGACGTCTTGGCTAAAGGTCAATCCGCGGCCCGGAGTGTTTGTGCGGCAGGTCGATTTCCCTGGCGTCCACACCAAGTTCATCGAGCAGCACAAGACGGTGCTGCGCGAACTGCTGGAGCTGGCGCTCCCGGCCGAGGCGGTGGACGCTGAGGCGGGCAACTTCGAAGGGCGATTCGGGTTCCTGCAGAAGCCAACGCGCGTGCGCTTTCGCCTGCTCGACAGTGTCCAGGAGCTACCCCCCGAGCTCACCGACCTCTCGCTGGCTCGCGACGAGTTCGCGCGCTTCGCGCCCAGCGTCAGCCGCATCTTCATCGCGGAGAACGAGATCAACGTGCTGGCCTTCCCGCGCCTGCCCGACAGCCTGGTGGTCTTCGGGTCGGGCTATCTGGTCGAGACGATGGACCGCGCCACCTGGCTCAAGGACCGCCCCATCTACTACTGGGGCGACATCGATACGCACGGGTTCGCCATCCTCCATCGCTTGCGAGAGCACTTTCCCCAGACCCGCTCGCTCATGATGGACCGTGCCACGCTGCTCGAGCACCGGTCGAGCTGGGTCACCGAGAAGAAGGCGACCGCCGAGGATGTTTTCCGGCTGACCCCGGAGGAGCGAGAGCTGTACCTCGACCTCGTCCGCCATCGGTACGCGCCTTCGCTCCGGTTGGAGCAGGAGTTCATTCGGTTTCCCTGGGTCCACCGAGAGCTCGCAGGCGCTCCGTAGCTTGCCTGATCGGTGAGCGTAGTTTCGAAGATGTCGACCGGGGTCGTTCTTGCGGAAAAAGTGCTGCCCTTGATGGATTATTGCCCAATATCGAACAAGCGGAAGCGACCGGCGTGGCTGACACGCAGCTGACCTAACGGCTGGCGAGCACAAAGGCCCTCCGCCTCCGAGCGAGCCCAACGCCCATAACCAGGCCGGTCGGCAGAATGGTCCCCCCAGGTCCCCAGAGCCAGAAACCGGCACAACTTTGGCTGCCGCGCTTTGCGATGAAAGAGCCCACCGTAGCGGGCTTCCAAGCTGGAGCCGGGGAGCGATTCGAACGCCCGACATGCTCATTACGAGTCCGCAATGGGGGTCTTTGGCTGAGTTGGGGTGAGGTCGGTTGTGACTGTTGGAATGGCTCCCTGAAAGAATTTGTCTCTTTATGCTGTTTGTCTGAGTTCTGCTTTGAGGCATAGACTCTGGCGGAGTTGGTACCCTACTGGTACCAGGACACCTCGAACTGGAACTTGGTATCTGTCTCGCCCGGTGCACTCAACCAAGCAGTGCGGACTCAGTGTCGGCATGGCAAGCTCACCGAAGACGTCCAGCTCGTACGCAAGCGTGCCCGGCTCAAGCGCCGGGGACTAGACACAGGCCTCCTCGGGGAGGCGCTCCTCGCTGTCGATGGGCTTCGCCAACGTTGCGAGCTCCCGCAATACTTTCTCGGCGGATAAATTGGGAAAACGAGCCTCAAACTCCTGTTTGAAGATCTTCTTATCCCAATATCTCTGCATGTAAAGCGCAGACACCAGGCTTCCGGATGGCTGAAAGGGCCATGCCAGATAGTCTTCGATTGCCTTCCCAAGCTCTTGGGACGATGCTTGAAGTCGTGACACGCCTTTGCTCGTAAGGCAAAGCGTAGCGGATCCGTCTGGCAAGGTTTCGTACCGGGCCAGCTGGAACCATCTTAGCTCATTGAGAACTTCTAAGATATTGAAGCATTCGGGGGACCAGCTGCTCCACTCGAAACGGAACACCTGGTCGTTGCTCAGCTCTTGATAGAGGAATAGTATTTGCTGTGCGGTGGTTTCCGTCAGAGAAACCTCCCGCTCCTGGCACTCGTGAATGAGAGCCAACAGGATCTGAATGTCAGGCCTTCTTGTCATCTGGTTTCTCCTTTGGGAATGCAGCTCTTAGCTCCGCTGAACGCGGCACGAGCCACTCGTTGATTTTCTTTTGGATTTCAAGATTTGAACTGGCCATGAGCGCGTTGACGCCGATGGGAGGAAGGTTTCTGAGAACGTGCGACTCCTGCAGAGACTCTCCGACCTGGTTGTCCCGCTTCAAGACTGGAAAGTTCACGGAGCTGTTCTTTTGATAATCATCGTGAAAAACGTCGTCGGGGAACTTGTTCTCCGCTTCTTTGCCGAGCAGCTTCATCATTTCCGGACCGTCCTGGGGTCCAGCCTGGTAGAGGATTTTGAAGTGATTACGGCACCAGATACGTTGGGCCGCTCCGTGCATTTTGTTTCCTTCATCGTAAGCCGCTTCGTGGATTGCAGCCAGAATTTCGTTATCGGTGATCGCTAGAAAGCAGGCTGGAGTCGTCTTGAACTTGCCTTCTTCCAACCACAGGCTCAGAAAGCTCTGGAGATGCTTGTCATAGGCCCGCCGAACAGGGTGGAGGTAGACTTGAGAGAACATCAAATACCGTGCAAGATTGAGTGATTCGGCCGCCTGGAGGCCACCATGCTCCACGCCGATCGCTGGTTGTCCTGTTTTTGGAGCAATTAGGATTAACAGGGTATCGATGAGCCGGTAATGGTCGAAACGACCGTAGGCCACTCCACAGTGATGGGCATCACGGAGAAGATAGTCGATCCGATCAACTCCGAAGGCATCTCCTGTGATAATGCTGTTCAAGAGCTTCTCGTGGGGCTCGAGCTCTCTCTGCCCATCCACCTTCCCGACCGCGATTCGTGCAACGTCCTCGCTTCGCACCGGTGGATCGGAGCCTTCAAAAGCTGTCTTCAAGTTGGCATCAGTTGTGATCAGGTCCCAACCAATGCGCTCGTGGTCGTAGTCGTCGGGAAGCAGTTGCGCTTCGGCCGCATGGGAGAAGGGAAGATGACCGATGTCATGCAGGAGTGCGGCCAGTCTTAAGACCGTCCGCCAGTATTTCAACTTCTTGTCTTCTATTAACTTGGGTAGAAGTTTCTTGACCGGATCATCCCACTTGGAGAAAATGGCGTCAAATACCCGGCTCGCCAGCTCCATCACGCCGAGAGAATGTTCGAACCTCTTATGGGACGCTGATGGATAGACCAGATAGGTCAGCGCCAACTGGTGGATGTGTCTAAGACGCTGGAACGGTCTGCTGTCGATGACCTTCCGCTCATCCGAATCGACACGAACGAACCCATGGATAGGGTCCCGAAACTCATGCCACTGCTTCATGGGCGAATCTGAAGCCACGCATTGAAAAAGTTCCCCGAGAAGGTTGAATTTCCTTCTATGTCCCGAGGTGGTGCCATTGGGGGCAGAGGTTGGCGAACTTGAAAACGAATCTCCTGTCGAAAACTCACCTCGGCCCCAAGTCGATGGCCAAGCTTGCTTGCGCCAACCTCTCCCGCGCCTCCGGGTCCACCAGGCGCTCGAGGAGGTACCGCATCCGTTGGTACCAGATCTCGGATATGTCCGTATTCCACGGGAAGCCGATCACTCTACGGGAAACCGACGCCTGGTGACCCAGTTGAACGAGACTGAGACGTGACTGGCTAGATGGTAGCGATGACGACCCGGTAAGACGCCCCCTACCTGTTACGCGGACCTGTGCTCGTCATCGGACGCGCCTTTCGACGACCTCGACGAGGTTTCCGTCGGGATCAAGGCAGTGCAGGCATCGCTCACCCCACGGCATCGACGCGACTGGCTGCACTATTCGCACGCCATCTTTATCGAGTCTTTCATTGATTGTGCCGAGGTCCGGCACGTGGACCTCGACCCTGTTGCGCATGCCAGCAGCATCGAGAGCAACCGCACCGCCCGAGAGCTCTACAGCGTACCTGCCGTCGACAAGCGATAGCGCGCCGAATGAAACGAAATTAATCGTCTTCTTCATTGCCGTAAGGCCAAGCACTCCTTCGTAGAACGCGCTTGAAGTAGCTAGGTCCCTGACGCTTAGCTTTACGCCCGCGGCTCGCGCTTCGATCTTGAGGTGCGCCTGGTGTGCGGAGGCAGGCGATTCCAAAGCGCCTCGATTGCCACTGGGAGCACCATCATCCCTCGACTTCCTGCCGAGCTTCCTCATGAACAACGTTTGCCCGTCGGAGACCTGAAACCGCCAGGCTTGAACGACTGTCGTATTCGAAGCTGCAGGGGGGGCCCAGGACTCAATGACACGGACGCGACGCGTGCCGCCGAAGTCGAAGTCGACATCCTCCTTAGAGCCGACCACCAATCGACCGATCAATGCATCGATTTCCTTCACGGTAACGTAGTGCGATTCGGCAACTTCCGATGTCGCGCGCGCTGCAACCTTGTTTGCGATGTGCCGAAGGTACTGACAGTCCTGAACCTCGAACCACTCTTCAGGAATCCAATCGGTGCCCGCGAGAGCCCCAAGAAGTCCGCCCGTCATCGCAGCTATCGTGTCTGTGTCAGCACCGACCGCGAAGGCAGCTCGAAGGACACCTTGAGTTGGTTGCGCTGCGTAGCGAGCAGCCAGGTAGATCGCTGCTGCTGCACTTACTGTCCCTGCGCCTTTGGCTTTTCCAAAGGCACCTAGCTTAGCCAGAACTTCTTCATCATCTGAGAGGGCGCCCGCCGACAAGCCGCTTCGCACGCATGCGAGAAGAGATCGTGTCTCTTCAACAACGTCGGTCCATAGTTTCTCGTAGTTACCGACGACTTTGTCGGCGGCATCCAACCAGCCATTCTTGGCGGCAGAGGCTCCGGGCAATGCTCCCCACCTGGATGCGTTGTCTAGGAGGACGGTGATTAACTCACCAAACCCAACCGTCTCATGTGCCCGCAAGAGCCACCAGGCTGCGTATGCGTATGCCGCGGCACCAACGAGCGCACGAGGGTGACCGTGCGTGGCGGCGCCATCCATGACGACATCTCGGAGTAGGTTAGTCGGATCTTCATCCGATGCGAAATATATGGCGTGCGGGACGACTCGCATCGTCACCCCGTTCCCCCCCGCATCGAAGTATCGCCGGACCGCTGTCCCGTCGGCTTGCTTCCACGGCGCCCTTCCTCGGAGCCAACTCTCGGCCGCTCGCTTGGTTGCCCCGCCGCCACCGCGCTCGTAGATGGTCCAGAGTGGCAACTCATTTCGTGTAAAGTGCGCCCACCAAGCTGCCCCCGCATGGATGCGGCAGCGGGCGGTCGCAAGTGTGAGTTGCGTGTCGTCGCTATACTCGCCCGCGCGGATCGTCTCAGAGTACGCGTAGTAGCGGCCCCCACTGCTACGTTCCCAATCGCGGAAGGCTGGGGATGCCTGCAACCGCAGCTTTGCGCGTTCCCGCCCTGCGAACTCCTGCGGCCAACCGAGGGCGTCACCCGCTGCCAGAGCGATGAGGGCGCCCTCGGACTTTGCACGGGAAACGGTAGTTCTGCTGGGGACATCGGATGACGTCATCAATGACAACCTCCCGGTCGAAAGGATATCTCGGTCGGCACGCGTCCACTCCGTAACTGGGCGCTGAGCGAATTAGGTCGAAAAAAGTCGGGAATCATCAGGATTGCCGGCAGATCAACCTTTAGCTGGGTCAGGCGGGCGTGCTCCCGCTTCGCCTGCGATTCATCCGCCACTGCTACGGCAATGATATCTTCCCGAGCGACGCGGTCGGGAATAAGCACCTCAGCCTGTTCGTCGGTAGGGAGCCAAAGGGGATGTGTAGTCGATCGCGTAAAGGTCCTTCCGTGGGCACCTACGACAGTAGGTGCGAACATCGACTCGAACGCGATGTCCCCCTCTTCAACGTCTCGGCCAGAGTTTGCCGCTGCGTTGCGCGGGCAGAATTTCGTTCCGGCAGCCCACAAATGGTGGGCCTTGATGAGCACGACTACCCAGTCTTTAAAGATACTCTCATTTTCGCGAGCTCTCCGGAAATACCAGGCGTTGGGGTACTGGATGGAACAGCAGACATAGTCCGGGCAGCCGTCTAATCGCTGGCGATCAGTCGCGTTGAACACCGCCTTCTCGTCTTCCCGCAGCCGAGCTGAAGCCAGGAGCCCGCTCGGGTCTGTGGCGATGTGCATCAGATTCCGGGAGGGCGTGAAATGGCAGAGTCTTGTAATATCGCGCGACTGTACGCTCGCTCGAATCGAGGCGCTCACCGTCGGCTTCTTTGCAGCAGCCCGGCGCCGGCTGGCAGGAATGGCGTGGGATCCCCCGTGTGAGTAATGATGAGGTTTAGCTTCGCCCGCGTAACAGCCACATAGAGCAGCTTCACGTCTCTCGCGCATGCCTCCTCCGCCCCGAACGCAACGACATCGTCCGGATGCGGCAGCCGCGAACTCGTCGCATAGGGGATAAGCACCGAATCAAACTCAAGCCCCTTGGCCGAGTGATATGTACCATAGAACAGGCCTGGGCCCGCAGGCCAAGTCTCAAGTTCGCGATGAAGACGGGTCGTCGGAATAGATGCGAGGTCCGGGAGCTGCTTTTCGAGTTCACGGTCACGGAACAGAACAGCCACGGTTCCTGTCTGAGCAAGCTTCTGCGCCATGTCTACAACGAAGCGTATCTCCTCAGCCTCCGAAGAGAACGCCACCTGGGCAGGCAGTGGTCCATCGGCAGCAGGGAATTTCGGCTCGACGAGGTCCGCTACACCTCGGTAGTATTGCGACTTTGCGATGGCGAGGGCAAGTTGGGCGACCTGCTTCGTGTTGCGGTAGTTTTCCTCGAACCTCCACACATTGTGATCCAGCACCGAGAGGCCGGCAGTTCGCCACGAGATCTTGTTTCCATAGATTTGTTGTGCCATGTCGCCAAAAAATGTGAGACTTCCGTTTTCGGGGACCGCTAAAGCCAGTGATCGAATCATCACCGGCGAAAAGTCCTGCCCCTCGTCAATAATCACGTGCGTGTAGAAGCGCTTGTCACTATCGGACTCGAACTCGGAGATTACCGTCTGGGCAACGTCGTCCCAGTCGTAGTGCTTGCCGCTCGCATCCCGGATAGCTCGGTACCGCTCGTAGGCAGAAAACACTGGCTCTCGGTCGATGTCTGAAACGCGAGAACCCAAGCGACCGGCGTCCTCGGCACCAAGGTAGTCGACTAGGTTCCTGATCCCATTTTGGGCAACCCACCGGAATTCTTCCACGAGGAATTCAATGGGGCGGTCGAGGATCGGGTTGCGTTTTCCGGATTCTTTGGCCGCGGCGACGGCTTGGCGGCAGAAAGTCTCCATCGAGTCCGCGTTGCATATGGAGTTCCATCCCATCCTGCCGCGACGGGCAAGATAGCCGCGCGCAAACTTGTGATAGTTATGAACGTCGACCTGTCCGAGCCTTCCGCCTAGCGCTTTGAGGTACGCCACCAGGCATCGATTAAATGTGACCAAAAGCGTGCGCCCACTGTGGTCGGTCATGGGGTTGGCTAGAAAAGCCGCACGGTGGATCGCGAGCGTCGTCTTGCCGCTGCCAGCGGTACCAAGGACAACGGTGTGCCCAGTCGCTGGTAAGCAGAGAACCTCTTTCTGGCGGCCAATGGGTCGAGGCAGAGTGTTCACAGATTACACTTCCGGAGAGCGTCTGTCCCTACCTCTAGATTGATCGGCTACCTGCTTCTTCGCAGGATGAAACGGCATCTCCGGACTGGTCTCCTCTAGACCCAAGCATCGGCGAAACCTTCGAGTTCAAAGTGGCCCGAGATGGTACTACAGCCCGGGAACGTCGGGCTGTTGAGCAGAAGAAAATTGCCAAATTCCGTCCTACGCACGGCCGTAGCAGAGGAGGCGAAGGTCGCACCCCCAAGGAGGACCTCACGAAGAGTGAGCCGCCCCCAGACGCAGATTTAGACCGTAAGCCTGGCATGACAGTGGCTACTGAACTCCCGATAGCGGCTGGACCGATCCTCCTGAATCTTGGCTACGATATGGTCTGCTCCTATCTTGAAAGTCGCCCCAAGCGAAACGACCCGCAGGCCGGCTCAGGCGAGCAGCAGCGGCCAGAATAGACGGTTTCCCGCGACCCAAACCGTCGGTCATCAACCGCGTCCAGACTTTTCGAGAAGTGAGGGAGCTGCCTGCCGAGAGGTCAGGACCAGGTGCCGACGAAGAGCCGCAAGCATGCGCAACTGGCTCCTGGCCTTCCGCCCCGACACCTATGAGAAAGTCCAGCAGCACGGCACGATTGGCGTGCTCAAGCACCACCGCAAGCGCTTCGCCGACCTGGCCAAGGGCGACCGCTTCATTGTCTATCTGACCCAGGTGCAATGCCTGGACGGGCACGGATTGATCGACGGGTCCCCCTTCGAAGATACCAAGCCGATCTTTGGAGAAGGCCAGAACTACCCCAACCGCTGTCGGGTCAAGTTCCTGGAGACCGGGGTACGGAGGCCAGTAGGGGATAGCCTCTGGTTCCTCGACGTCTTCCGCGAGCTCAACAACACGGTCCCGACCAACATGCTCTTTTGCCGCGGGGGATTCATCGAGATTCCTGGGAGCGATTACGATTACCTGAGGGGCATTCTGGGTGGGGCGGAAGTCGGCGGTTCCCTTCATCTCGCGTGACGCCGGCGCCCGAGCTTTACTTCAACTCTCAGCCCCTTCGTCTGGCCGAAGCTCCGCACAAATTCAGCTTCTCCGCGCTGACTGCGCTGCGCCAGTGCCCGAGGCGCTGGCAGCTGGAGAACTCGACCTACCCGGGGCTCTCGGGGTGCTATCCCTCTCCCTACAATTCTCGCTCCGCGCAGGGCCAGGTCGTTCACGCCCTGATGAAGGAGCTGATCGCCTGGCTGATCCAGAAGGGCTCTCCGCCGCTTGGAACCCGTGAGGCCGGGGAGGCGCTCAAGAGTTTCGATTTCAAGACCAGGACGGACGCCCTGTTAGAGCGCGCGTTGGTCCGCCTCCGACAGAACCCCCGCGCGTGGCGCGAGACAGGGCTCGGAATCGATGCGCTGGAGGTGCGCAACACCGTGCTGCGACTCCTGAGGTCCACCTGGGAAGGGCGCACTTCGCCCAGCCCGCAACGCGAGAGCCACACCGGAGACTACCAGACTCTGGGAGAGTGCCTCGTCGAGCACCCGACGCTGCCCCTCAAAGGAATCCTTGACCTGGTGCAGATTCGTCCCGACGGAGACTGGATCACCGACTACAAGTCGGGAGAGATGAGCGAGGCTTACCGAGACCAGATCGCCCTATATGGCTTGCTCTGGTGGCGGGCTCGCGGGCGACTGCCCGCTCTTCTGCGAGTGGTTCCCGTCTCGGGCAGGTCGCTTGAGGTCCGTCCGACGGAACCGCAACTCCTGGAGCTCGAGCGCCGCCTGGGCCGAGAGATCGATTCTTGGCGTTCCCAGTTGGGGCGAGGCCTAGTCGAAGCCCGGCCCGAACCGGAGGTCTGCCGATTTTGTGCCGTCCGTCAGCTGTGTGACGCTTACTGGGAGGCCCCGCCGTTGGATTCTCACCTGATCGACCGGGAGCTTCGAGTGACTCAGCCGCGTTCGGACGCCTCCCTGACCGCAGTCGACGGGCAAAACCGGGAGGTCGATGTCCTGGCGGAGCCTACCTTCGGTGTCTCCCTGCGGCAATTCCCGAGGAACTCCCGCATCCGTGTCCTGCGAGCGACATTGACCGATGAAACCACCCTCACTCTGACGCGCGCATCGGAAATCTATCTCTAGGGACTCAGCGCTCTTCGCAGCTCCTCGAATGCGAGCGGCAACTGGTGCTCAGCCTGGTAGGCGTCCGCCAGGTGCACGGGCTGGGCCAGCATCAGGCCCGCTTCATCCAGCCAGTGCTCCGACAGGGCCCGCTCGACTAGAGGATGGTGAGCTGCGACCCAGAGGGTAGCGTCTCCTTGCCCGGCCACCAGCGGCACAGTGATCGGGCCCTCGAGTCCCTCGGCGGTCTGGCGCAGTGCTGCAGGGATGCCGTGGAGAGCCAGCGCCTGGCACAGACCTGTCAGGGCCAGCTCTTCCTTATCGGGGGCAAGCGCCGGCACCGCGCCGGTCATGATGTAAGAGAGCAGATCGTAGCCCAGGCCCCGGTCCAACATCCCATGGTAAAACTGGTTCGTGTAGTTGCGTAGGCACCGGTAGCACGAGGCTTCGCACGAGCAGCTGGCCGGCGCCAGAAGCTCCCCGGTGGCCTTGAGGACTTCCTCCAGTCGTTCCTGGCTCTCGCGCGCAAAACCAGCTCCGCCGGGAAGGACGTCGTAGAGGTACAGATCGACGTAGCGTCCCACGCTGGCCTGCACAGGACTCCAGTTTGCCTCCATCTCGCCCTCGTCGATCTGCAGCACGCGGGAGGCCGCTTGGAGCAAAGCCTCTGAGAGAGTGGTCAGAGCCGCCCTCACAGCCGGGCGCCTGGTGTCACAGGTGAGTGGCGGAGCCATCTCGACCCGGAGGACCAGAACGTCCGTGATGAAGCGGTGCCCGAGGTAGAAGGGAGGGGCCAAGTCGCCCGTGCAGACGTCCCCCCGCTGGATGGGGTGATTATGGGTGTTGTCTCCCTGCTTTCCCCGACGACCCGCTTGGTGAAGAACTCCGCGCGGGTAACCAGGGCCTTCGACCGGATCGATGCACCCGCACAGGCGGCACATCAGGAAGCCGCGATTCTGAATGCCTTTGTTCACGCTGATCAGGGGCACCGTGTCGTGGCGCGTCTGGAGCTGGAGAACGGGGCCCGGCTTCCAGTTTCCGGGTCCGGAATCGAGAGGCACCTCCATCCGAGCCCGGGTCGCGAAACCTGAGCGGTGGGAGGAGCCTCCCTTGTCCAGCTTGGCCTCCTGATTCACGTCGGGTGCAAAGCCCGGCGGCCGAACGAAGACCTGACAGTCGAGCTCTCCGTTACAGACCGGACAGACGATCAGGTCGCTCGGCTCGGGGCTGACCGTGACGAACCCGCAACCGTCTTTGTTGGCAACGCAGGAGATGTGATAAGAGGCGTGCTCGAGCGGCTCTCTGGGATTGGCCTGGAAGGGCGAGTAAAGAGCCCGGACCGTGTATAAATACTTGTCGATGGTCAACTCGGCCGCCGGAGCATACTCACTCAGGGCGATGCGGAGATCACGCTGGGGCTGATACTTGTACTTTGGAGGCTTGTTCCGCTCGCGCGGCTCGAAGATATGCAGACTCACTACATCGGTCGGGAAGGCGTAGCGCGGGAGGACCGCTCGCTCGATCAGGTGTTGTAACAAAGTGGCGTCCAGAAGGAGGTCGAGGCGATCCCGCTCGCTCTGCGTCAGCTCCTGATAGCGCGCGAACTGGTCCAGGGGCAGAACCTCGCGGATGCGGTCGGGAAGCTTTAACGTGGCCTCGTCGGCGATATCTTCCCGCAGGCTCTCCGGAATCTCCTCACCCAGCCAGTGACTAGTCTTCGGCAGCCAGGCCAGTAAGCGTTGGCGAGCCCCGGCACCGTGACCCTGGAGCCAGCTCTCGAGAGCCGCGAGCGAGCAAGGGCCAGGGGCAAGGAACTCTCGGATCGTTCCGAGCGTGGCAAAGAGTTGCGGGCTTCCGGTCGATGGCACCGTTTCGTGGAAGAAGGTCTGCAAGACGAAAGCGCGCGCATGACGGACCGAGATCTCCCGGTTTTCGATATAGACCACGGGAGGCTGGACGTCACCCGTGATGATGAGGTCCGGCTTCTGGAAAAAGTACGCGTCGTGGGTGCCGCCCTGCGCAAAGGTGATGACACCGGCGACCCCGCGACCGCGACGACCGGCTCGACCAGCTCGCTGCTGGTAATTGGAGACGTGCGGAGGAACGTTGTGCAGCGCCACAGCGCTGAGTGTGCCAATGTCGATGCCGACCTCCATGGTCGTGGTGCAGCTGAGGACGTCCACGGGCGGCTCGGTATCGTCGAGCAGGATGTCCTGAAAGCGCAGCTCGTATTCCTCCGTACGCGCCAGGTCCTCGAAATCGCCCTGAGTCGCCAGCTGCGCGGAATGCTCGGCAGCGAACAGACCGAAGGGCTCGATGCCCTCCCGCTTGAGGGCTCGTTCCACCTGTTGGCGGTAGTAGCCGCGACGGGACTCAACCGCCTCCTGTCTGTCCTCCAGCGGATGCATAGCACCACAACAGTCGGGACACAAGTTCTCGAGGAAGAATCGGTGCAGGCGGTTACAACGCTGGCAGAGGTGCCAGCCTTCTCGACTGAGATCGAGCTGTAGACCGAGCTCGTCGATGTAATACTTCTGCTGCTCGCTGTAAAGGAGCTTGGTGCCGGACACGTGGGCCTGGAGCCACTCGAGCAGCAGCGCCATATCCTCGTCGCCCAGGGCGAGCGCTTGCAAATAGCGGTTAACTTTGCGCGGGAGCCACTGGCCCTCTTTGCGGATCTCGATCCCTTCCGGCCAGATCTGATCTTCGCGCCCGAGATCGTAGAGACTGACTCCCAGGGCCCGGAAGCACCTGCGCTCGAGCTGAACGCGGATCCAGAGACGCAGGAACGTCAAAAACTGGTCTTCCGACCAGCCCAGGTCGGGAAGCGGACGACACTTGAGCTGGGTCCAGACAGAGGGAGCCTCGATATAGCTGCCCAGCCCCAAAGGGGGCAGGCTGTAATAGCGATCGCAGACCTCCTGGTACAGCAGATGGGCATAGCCGGGCGCGTGGCGCTGCGGGTCCGTCGCACCGACCAGGCTGATCAGGTTGAGATCGCGCGCCAGGCTCAGATCGTTGAGAAGAACCGTGTCCTTGTAAAGTCTCTCGCTGAGGGCAAGTCTTTGCTCGGCAACGGTCTTCAAAACCCCGGTGTAAACCCGATCCAGGGTTGGGGGCCTGCGGAGCTCCTCGCCGACCCGTTCGGCTGCCAGGCAGAGCAGCTGGCGAAAGGTGTCGCGCATGTGGTTTTGCTCGATGGCGGGGACCAGGCGGGCAGCTTTCTGCCGACCGTCGGAGAAGCAGAGCACCTTTCTTCCGGCATTGGGAAACTCTCTTGTGCTCTTGATCTGAGGAGGCTGCTCCGCGAACATGGTCTCCACCAGGGCCGTGAAAGACTGCTCGCCTTTGGTGCGCAGATCGAGGACAGGTTTGCGCGCCAGGCTCAGGCACACCGGGCAGGTCGAGAACTCTACCTCGCGTCCCCTTTCCTGGTGGCGGCTCATCCAGAGCGAGCGCGAGCGGGCCCCCGGCTGGGAAGAGTTCAGGTATCCGGTCAAGAGGTCCACGCGGAACTCCTCAGCTCGCGAGGCGTCCGTGGGTGGCTCGGCCAGAAGCTCGACTTCGATCAGGCTGGCTAGCTCGTCGCTCCACAGGAATTCCGGCGGGTCCTCGCTCAGCAAGCGAGCTTTGAAGTAGGTCGAGCCGCATTCTCTGCAAGACGCAAGCTCCAGGACGCGAGAGCCGCAGGCATCGCAGTGGGTCCTGGACTCGAGAAACAGCTTGCCTGCCGTGGCCGGTTGGCCCGGGCTGCCCTGACGGCCGGAGCAGCTCTCGTTGAGACAGGCGAAGACCCCCGGGATACCGCGGTAGAAAAGATGCGTGCGGGCCGGAAACAGGCCTGGCTGATCGGGCCCCAGCCGGGCCAGCGTCCCTAACGTCAGCAGCACCTCCGTTGCATAGCGCGCTTTCTCGTGCGGCCCGAACAGGCTCTGGGCCAGCGCCTCGAGCGAGACTGCCTTTCCCGCCGTATGGCTCAGGAGCTCACGGCACTCGGGAAGCTCGCGGAACGCTTGATAGAGCTCCGCTTCCGGGTGCTCTCCGGGAAGGCCGAGGCGTTTGAACAGCGGTTCTGCGGAGACAGCGAGCGAGACCTCCGCATCGTGCAGGTCCGGCAAAGACAACGAGGCGAGAAGGTCCGCCAGGCCCTCGGTGCGGTCGTTGGTGGGGTCAAAGCTCTCTCTGGCGCCGGTAATGAAAGCAAAGTCGTCGGGATGTTTGCCCGTAAGATCAGCGCAAAACCGAGCCACCTTCTTGGGTGCGTCTTTATCGCTTCCCAGGCTGGCCGAGGTGCAGATCACGCGCACCTTGTGCGGGCTCGACTCGAGGCCAAGGCGGGCCAGGAGGCGGCGGATGAGAAGACCGACCTCGGCGCCTCGCGCCCCTCGGTACATGTGCGCCTCATCCAGCACCAGGACGAGCTGGTTGGCCGGGTCCTGGGCCAACCAGGCCCGGGTCTGGTCGAAGATGGAGCGCTCGATCGGACGCATGAGCATGTACTCGAGCATGGAGTAGTTCGTCACCAACAGGTCCGGGGGGGTGGCCTGCACCTCATGGCGCGTCAAAAGCTCGCGGTCACCCGACTGGGTTCGCAGCCGATCTCTCCAGCGCTGTCCGCGGCGTCCGTAGAAGCCGTCCAGGTCTTTGGCCGGCCAGCGACCCTTCGCCTCGAGCTCGGCTCGACGCTGCGAGAGGCGGCCGTTGAGGTAGTTCTCGATCAGAGGTTTGACCCGATTCTGGTCCTTCCCATCCTCGCGCATTCCGGGGTAGGGTGTCCGGCTGGTATACATGGCAAACTGGATCGGCCGCCCGGCCGCCTGCTGGATCCGGGCGCCCAGCGCTGGATGTCCGAAGAGAACCCGCAGGCGTGAGACCTGGTCGTTGACCAGGGCGTTCATCGGGTAGAGGACCAGAGCGCGGACCGCCCGTTGTTGGAATGACGTGGGGCGAGAAACCGCTTCCTCGGCCAGACGGGCGAGGATGGGCAGAAGGAAACACTCGGTCTTTCCCGAGCCCGTGCCGGTGGCCACGATGAGGTCTTTCCCGTGGGTGAGAAAGCTTTCCAGGGCCGAGGACTGGTGCCCGTAAGGAGGGTCGAAGAGGAGCGGGCCGCCGTCCGGGCGGGCGAACTTGGACGCATCCGCCATCTCGCTGAGAAGGGTCTTGGCGAGAGCGGGAATGTTCAGCTTCGCATAGCGCTCGCGGGTGGCGTAGCGCGGCGTCGTCTCCACGTAAGGCTCTTGCGCGATGACCGGCGGGACCTGAAGCAAAGCCTTGCGTGCCTCGATGAGCCGGGGATCCTTCAGGGGATAGGCCGACTCGAGGTAGGCCTGAAGCTTCTGCTTGAGGCGCTCGTAGAGGCGCGATGGAGTATAGCGCTCTCGTGTCTCTTCGGGCGGAGGCTCAACTTCGGGCGCAGGCGGCTGTGTCGTCTCTTCGGGCTCCGGGGTCGGCCGGACGGGTCGGCCATGGTCAGCATCGAGCTTGCGCAGGATTTGCATCAAGGAGCCCCGGACGGATTCTCCGATGGTGGGGAGCAGAAGCACCTCACGCACGCCGCGAAGCCGGCGCTGCTGGATCAGGTCGCTGAACAGGAGGGTCGCGAACTCCTCGGTCAGACGCTCGACCCCGGTGAAATCGAGCTTCGAGCCTCCGTTGCCGAGCAGGCCCTGGGCGAGCTGCCGGGCGATGGTCGGGTCCTCGAGATGAGCGCCGTAGTCGGAAAGACGGATCGTCACGATTCCTCCACGATGTTCCAGTGGTTGGGGTCGAGCTGTCGGATGTAGGGGCTGACTTTCTCCTTACGAGCGGTCACATACAATCGCCGCATGGCCCTGGATGCGGCCACGTGAAAGAGGCGACGTTGCGCCATGTCGTGCACCTCCGGCTCGTCTCCCGGGGAGGGCGCAGTCGGCATGATCCCGGCTTCCAGGCCCGGAAGAGCCACCAGCGGAAACTCGAGACCCTTGGCGGCGTGCATAGTCAGAACCTTGACTGCAGGCGCGTCCAGGCGCAGGGTGCGGCTGTCCATGAACTCGGCGCGCAGGCCCTGATGCATGAGGGCGTTGGCGGCTTCCTCGGCCCTCGCTCGGGTGGGGCAGAGGACGGCGGCCGCGCCCACAGAGAGCTGGAGCGAGCGGCAGGCGCTCCGCAGTTCCTCGGCCAGCCACACGAACTCCTGGCCGTTTTGGGAGAACAGCCGGACCTGGGGTTTCTCGCCGTCGCGAATGAACTCTTGGTCCAGCGTCTCGGGGTCGGCTCCATCTCCAGGCTGGCGCAGCAAGTCACTTACAGCCAGGCCGATCGCGCGCGTGGAGCGGTAATTTCGCCGCAGCAGGCGGGTGCGTCCGGTGAGCCGGAGATCGGCATGGACGCGGTTCCAGCGGAAGCCGCGGTTGTAGAGCGACTGGCCTGCGTCGGCCGTCAGGAAAATGCCTTCGGGGCTCTTGCACAGGCTGATGAGTAGACGCAGCGCGACCGGAGTCAGGTCCTGGGCTTCGTCGATCAGGACGTGGTCGTACGGCAGGGGACTCCCGGACTGGCGGACGCGCGCCAGGGCCTGAGCCCGAATCTGGCCCCAGGTGGGACGCTCGAGCAGCCGACGATACTCCTGGTAGAGCGCCCAGACCCGCTGGCGCAGCGAGCGGTCCAGCGGAACGCCCCGACCGGTGCGATCGCAGGCCAGGTATCCCGGCTCGTCCAGCTCCTGACCCTCAATGACCCAGTCGAACTCGTCGAGCAGATAGTCGTCCGGAAGGCCGGCGATCGAGCCCGCTTCGAGAAACGCCTCCAGGTCGTCGGTGGGTGCTTCCAGCTTCTTGCGGGCCGCGCGCAGGGCCCGGCGGCGCTCGGGCTCCTCGGCCGGGTCCACACCGCGCACCAGCTCCAGAGCCAGGCTGTCGGCCGTGCGCACGGTGACGGCCTCCTTGCGATTCCCGAGCAGTTGCTGCAGCAATTGCTCCGAAGCGCTCGTCAGAGCCCGGGTATAGGTGGTGAACAGAATGCGGGGGTTGCCGCCATCTTTGAGCAAAGCGCGGACGCGATAGAGCGCAACCGTGGACTTTCCCGATCCCGGTCCCCCTTTGACGAGGGCCGGTCCTTTGAGGCTTCGCGCCGCCAGGGCCTCTTGCTCGGCGTCGAGCTGCAGGAGAAAGACGGAGAGGTCTCCCTCCACATAGCGCTGCAGGTCTTCGGGCTCTTGCAGAAGCAGGGTGGGTTGGGCCTGGACCACCTGGATGGGCTTGGGATAAAGACGGTCCAGCAGCCGCTCCTTCCACTCGTCCGGCACGGTGCTGGTGAACAGATCCTGGTCGGTGCGGCATTCGAGCAGGTCTCCAAAGAAACGCTCCGGGATCTGCCACTGGGCCAGGTCCTCGACCGTGAAGGAGGGCAGACCCTCAGTCGGACGGGTCACGGGCTCGCAAGCCGGGACCTCGACTTCTTCGACTCCCTGAGGAACCTCGTCGCGCTCGAAATCCGTCTCCGGCAGCGGTGCATCGGGCAGGTCGGGGGTGCGCTGGAACCTCTGATAGATGTCCCCGCGAGGCCCGACGGCCAGAAGGTCGACCACGCGGGCCTTCGTGCTGACCGCGTAGATCATCCGGTAATCGTCGATGCGGTAGCGGTAAAGTCCGGTAAAACCCTTCAGCTTCTTGACGTTGGAAACCTCGAAGGGATTGCGCTCCAGTTCGCTGAGGACCCGGGTCACCTTACGGGAAAGGCTGCGTGGTAGTCCCAGCACGTCGGAGAGGTAGGCCGGCTTGACGGTCAGGCGGTAGGACATGGTTGACCCTCCTCCCAGCGCATTCCCAGTCGTTGGCTTACCGCCGAGCGGACGAGTTCGGCCAGGTCGCTATCCAGGATCCACGGCTCGTTCGGATAGCTGCCAGCCGGGGCCCTGCGCGCCAGCGAGCGCAGCAGCCGGTGCTCGGTGCGTGGCAGCCAGCTGTCTGGGTAGAGCTCGGTGCGGTTGCCGTCCGCCGGGCTCCAGAGACCGCGAACCGGAAAGCCCTGGGCCCGATCGAGGGCATAGCGCGCATCGCACGCGAGCCCCGAGGGGAGTGGATGGGTCCGTTCGACCTGGCCACCGGATAAGAGGCCCCAGGCGTGAGCGGGCCTTTCGCCCGGGCGTTGTCTGCGCACCAGGGCGAAGCCCTGGTCGCCCTGGCGGAGGCCGCGCCAGCGGCCCTCGTGGTAGGCGCACGGCCGGGAGGGATCGTAGACCTTCCAGGGCGCCTCTTCTGTGGCGTTGGTCGGCACCGCGCCGAGCTCCCACGTCTGGCGGTGACTGGCCAGCCAGGCGGCGTCGAGGGGCGTGGTCGATTCCCAGAAGAGGTCGGGCTGCAGCACCGAGCCCCGGTGCGGCTCGAGCAGCCTGGCAAGGGCGTCTGGGGACGCGTTCATGAGCACGCGCAAAAAGGGAGCGCGAACCTCCCCCTCCAGGTGAGACGTTCTCGGCCCTCCCACCAGAAGCCAGGCGTCGCCCGCGAGCGAGACGGCCCGCAAGGGGGCCGGAGCCGCGGCGGGAACGTCCACGCCGCCGGCCAGGTCAGTCAGGAAGAACATCGCGTGCAGAATTTTGCGCAGCCGCTCTGGACACACCCCGGGTCGAGCGGCCCGAACCCGCTGGAGCAGCAGCCTGCGGATGGTGACTCCCAGCGCCTCGGCCTCGGAGCGAAGGCGCTCGGCCAAGTCGCCGTCATCCAGGTCGACGGGCAGAGTCGGGTTTGGCTCCAGGACGGTCAGTCGCATCGTCAGACTCCAAAGACCCGGACGAACTCGACCAGCGACTCCGGCCGCTCGAGGAGGTCCAGAAGGTCAAGCTGCTGGGCGGGTCGGAGCGGAGAACGATCGGTCAGCACCCAGAGCCGGCCGTTGGTGAGGAGGCCTCGTCTCCGGCCGCGCCTCAGCATGGCAGCCCGCAAGTGCGCCACGCGAGGGACGACTTGCGTTTCGTCCAGCCCGGCTTCGAGCTGAAGCCATGTCTCCCGGTCGAGCCCGAGGGCAGGCGGGTCGCCGAACAAGCAGGGTGTTCCCAGGTCGACTTCTCCGGGCCGCTCGGGGCACCACTCGGCCTGGTAACCCAGCAACCGGCACAGCGGAAGGACCCAATCCCGGGCCAGTTGCTCCAGGGGCCAGAGCTCGAGCAGCTCGAGGTCGTCGTGCTCTTCGGCCAGCTCGAGGATCTTGCCGCCCAAGGCTTCCGGAGCAGGAGCGCCCTGGTGGACGAGACTGCCTCGCCAGAGACCCGGACAAACCAGGGCCAGCGTACCGAGCCAGGCTTCCTCGAAGGCTCGGAAGAGGGTTCCCGACAGGGGCCCGAGCTCGACGTTTCCTTCTTCGTCGGCTCGAAGCTGCCAGCGCTGATCCGGTTGCTCACCCCATTTGAGGTCCACGCGCCACAGGGGCGGGGTCCGCAGGACGATCCGGGCGGCATCCTGGCGCAGATCAAGACTCTGGCCGGAGTCCACAGCTTGGCCCGCCAGCTCGAGCAGCACCTGCCCCGAGGTCGGCTGCGAGGGGGTCACCGGCTCGATCCAGAGCGCCAGGTGCGAGGAAGCCGCGCCGCCCGAGCGCGCCTGAAGGAGCAAGAGGCCCGTGGGCGGCTCCTCCAGGAAGACACCGGCGCAGCCCCTCCCATCCAGGCTCAGCGAGAGCTCGGCCCGCGTCCCTTCGCCGACAGCCAAGAGTTGCACCGTAGCGCCGGGCTCTCCCTCGAGCTGCAGGCACAGAGGCTGCTCCGGCCCGTAGACCAGCACCTCCTCGCCCGAGGCGAGGCGCCGGTAGGCCTGTGGCGCCGGCTCGGTCACGTCGAGCGCGATGGCCGAGGAGTCGAGGGTCAAGCCGAGTCGAGAGAAGAGACTTTGCTCTGCGGGCGCCAGGGCAGCGGGAACCTCCAGCTCGAGAGAGGTCCAATCCTGGAGGCGCTCCAGGTGGGTCACCCAGGAGAGAGGCTCGAGCTCGAGGCGCTCGCGGTCCAGGCAGGGCGGGAGAAGCAGGCGGTAGATGCGGCCGGCTCGCACGGTTCGGGTCTCACGCCGCGAGCCCGGGCCGTTGAGGGGAGCCCGGAACACCGTTGGCTGCTCACCTTCCAGGCCGGGCACGACGGCCAGCTCGTTGGCGCCCTCCAACTCGCGCACTCGATACGGGGTGGTCTGAGGCTGGACGCGGTAGATGCCGGGATGCCGGAGGTTGCTGGCCATGGTCCGATTTCCGGCCACGTCGATCATGCCCTGGCCGCCTGGAAGGGCGGGAAGGGCCAGGCGCAGGGCAGCTCCGTCGGCGCTCAGAGTGAGCACGCCCGCCGGCAAGCTCTGCGCACGCTCGCGCGGGGAGGGCTCGGGCGGGACCGGGGCCAGCGCCGCCTGGCGTCGCCCCTCGAGCCGCTCCAGGCTGACCTCGACCGGCTGAGCAGGGGGCGTAGGCCGCACCACGGGCGGCTCGGACTCGAGGAAATCGCGCGGGGAGAGCTTGCGCACCGACCCGATGAGACGCACCTCCTCCCAGCTCGCGTCGGGTGGCAGGAGGGGTCGGTTGCGGTACTCCGGGTGGTCCGAGACCAGCTCGAGCCCGGAGGCGGTGGGGCGGACGCGTTTTACCACGCAGCTCCCCACCTCGTCGGCGAAGCCGTGGTGGTAGGCCAGCACCAGGCCCTGGTCGACCGGACCGGGCCGAACCAGAAGGTAGCTCCCGTCCGGAATGCCCGGCTCCATCGAGCGGCCGCGTGTTTGCACCAGGAAAGCGCCTTCCGGGACCCGCTCGCGCAGGAGCACGAAGCCCCGCCGGGAGGCGGCCTCGCCGGCCCCGAAACGCCCGGCTGCTGCCGCCAGGCTCAGCACCTCGACCGAGGGCAGCTCGGGATGCGGCTGGTCGAGGAGCTTGAGAGGCAGGTCCGACAGCACCCACTGGCTGCTGAAGTGCACCTGGTGAAGGCGCGGGTCCGCCGGGTCGAGGAGGTAGCTCTCTTCATGCAGGGCCTCCCATTGCGCCAGCCGACCGTCCAGATCGAGGCCATCCCAACCGGCCAGCAGAGCGCGATAGACGAGGTCATTGGCCAGCTTCCGGCCTTTGAGCTTCCAACGCCCCCAGAGCGTCTTCTCAAAGCGGGCGTCCTCGTGCAGGCGGGCTTCTTCGCCCGTTTCCCAGAGGGGAGTGAGGGCCTCTTCCTCGGTCCAGGCCAGTCGCTCGCTACGGAGTCGCTCAACGACGGCGTCGAAGGCCGGCACCTCGCGCGGGCAGCGCAGAAGGTCCAGGCCGGCGCTCAAAGGCGCCCTCCGTATCGCTCCGTGCTCTGGTTACCCGCCCCCACTCGCCGATCAGACCTCGACTTCCTCTTCTTCTTCGTCGCCCTCGACCTCGCCAAACAGGCTCGGGTCGACCTCCTCGACGACGCGCTCGGGCGCGGCCACCTTGTCGCGCAAGAGGGCGCTGCGGATCTCCTCGAGGGCTTTGAACTCGTCGCGCACCGGCGGGATGACCCGCTGGAGAAGCTCGAAAGCGCCCAGGAAATTGCGGTCGCGCGCCAGGCCCGTGCGCTCGAGCATGCGGTTCACGGCGCCCAGCCCGTCCTCTTTCATCAGGACAATGGCCGAGTGGAACGCGTCCAGAAGACAAGGGTATTGCTCGGCGTCGGTCTCGATCTTGCCTTTGATGTGCCGCGCGATAGGGTCCTCGAGGTGGAGGTAGTCGCCCTTCTTGCTCACCACGAAGGCCGAGCCCTTGAGCACTTCGTCCAGGAAGTCTCTTTGTCGCCCTTTGCCGCGGCCTTTCGGCGTGCCGACCGGGACCTCTCCGCTGACAGCCAGCGCCAGCTTGCGGCCCTCGTCGAAGGGGAACTCGGCGGCCTGGAAGAGGTCCCAGGAGAGGACGTACCAGCGGGTGACCGGGTCGAGCTCGACGGTGTAGTTGCGGGACATTTTCTTGATGCGGTACTCGCTCACTGCTTGCCGGGCCAGGTCGAGGGCCCGCTCGGGGCGGATGGGCTCGCCGCCCTGGGGGTCTTTGACGGGCCAGGCGGACGAGATGACCTCAAGGACGGGGCCGAAGGTGCTGAGGTAGAGGTCGACGCCCGACATGCCCATCTCCTCGAACTCCTGCGCTTTCTTCGCGACCACTTGGCGCACGCGGCCCTGGAAAGTCGTGTCCCACCAGGTCTCCTCGCGTGCGGCATCTCGTTTACGACAAACCAGCAAGATGGTGCTCTTGGCAGCGTTCTTCTTGGCGATGTGCAGACTCGAGTCGCTCTCGGTGTGGATGGGCCAGGAGGTCTCTATCACGAAGCCGGCCTCGATGAGGCCCATGGCCAGCGCGTCCCAGGCGCGCACCCGCTTGTTGGTGAACATCACCGTGAGGATTCCGTCATCTCGCAGAACGCGCGCGGACTCGCGGAAGCAGGAAGCCATCTTGCGCTCGTAGTCCGCGTCGGCCAGGTCCTTGACGCCCTTCTGACCGTGGAATCGCGCGGGATTGGCGACAGCTTCGTCGTCTTTGTTCACGAGCGGGTCATGGAAAAACTGGGGTAGCGCTTGTCCCAGCGAACGCTTCATCCAGACATAGAAGAAGTCGGACAGCTCGGAGTAAATGACGTTGTCATAATAGGGCGGATCGGTGCAGATCAGCGAGGCCGAGTTAGCACCAACCTGCAGGTGGTTGGCGCTACCGGTCTGGATTTGCACAGGCGGCGAACCCGCCGGATTGGCAAGCTCGGCAATCCCGGAATAGGCGTCCACGACCTGTCCCACGACCCAGGAGTAAAGGTTCCGCGAGGCGTCAAACTCGGCGTGGCTCCACTTGAACGAGAAGTCGTGGCGATCGAAGGTGTTCGCAATCTTGTTGCGTGTGCCGTCCCAGCGCACCATCCGGCTATTGTAGTCGCAGGACTTGTCGAAGGCCAGAGACAGGTAGACCGTAACGGCTTCAGCCTGGTTAGCAGGCAGCTCGCGGGCGATCTCCTGCTGTACCTTGCGCAGCTCCTCAAGGGCCGTGCAGAGCGACAGAAGCTGGCGCGGAGAGAACAAGTCTGGCCAAGTCCTCATTCCGTAAGGGTAGCAAGTCCCACCGGTAAGATGCTCAGGCGGGCCTCCTTCGGTTGGAATGACTCCGGAAGCTTCCCATTGACTCCACTTGGACTGCAATTCAGTCTCGGCGCGACTAACCGCATCGCGGTCGCTCTGGCTGGCCGCCCGGAACTCAAAGCCACCCTTAATCTTCAACCCGATAACCATCAACTGCTGGCCCATACGGCCGGCCTGGGCCTCGGCCTTGATATAATCACCATCGACGAAATCCCCGGTCCACGGGGAGCGAGCATCTCCGCGTTTGACCGTGCCATTGTCGGGATCGGCCGCCGCGCAAGCCTTCTTGCCCTGCACGATCTCAAAACGGCACTCGTCCGCGCGCGGGTCGGCAATCAACCGCAAGCAGACGGGGTCGTTGCCCTTGAGAAGCCACCAGTTCGGAGAGAGGGGAATCGGTTTTCCCGTGGCGGGGCAATTCACCGTGCGGGCCCAGATGTAGGCATGCACATTCTCGCCTTCCGGCAGCGGAAAGAACGGCAACAAGCGCTCGCGGACACGCTCCGCCCAGCGTTTTCCGTAGAGCTCGATAACCTCGGAGAACTCCGGGCCGAACCGCGCGGGATACTCCAGAGTCGCCTTCTCCACGACTGAAGCAACAGGGTTGAGATCGTTGGCGACCGTGGGCAGCTGAAAGCGGAGCGACTCGAAAGGGATGGAGCCGCCGCCCGCCATCGGGTCCAGCACGGTCGGTAGCTGCTCGCCCCAGGCTTCCCGAAGCAGTCGCTTGACCAACTGCATGTCCTTGTCAGACGGGTTCATCGTGAAGGCGCGCTTGTAGCCATAGGGGTCGGCGCCCAGATGAATGCCGCGCCTCTTGGCCTCGGTCAGCTCGCGACGGGTCTTGGCAGGATCGCCCAGGATGCCGACCAGGCGCTGAAACCACTGGTGATAGCTATCCCGTTTCGGAAACCGCGTGCGCAGGTCGGCCGGCCAGTCCGGCGACCAGGCAGGCAAGAGACTCCCGAGCACGGCGGCCCGGCTGATCGTCAGGGGACGTCGGGCCCACCAGATGTGCAGAAAGTAGAGGGGAGGCAGAGCACTGCTAGCCCCGCGCTCGCGCATGCACTCGGCCCCGATCTGATCCACCGGCAGCCATTCCTCGATCAAAACCCGCGGTTTCCGGCTCATTCGTGACCCGCCCCTTTCGCACGTTGCTCCCCGGCCAGCAGGATGCGCAGAGCCTGTACGGCCTGCTCTCCGAACCCGTTGCTGACTTTGCCGTACCAGTACAAAACCTCTTCGCGCGGCATGCGCGCGATGCCGTGGCCGATCGCCTCGATGCGGTCGACCTTCTTGAGCGGGCTTACGGCGCGAAACAACAGGGCCATCCGGACCCCGGTTTCCTCGTCCACCTCCAGCACGCTCGGCGCTCGGGGCCGCAGCTGCGAGTTAGAGACACCCAGCTTGCGCAGCCAAGCCCGGACGACCTCCAGCACTTCGTTGAGGGCAAAGCCATGTAGCTTCGCCACCACGCGGAGGGGGCGCTCCTCGAAAAGGGAGGGCTCGGATCCGCGCGTGGGCCGCTCTGAGACCTCCATGGCCAGCTCCTGGCCCTGCGGCTCGATCTTCAGGCTGAAGGCCTGCACCTCAGGACTCCTTCTCGAGGGCGCGGACCTCGAGAGAGACGAACGTGACGGCCAGCTCGGTCAGGGCCAGCCGGGCCTGCTGGAACCCGCCCTGCTGCTCGGACACGAGCACGGGCTCGCGCGCGTCCAGCTGCACGGTCATCCCCACTTGAAGGCTGCCCTTCTGCTTCAGGGCCGCGTCGATCAGGCTCTCCACCGAGCTCTTCATCAGCGCCCGGTAGGCGCTCCAGGGCCCTTCGTAGCGGAGCTCGGTGGTCGACTCGGAGACCTCGGCCTCGAGCTCGAGAGAGACGCGGGCGTCGAAGCCCGAGAAGCGGGGCAGGGCCAGTGCCAGGCGGCTGATGTCCTGGGGCTCGCGCACGCTCATCTTCAGACTCTCCATCCTGGTCCGCTTGTGGCTCTCGAGCTCGTCCTGCACCTGCTGAAAGGCACCCTGCGGAATCCCCTGGGCCCGATATTCCAGCGGGGGCGGGGGCGGAACGATGTCCGGAACCGTTACCGTCCCGGTCCCGCCTCCGTCGGAGGCGACGGACTTCTTCCCGCCTCCGCCCGTCTTGCCGCCTCCGCCGTTCGGGGTGGGCACCGGCGGGCGCAGCGCCTCGGCACGCTCGACGGTCACCAGCTTGTGCTCGCGCCGCAGTTGCACCTCGGGAACTTTCTCGCCCAGGTAGACGCGGCTGCCGTCCCAGTAGCCCCAGACTTTCTTTTCCACTCCCTCGAGCACGGTGGCTTTGAGGAGCTTGGCGTCCAGCACGATCGGCAGCTCCCGCTTGCTGGCGAACTCGGCCTGGAAGGTCTCGAGATCAAGCTCATCCTGCTGGCCCGGCCAGACGCGCGAGCGCACGTAGCTGGCAGCCAGGGGCCGGTCGTCTTGCGCCAGGACCTTGCCGTGCTCGCGCAGGGCGGCCAGGATGACGTCTTGCTGCTCCATCTTCGGCTCGGCCGCCTCCTGGACCATCAGGGTCACGTGCTCGAGTCCCGAGCTGGACTGGAAGTAAAGATGACGGTAGCAGGCGGTCACGGCCACCCGCAGCTCGGCCTCGGTGCCCTTGCGACGGCTCTCAAGTTGCTCGCGCTGCTCCTTGGGCAGATTGCTCAGGCGCTCGGGCTGGCACAGGTTCCGGATGGCCTGAAAGCGGCGGGCGGTCTCGAGGATCTTGGGCACGTCGGCCTCGTGAGCCACCAGGAAGACCACGTTGTTGGCAAACCTCCGGAAGTCGCCCTGGCCACGGGTGGCCAGCATGTCCTTCAAGAGCCCGGGCGCCTCTCCGTCGCCCTGCACGCGCAGGCTGTCGTAATGAAGGACCGCCAGCTTGGGCCGCTCGGAGTCGTCCGGCAGGTCGGCAGCCGAGCTCGGGAAAGGCACTAGCTTGAAGGGGCCGCCCTGGTAGACGTCGCGGACGCGGTTGTTGAGCTTGTCCTTGGCCTCGGGCACGGCCACGTGCTGCACCTCGCTGGCGATGACCTTGGTCAGGTTCGGGGTGTCCTTGAACACCAGCCGGAGCCCGTCGAGGTGCAGGTGCCAGGCGCGATCGAGCAGGTCGTTGGCGGCTTTCTCTACCAGGTGCGGGTCGAGGTTGGGCACCAGCACGGCCAGGTTCAGCTCGGGTCGGCTGCACCCGGCGTTGCCTTCCGAGAGGCTGTGCAGAAAGATGCTCTGGGCCACTCGGACGGCGACGGGCGGATGGCCTTCCCGCACCAGGGGCTCGTCGTAGGCTTGCGCGTGGGCCGGGTCTCCGGCCCGGTCGCTCACGATGTCGGCCCGGATGGCGGGCTCGAGGCGCAGTCCCAGGCGCGAGGTCACATCGGCGGCGATCTCGGGCACGCGCAGGTCGAGGTCGTAGGGCATCACCAGGTAGGCGTCTTTGGGCTTGGTCTTGGAAAGCTGACGCAGGATGAGCGCCAGCAGGCGCAGAGCGCCTCGAGTTCTCTGAAACTGGGAGAGGGTGGAGAGCTTGTTCTCCAGGACGTTCAAGAGGTGCGGGTGGAAGGGGTAAGAGGAGACCATCGCCTCCTGGTAGCTGCTGCGCGTGAACTCCTCGGGGATGGGCTCGTTGCGCTCGAACAGGGTCTTGTACCAACCCTGGAAGGCGGTCGCGATGTCGGGGGCGGCCGCGGCGTCCACCTTCTCGAACAGGCGAGCCCGCAGCACCGGAGCCAGGTCTTGTTGACCCACGGGCCGTAGGGTGCGCTCGACCCGGGCCAGCACCGCCTGCATCTCCCGAAGCCGGTTCAGCAGCTCCACGGTCTCGTCGGAGTAAGCATCGTCCACGCTGGCCAGAGTCAAAACCACGACCAGTTTCTCGCGAGCCGCCGCCAGCTCGAACAGGCTGTGCAGGAAGGCCGTGACCTGACCGTCGAGCGTGCCCTGCCCGACGACTTTCTCACGGGCCACGCGAAGATAGCGTGCGATCTCGTCGATCATGATGAGGCAGGGCCCGTCCGGCATGATCTGCTCCAGCGCCCGGCTCCCGGGCGCAAGCCCCTGACGGTCGGCCTCGGCGACCTTCTCGTAAGCGGCCTTTCCACCCAGGCGATAGGCGATCTCGCCCCACATCGTCATGCACACCACTCCGTCGGGCTTGGTGTGCCCGGCTGCCGGGTCCATCTCGGTGCCCACCACGGTGGCTACGTGGACCTTTTCCCTTGGAACCAGCTCGGGGTCGACAAAGCCCTTCAGCACTTTGGCCGGGGCTCCGGAAACGGCATGGTAGAGAGCGATGAGGCTGTGCGTCTTGCCTCCTCCGAAGGAGGTCTCCAAGCGCAGGACGGGGTTGGCCGAGGCGTCTTTGCCGCTCAGTCGGCCCAGGGCAAGCCTCAGGAGCTCTCGCAGGCTGTCGGTGGGATGCGTTCGTTGAAAGAAGACTTCCGGCTTCTGATAGACCTCGTGGGCCTTCCCGTCCTCGACGTCCGCGAGGCGCGCGGCAAAGGCATCTTCCGGAAGCTCGCCCGACTCGATCTCCTTGCGCAGGCGGCAGGTCTCGAAGATGGTTTTCAAGGTTTCTCCTCCACCGTTTCTGGTGCCACCCGCCGGCACTCCACCGTGTCGGCCCGGGTTTCGCTCCCCACCGCCAACTCGGACAGATGATCGAGCCAGGTCCGGGTCGATGCAGCCCAGTGGGAGCGACGGCTGCGCAAGCTGGACGCACTGCTTCCCCGTTGAGCCGCGTAGTCCCCTTCTGTCAGGCTCAGCTCATGCACCCTGGCGCCCAGCAGCCCCACGAGATCTCTCATTTCGTCCCCGGCAAACAGGCCCGCGTGGGAGCGCAGCAATGTTCCTATTCTGCCGGTCGGGGGTTCGGCCTGGCTCTCATCTCTTCCCGCCTGCAACCAGAAAGAGAGCACGACCCCTTCGCGCAGCGCCCATGCAGCGCGCTCGAGGTCGCTGTTCCGCAGGGTCTGGCGCAATCGCTCCTCTTGACTCTGGCGCCTTGCGACCTCCCCTTGGAGGCTGGCTGCCAGCTTGTCGCAGCCTGGAAAGGACTCGGAGGGCTCCTCGGGCTGGGCGCCGAGCAGCTCACTCAGCCTCACGACCGGGTTCCACTCCTGGCCGTTCCAGAGCCAGGTCTCTCCGCGCTTTTGGGACGCGGCGGTCGCTTCCAGGCGGCACAGCCCGGTGGGCGGCGGTCCCAGGGAGGTGAGAGCGGAGCTGACCAGCTCGTCGAACACCGGATCCCCGTGGGACAGGAGATGGATCTCCTCGGGGTGCGCCTCGGCCACCGCGGGATCAAAGGTCACCCGGGTCTGGCCTCTCCAGAGCCAGATGCCCGGTTCGTCGGAAGGGGTCAGTCGCTCTCGCAGGCGAGGAAGGCTCGTGAAGAGACGCTCGAGATCCCTCGGGCGGACCGGGTCGGGCGGAGCCGGAAGCGGCTCCAGATCCACCTCGTCCACACCCGGGTCGATCGGGGGCGCCTTGCGGGAAAGCTCGTCCCCCTTGGAGGCCAGCTCCTGGGTCAGGCTGACCGCCAACTGGTTCCGCTCGGAGGGCCGACTGGCTGCCAGCTTCTTGATGCTGTCCTCGACCGCGGCCAGGATGGGCTGCAGGGGGCCCACCACGGCCTGGAAGAGATTGATCCGTTCCCCCAACTGCTCGTAGATGCGCGCTTCCACGCTGTCGGCGTAGTAGAAGTTATGAATGTCGAGCTCGCGATATCTTTGGCCAATGCGGTCGATACGGCCAATGCGTTGCTCCACGCGCATAGGATTCCAGGGAAGGTCGTAGTTGATGAGGGTTCCGCAGCTCTGAAAGTTCAGTCCTTCGCTGGCAGCGTCCGTGCAGATCAGGATGCGAAGATCGTTTGGGCGATTGAACCGGGTCTTGATGGTCTCCTTGGCGACCACTTCCCACGAACCGTCGAGGTACACCTGCCCACCCCGACCCGAGTAGCAGCCGAGCTCGGCGGCGGGGTAAGTCTGCTTGAGCGCGTCGCGTAGAGCGTCCATCGTGTCGGTGAACTGGGTGAAGATGAGCACGCGATCCTGGCCGCTGAGGACCCGGGACACCAGCCCCCGGAGGGTTTCCAGCTTACTGTCCGCTCGCAGGCCCCGGACGTCGTCGAGAAACTCCCGCAAGGAGTGCAGCTCGAGCCGGGCCAGACTCTCGGAAGGGGCTCCCGGCTCCTCATCGAGCTCGATCTCGAGCTCGAAGTCTTCCTCCTCGGTCCACTGGCGGCTCCGAAGGAACTCGGTAAGGCGCTTCGCCCTTCGCTCGAGGCTGAGCCGGATGCCGCGCAGGCTGCTGGTCAGTCGCCGGCGATAGACGTCGAGCAGGAACGTCAACCGCGAGCGCTCCGTGGCCGAGGCTCCCAGCTCGGCGGCAGCTTGATCCAGGTAGGCCAGGTGCTCCTCGATCCGGTCGTAGAGTCGGCGCTCCTCGGAAGTGAGCGTAATGGGAGTGGGATGAACCCTGCGCACGGGCACCGGCTGACGTATCAGGCCCCTTTCATAGTAACGACGGAGGACGTCACGCGTGTTGCGGAACATCTGGTAGTGCAGGGGCGTCCGCCGCAGCAGGATATCCCGCAGGGTGGCCCGTTCCTCGGGAGTGAGCCTGTCGTAACCCTGGGCCGTGGGAGTGAGGACCTGGTTGCGTACTCCGAGAGGCAGCTTCGGTTGGCCATGGCGACGCGACCAGTACCGGTCCGCCATCGGGTCCTCCTTCAGCTTGATGTAGTGCTCCTCGTAGGCCTCGAGACAGGCGTGCTGATTCTGCAGGGTATCCACGGACAACCCTTCGGATAGTTGCTCGAAATAGCCCAGGAACGACTCTTCCTGGGCGAAAGCGCCACGAATTCCGAGCAGCGCAAGCAGATCGAAAACCTCTCGCATCTCGATCTGCAGGGGAGTTGCCGTGAGCAGCCAGAGTCCCCGGGTCAGGCGATGCAGCCGGCGCAGGAGCTCCAGGAGACGATTCGGTGTCGAGCCGCCGCGGGCGTGGTGGGCTTCGTCTACGACCACCAGATCCCAGTTCCCGGCGGCCAGAAGCTGCTCCATCCGATTCTTTCGGCGCACCAGATAGCTGCTGGCCAGCACGAGGGGGCCGACCGCCCAGGGATCGGGTTGCGTGGGGTCCACCTCCTGGAAGAACAGGTTGAACTTCTCCTGCATCTCCTCGCGCCACTGGGGCAGCACGCTGCGCGGCACCAGGAGGAGGATGCGCCGGGCCAGGCCCCGGTGCACGAGCTCGCGCAGGGCAAGACCGGTCTCGATCGTCTTCCCGAGGCCGACCTCGTCGCAGAGCAAGAACCGCTCCGGGAAGCGCTTGACCAGCTCGGTGGCGACCTTGCGCTGGTGGGGCCAGGGCTCGATCGGAAGCAGGGCCGGGGCGAAGGGCACCTGCTCACTCATCCGAGGGATGTCTTCCAGGAACTTCAGCGCATGCCACGCGCAGACGGGTGTCTCGGTGGAGGTTTCCTCGGGGGGCAGGCAGTCGGCCACCTCGAGATCCCAGCGTCGGCCTCCCTCCCGTGTCAGCCACAGGCCGAATGCATCCTGTTCCGCCAGGTGGCCGAGTATCCGGTGCAGGCAGGCCCGCGCGTAGAGCCTGCGGTGCTCGAGCGCGGTGCCCTGGGCCAGAAAGAGGCTCCATTTCCCGTCCGTGCAGAGAAGAGCGGCCGGGAACTCTTCCGGCGGTTTGGCTCGGAATTTTGCGCCGTGGTCCTCCAGGGCTTGCAGGGAGAGCGATGGCCTGGCCAGGATCTTGAAGCCCGGAAGCCGGGCCCGGACCTCAGGCCAGGGTGCCAGACGTTGAGCCAGCCACTCCCTCAATTGCTCCAGGGGGACATCGAGTCTCAGGCCAGCACGCATGTGCAGCAGCCAGGGCGGCGGTTCATCTTCCCAGTTCCGTGGAGCTGAAGAGCCGCTCAAGGGTCTGTCCAGGGTCATCTCGCGGCCGTCTTTCATTGTGTGCAATTCTGAAGAATTCCAACGTTTGCCGTGACGCTTGGGGAATTCCTGCCGAGTCTCGCGCAGAGAACATCGGATTCTTTCTTCCGGTGTAGCCTCCCGGGGACGGCAGGCTGAAACGGGGCTTTCAAGAAGTGTCGGGCCCAGGAAAACTTCTGACAGGCGGTTTTGCTCACATGCTGAACGACGGGCGGGAAGAAAGCGGCCAGACCACTCAGGACGGGGCGCCGGTGCAGACCGAGGAGCCGGTGGCGTCTGTCGAAGAAGCCGAGCCTGCCCCCGGTGCCACGCCCACGCGGCTTCAGTTTCTCCGAGGCCTCAAGTCCAGCAAGACCAAAGCCGCAGAGCGAGTGCAGGCGCTCAACCAGGTACCCCTCGAGCAGTTGCAGAAGAAAGAGGAGGAAGCGCTGGCGGCGGCCCTCAACGTTCTTGCGCGCGAGGAGATGAAGGCTCCGCTCGCCTTCTCCAGCTTGCTGCCTGGCCTCCAGGAGCGGACCCTGCTACTGGTCGCGGAGGAGAAAACCGAGGGCTTCGAGAGCCTTCTTGCGTATTGCGTGGAGCACAAGCTCCCCTGTTCCGACCTGGCCGTTGCCCTTTTGCGGGCTGCGGGGACCCCGGACAGCCTGGAGTGGGAGGCCTACCTCCATCGCCAGCAAGCCGACGGGGCGAGCCCGGAAGAGATTTCTGTCAGAGTTTTAAAGATTTTGGGCGAGGCGAGGGGCGAGCTCAACACCCTGACCCGGGTCGACTTTCTGCTCTGCTTGACCCCTTCGGACCTGCAGCTCTTCCTGCGCGGAGGCTCGCTCAGGCCGGACTCCGACGAGCTCCGTTCGATCCGGCGTTGCCTCGAAGACCGCTTGAGGAGCCCGGAAGGCTCCCGGGGGTTGCGGTCGCAGTTTCCCTGCGCTTGGCGCGCCCCACGCCTCTTGGAGCTGGCGGCTCGGTTCGAGTCTCGCTACCCTCGCGAGTTCGAGGGCCTGAGAGAACTCTTCCTCGACCAGGTCCTGTCCCGACCATCGACCCCCAAACCGCCCGAGCCTGCGGCCGAACCGGAGGATGGCAAGAAAAAAAAGAAGTCGCGACCGAAATCTGCCGCACCGGAGGCGGGCGCTTTTGGCACGCCAAGCTCGCGGCTCCGCTTCTTGCCATTGTTCTCCAATGAGTTCCAAAAAGTTGCGCTCACTCGGCTGTTCGAGAAAAGTGTTCCTCCGGCGGGCCGAGACAAGTGGAGCGACGTCGCTGGCACCCTGTTCCAGGCCGTCGAGCTTACCCGCGAAGCGCCACAAGGCCCCGAGCTTCTGCTTGTCCTGGGGCGGGCCTGGTCCGAGCGCCTCCAACTGTGGCACTTGCAGGCTCGCAAGCTGGCCGGTCTGCTCTTTGGTGATAAGGTGGCCCATGAGCTCAAGCAACCGATTGTCAGGCTCCTCGGGGACGAGGTCTCCAGAGCCACCTCGAGCAGCAGCAGCGATGCGATCGCTGATGCCCACCGCATCATTAGGAACGTGCTCGCCTGGATTGTCGAGCACGCGGGTGCCGCCTCGGTGGTTTCTTTGTTCGAGGAGTTGCCCGCCGCGCAGTGGAGCGCGCTCGCCGACCGGCTGCCGCCCGAGCAGACCGACGCGATCCTCGCTCAGCTGCTTGATTTCCTGGAGAAAGAGCTGGCTGCCCACCGCGCCCCTCACCGGGTTCAGCAGCTTCAGGTTCTGGCCAGCGCCTTCCGGGAAGACAGCTCCGAGAGCCTGCGGGCGCACGTCGTCCGCATTCTTCAGCACGTCATCGGGGCGCGCCTCGAGAACGAGGATCCAGGACTGACGGACTTCCTGCGCCCGTTCCTGGAGATCGATTATTGCCTGCAAGAGTTGGCGGGCTGGATTCCCTCGCAGGGTGGCTTTCGCCTTCAGCCGGGGGGTCTGCAGCTGGCCGTCCTCAAGCAGCTTCTGGGCTCGGTGAACAGGGCCCACAGAGCTGCCCTGGCCCATGCCTACATGGAGATTCCCGACCTTGATCGCGAGGCTCTCATCGAGGTGCTCTCGGACCCGCAGCTGCTGGAGGCAGAGCAGGTTGCTCGGCTCGAAAATCCACTCGCGGGCGATGCACTCAAGCGGCGTCTCGAGGCCGCCGCCACGACCCTCGAAGGGCGTGCCGAGCTGGCGAGCCGACGCGTCTCGGAGCATAAGTCACAGCTGGCCGTGGAAGCTCTGGAGCTGCTCGCCGGGTTGAGCGAAAGTTGGCACGGGCTGGAGGATTTGCAGACTCTCACCGGTCAGGTCCGGAACAGGGTGGAGAGGTTTCTTGAAGATCCGATTCATTTCGACAGCCTTCAGGAGATCGACCGGCTGCGAGCCCAGCTTGCGCAGGGCCAGAGCGGGATCTCGATAGACGATGAGATAAGCCAATTCTGGGGCAAGTGGACAGGAGGCGCCTCTCGCGAGAGCGCCGATGACGAGAAGTGGTTGGAATTCTTCGAGGGGGCATTCTTGGAGTTGTCGGACACTTCGCTGAAGGAGTCTGGTCGACTCGAGATCATGAAATGTCTGCAAGCGGCTCTTCGTGCCCGAGCCGATCTCACGGGAACCATCGAGCAAGAGTTCGGACAGATGCTGAACCTGCTGCCGGACGTGCGCAAATTGCTGCAGGATCCGGAAGCTTCACCTCAAGCGGCAAGCGAGGATTGGGTTGGCAAAGTGTCACGTTTTGAACGTCTCTGCGCCGACATCGACCAAGAGGAGGAGCGCCTGAAGAAGCGTTGTCTGTCCGATCTCGCCGAGAGCCTGGGACCTGCCCTGGACAACCTGGAGCAGGTGCTGCTGGGGTATTTTCGGTTTCGCACCCAACTGGGCGCGCGTCTTCGCCTCGAGCCCGTGGCGTCCCATCCTGGTCAGCGCGTTCCGCGGTCGGAGCTGGACCGCGGTTTTGCGCTACCGCGCTCGGCCGAGTCGCTCGATGCTCTCTGGGCTCGGACAATGGGCCTGCGGGTCGTGGGCGAGGCGCGGGCAGTATGGCAGGCAAACTGCGAAGGCCAAAGCTAATCAGGTCTTGACCAGGCGGACCAGCGCCATCGCCAGGAGATCGTCCTCCGGCACGATGTTGCGGCGCTTCTCCAGCGTTTCGAGCTTGGCCTGATGCTCGTCGGCCAGGCGCTGCAACCAGGCACGATTCATCCGGCTGATCTTCTCATTGCGCGAGTTCCTCAGCCGGCTCTCGACCTGCGCTCTCTGGGCCTGGTAGGTGGCCTCCAGGGAAGCGCGCCGGATGCTCAGATACCGCTCGGTTTCATCCGCGATGGCCTGACGCGTGCGCTGATTCAGGAGGACGACGTAGTCCCATGACGCTCGCTTGGCTTCCTCGATGACGCCTCGCACGTTCGGCGGGTGGATCCATGGTCGGATCTCTCCAGCCTGGAGTTTCTGCAGGATGCTCTCGCCCAGCTCAAAGTGGGCTGCGATGGGCTCGATCGAGATGGGGACGCAGATCAGGCTGACGTCCTTGCGGAAGCCTTCGACCGAGAGGAGGTGGAAAAAACATAGGTAATCGCCGGCGTCTCCGTCGGTTGGGCATTCGAAAGCCGCAGCCGGCCGAAAGACGTCCCCCAAAGCATCGGCGCGCCTTTGGAGCGCCTGAATGACCGGGTGGCGGGCGTTGAGGAACTCGAGGCGCTTGTGGCGGTTCGCCACGGTGGCATTGAGCGTCATGGGAATGGCGTCCACCACGCGCACGAAAGCGCTTCGCGACTGCGGGGCGTCGTCCAGCTTCAAGAGCTCTTTGCGCAGCTCGTCGGCTCCCCGATAGGAGAATGCACCGGGGTAGTCTTTCGAAGGCACCAGCTTCGTGCCCGGTGCGAGTCGCTTGATGCAGGCCTCGACAAAGCACTGCAGCTCCTCGGGCATCAAGAATTTGGTTCCGGTGCTCACCTCGCGGATTCTCTGGAAGAAGTAGCCGTCGTCGTTCACCCGGGCGGCCTGCTGCTCGAGCTCCTCGAGCTGCTGTCTTTCTCTGACAATCGCATCCGCGATCTGCCTGGCTTTCCGGGCCTCTTCCTCCGGCGTCAGCTTGTAACTCAAGATATCGCGGGTCAGGTCGTGCAGATGTTCCCCGAGAATACCTTCAAGATCGCCGATGGCGCGCTCAAAGATCTCGATGCGCTCGTAGAGAGCCTCGAAGATGCGCTGCTCGATGGTCTCGTCCACCGAGAAGTTGAAGATCGTAATCGTGGGCGATTGCTGCCCGTACCGGTCGATGCGGCCGATCCGCTGCTCGACCACCATCGGATTCCAGGGGAGGTCGTAGTTGAACATGACGGAGGCGAACTGAAAATCAAGGCCTTCGCCGCCGACTTCGGAGGATAGCAGCACGGCCGGGTCGGGGGTATCTCGGAACTCTTCCACGAGCTGCTCTCTTCGCTCGGGCGGAACGCTCCCGTCGAGGCGGAAGGTCTTCAGCCCCTTGCTCCTGAGGCTGTCGTCGAGGTAGGCGAGGGTGCGGCGAAAGAAGGAGAAGACCACGACCTTCTTCTGTCCGGCCTCGATCTGGAGCTGCAGCTGCTGCCAGAAGAGGTCGAACTTGGTATCGGTCTTGAGCGACTCGCCCTGGGTGAGGAGGCTCCAGGCGTCCGGGAGAAGCGATTCCGGCAAGGTAAAGCTCGTCTTTTTCTCCCCGGCGGAAGCGCCGCCATCGACCTCGACATCGAGCTCATCGTCACCTATTTCCGCATTGCTCAGGATGTCCCGCAAATAGCAGACCATGCCAGGCAGGCAACTGGCGACCTGCCGCCGCAGCATGATGACGGCGAAGCTCGCGCCGGTGGCAAAGCTCGAATGCAGGTGGACCTGTCGCGCCAGGTTCTCGACGCCCTGGAGAAAGTCGAGCTCGGCGTCCTTGAGCGTGACGTGAATTCGCGTGGGGCGCCGCAGAGCGAAGTCGATGTTCACGTCCCGCCGACAGGTTCTGGTCACGATGTGGGAGAGAGGATTGAGGCCGGTGAGCAAGCGCTCGATCTCAAGCCTCTCCCTGGCGTCCACGATTCGTCCTGGTTGGGCTCGTTGCTCGAGGAGCCGGAAGTTCTGATTCTCGTGGAGCCACTCGGCCCCGGAGAGCCGCCTTAGCTCGCGCAGCGTCGAGGCCACTCCGTCGAGCCTTTCGGTGGCTCGCAACTCTCGAATGGCCTGGTTGATGAACTGGTTCGGGCGGATGAGCTCGCGAAAGAAGCCCAGGTCGTTGAAGCTGGCAGGGTCCAGGATGTTGAGCAGGCTGTAGAGGTCCTCGTTCCCCAGATGAAGAGGAGTGGCGGTAAGGAAGAGGAGCACATCCGAGATGCGCCCGAGCAACTGGCCGAGCTCATTGGTTTGCGTACCCGCGTTGCGCATTCGGTGGGCCTCGTCGACGATCACCAGGTCAAAGTGCAAGCCCGACTCCTCGATTATCTCCTGGATGTCGTCCTGGCGCAACAGCGGAAGCGAGGCCACCCAGCGAATATCGGGGTCGCGATCCCGTTCGAGTTCCTTGAGACATTCCAGGAGCCGGTTCCGATCGAGCCGTTCGAAACGCTCATCAAAACGCGTGCCGAGCTCCTCGACCCACTTTGAGAGTAGCAGTGAGCCCTGACAGACGACCAGGACGCGGCGAACGCTTCTGCGAGTTTTGAGTTCGCTGAGGATCAGGCCGGCCTCGATGGTCTTCCCGAGGCCGACCTCGTCCGCGATCAGGAGTCTCTGTCGAGGTGAATCGAGCAGCTTCATCAGAGGCACGAACTGGTGCGGAAGCAGGTCGGTGCGGCTGGCACTGTAGCTGTAGAGCACGTCGGTCAGCGGGTTGCTGAGCTTGCGCATGGTCAGGAAACCGCGCAGGGAATCCGGGTCGGCCCAGTCCCCCGCATTGGCAAGCGAATACGGGTCGTGGCCCTGCGCCGGCTCGGTCAGTTCGTCTTCCGGCAGCCATTTGATGCTCGTCGCCTCAAAGAATATCCGGTAGTACCACTTGTTGTCTCCACGGCATTCGGCTTCCATGACCATGCCCTTGCGCTCGGGCGTGCCCCGGACCTGAAGCTGGGTGCCATTGGGCCAGAGCCTCGGGGGAGAGATCATAGTCAAGTCTCGTCAGTCTCGTCAGTTCTCATCAGTCTCGTCGGAGTCGTCGATGGTCTCTTCCAGGAATCGATTGATCTGATCGCGGAAGAGGTTGTCCTGGTTGGTATTGCGATAACGCTCAGCCTTTTGTCTTACTCGCATCTTGGGCCTCGTTGTCCGGAAGGCGCTGGTTGTTACGCATCCTTCTTTAAGAACCCTGAAGAGATATTGACGCAGGTCGGGCGAGGCCGTTTCGCGTACCTGGAGGTCCTCGGTGTCGGTAATGAAACGAACCATAGAAATCACACCCTCGACCTCTGAACCGCCATTGAGATCGGTCCCAGCTACAACCTGATCCCCCCTCCCGATGCGGTGCTGACAGACGCGAGGAGAATCGGGCTTGGCCCCCAAGCGAACGATTCCTTCGTCTGAGCTCAACAGGTCCCGGTACTCTTTGTCGGAGCGACCGGTGAGTTGCAGGAGCCTACCATCAATTGCAAGGTCGGGAGCAAAGGCCCCCTTTCGCAAGATGCACTCGATCTGCGCTCCATTCTCGCCTGTCACAGGAAAATCGACGAGTTGGAGCAATGGCTCTGGCCCGCCCAGTCCGTCCTCATAAAGACACAGGGTTGCAGATTTGGCGTTCACAGGGAGACTGACAGGTTCCACAGGGCCCCCAGTTGCCACGCCTTCGACGCTGAAACGGGTTCCGCGGTCGAGCACAGTGACCAATTCATCCTTGCTGTCTACAATGAAGAACCTCCGGTCAGTTATCTCACGCAGTCCCCTGCGCAAACCGTATAGTGAAAGGCCGCGGGATACAGCCGTAAGGGCCTGCTCCACAGGACCCTTTTTCTCGCGTAAGGCCGGGTCGTAAACTTCAACCTCTTTGTCCTGGAATCGCTCCTTCAGCATGTTCTGGATAGCGGGCATGAGTGAAGAGCCACCAGCTGTTACGACTACGTCTGGTTGTGCTTCCACGGACTTCAGCAGGCGGTTGATCCGGGCTCGGATTCT
Source organism: Candidatus Xenobia bacterium (assembly GCA_045863235.1). Lineage (GTDB taxonomy): Bacteria > Vulcanimicrobiota > Xenobia > Xenobiales > QWHO01 > QWHO01. The sequence continues at coordinate 7,027 of BTUM01000011.1, read as the reverse complement.
TGATGTCAGGGGCGCGAGAATAGCGTTGAGCTGGTCCTGCGTAATCGAGATCGACTTACCAGGCCCATAAATCATAGTATGAGTCTCTCTCGTGGAGAGCTCATGTTTCGCCAACTCGACAAGCTGCATGACTCTCCAGAAACCATCCGAGCCGCGCCGAACAGTCTCTTCCGCAAGACCGGGCTCCACTTCACAGAGATGGTCAAGGATGATGTGATCGATGTGGTGACCAGCGCATGGTATGACGTCGGTCGCGAGGACCTCGGTGGGCTGCAAAACGCCCTTGTCATTCTCAAATCGGATTAAGGCAAGATCCAATGTCCCGCCACCGTAGTCAAACACAAGCGCCGTCTTCGCTTCCACAGATCGGCGAGCAAAAGTCAACTTGCCGCAGGCGCAGGCTGCAGCAACGGGCTCATACACGAAACGCAACCTCTCGAAAGCATCCTTACCGTTCTCCACCAAGCCTGCCGCAATAGCGGCTCTCATGAGACGCCGCCTAGCAAAGCCCTGAAAACGTACGGGGTTCCCTAGAAGGATTGTGGTCGCCCGGGACGGGTCTTTGCCCAGTTCGCGAAGTCCCTTGACCAGCCGTCGGAAGACTTCAGTCGTTCCCTGCAAAACATCCTTATATGAGTAGGGCGGATTTATCGGAATTGCCTCCGCGCCGTCTGAAACGTCCTTCCAGGTCTCGAGATGCTCGTCCCAGACCTGACGCGTTCTCGGCATCATCTCGATGGTTTTCAGCGTCCATCGGTTCAAGTACGGCTTGAAGTTCTTGAGGCCAACTCCTTGCTCAAAATCTGGGCGATTCACGACTTGGTTCCAGTCGTGAACGATGACCTCACCTGTCGGTGCAACGAAGGCCGCGGTCCTCATGATAGTGTTATAGGGGACGTCAAAGTCAGGCGTGATCGGTACTGCCTCAGCATCGGTCATGCCCTCGTCACAGTAGGTGATCGAGGAGTGCGTGGTTCCGAAATCTACACCTAAGATCATGGCTACCCCCTAAAGCATTGATCGTCTAGCGTCTAATCGAAAGTTATTGGTCTTTGCCAGTGGCTGAGTTCGTCCTCTTCCAGACATCGGAAAGATCGATCCGCCCTGGCGACTGAGATGAAGACTATCCCGCTGCGGTTCCTTTGCGGCGTCCTTTACTTGCTGGACCAATTTTACATGCCCAGAGTGACAACAAGTGTCGTTGTGTAGAATTCAAGAATAGTCCGGCCCGGAGCCTTACGGATCGGGGGAAACATGGCGTGGCACTCTGTGACTCGTGAGGAAGTGCCGCACGTCCACCTGTACTGCGATCGCTTCGGAGTCTACCTGCCCCGGTTCCTTTACGACGTAGGGCCCGAGCATTGTCGTGGGACTGGGCCATCCGGAATCTGCCTCCTCGTGGATATCGGGAGAGAGCACGTTGACTCCCTCAACCGAGTATCCCCTGCGAAAGTGATCGTCCAGCTTAAGCCACGTGCCGCGCCGCGGCTTCTTCAGCGGACCAAGCTTCCAGGGCACTGCTCCCCGTTCCAGATCAGAGCGCCCTCCGCCGCTACCAAAAATAGCTTCACGCCGACCCTCCTAGGAATTGAAGAAGTTGTTCCTGCCCTTTACCGCTTCTTGAGTAGCGGCAGAGCACACTCCAGGTGGAATGAACTCGTTCCTTCACGACTGATCAGCACGTCGACTCGATCACTGCCTGGCAGAATCACCTTCTTGCAGTGGGAACAGCGTCTCTCCTGGCCGGTTGCGCGTTCACGGTCTTCGACCACCAGGGCACGGATGTAAGTGGCTCCGCCCCGATCCTTTACCCATGTGACCAGGTCTGGCGCGAAGCGCACGGTAACTTGCGGAGCCCCATCTGCGCCCTCGGGGTACTGACGAGGACGACCACGCCCCCGCTTTTCCTTTGCCTGCTGCTGATCTGACGCGCTCACGGTGACAGTATAGGTCTGAAAAAATTTCCTGTCCAGGGCTTGACATTTTCCGAGAGTCGAATATAATAAATGGAGTCTCCGGGTTTTAGATAGCCTACTCGGCTCCAGCGGTACCGGGACCCCCCCACCCCTTTCAAGGAGTACCACCATGCCTTCTTCTGCCCATGAAACCGTTCCCCAGAAAGCCAAGCGCCTGGTCGAGGATTACCGGACAATCCTCACGAGTCTGTCGACCGCCGTGGTCATCGGCGACCACAACACCTATAAGCTGGCCCGCGTCGGCTACCGCTGGACGTGCGACTGCAACTGGTTCCGCTACCGCGGCCGCACCAAGCCCTGCTCGCACGTCCTCGCCGTCGAGGCCGCCGTCCAGAACCCCGAGAGCCAGACCCCGGTTCTCCGTCTCGCGAGCATGCTCGGAAACAACGGGAGGTAGCGATGGAGACCCACACCACCCTCCGTTTCTTCACCGTCGACCAGGTCGCCGACATGGTCCAACTGACCCGGGCTCGGGTCTACGACGCGATTCGCCAGAAGCTGCTGCCCGCCGTCCACATCGGGCGCCAGGTCCGCATCGAGGAGCAGGGCTTTCGCGAGTGGGTCCGCCAGGGCGGGTCCGCGCTCGACGCCGGCTGGCGACACCAAAACTGACCCCCTCCCGGGCGCGTACGGATCGAGCGTGCGCGCCCACACCCCCGAGGAGTGCCTGACCGATGGCCGATGAGACCAAGAAAGTGAATACGCGGCGCACCGGGTCGATCACGAAGGTCGACGACGGGCGCTGGCTGGTGCAGGTCTTCCTCGGTCGCGACCAGGACGGCAAGCAGAAGCGCCACAAGAAGACCATTCACGGCACCAAGAAAGAGGCCCAGGTCTACCTGAACGGCGTCCTGCGCGAGCAGGACATGGGCCGCTTCGTCCAGCCCACAGGCATGACCCTGAACAACTTCCTCGACATGTGGCTGGAGACCGCTGCCCGCCCCAAGTTGGCGACTCGCACCTTCGAGGACTACCAGGAACTGCTGAACCGCTACGCCCGCCGAGCCCTGGGCCACTTGGCGCTGGACAAGATCCAGCCCATGCATATTCAGGACCTCTACTCGAAGTTGCTGCAGGAGCGCTCGTCCATGGTGGCCACAGTGCGCAAGCTGCACGTGGTCATCTCAAGTGCCCTCAAGCAAGCCGTCCGCTGGCGAAAGATCAACTACAACCCGGCCCACGACGTCGAGCTGCCGCGCCAACAGAAGAGGCGAAAGGTCAAGGCCATGACGGCCGAGCAGGCGGGCCGCTTCCTGGCTGCCGCCGCTGGCACCAAGATGGAGACCCTCTTCCACTTTGCCTTCATGACCGGGATGCGCCCCGAGGAATACCTCGGTCTGTCCTGGGCCGATGTCGATCTGAGCGTAGGGGTCGTGCGCATAGAGCGCGTGCTCGTGCGCAGCCGTCGGCGGGTCGAGCTGCGCGAGGACGGCGATCGAGGCTGGTCACTCGCCCGTCCCAAGACCGCGACCAGCATCCGCTCGATCGCGATCCCGGCAAGCTTGGTCACCAGGCTGCAAGAGCACCGGGCAACCCAGGATGACGAGCGGAGAGCCGCGGGCGACGCCTACGCCACACACGATTTCGTCTTCGCTGACCAACTCGGCGAGCCGCTCAACGGCGGCAACCTGCTCAGGCGACACGTCAAGCCGCTGCTTAAGAAAGCCGGCTTACCCAGCCAATTCAATTTATATTCTGCTCGCCACACATGCGCCACACTATTGCTGGCGGCCGGCGAGAATGTCAAAGTTATTAGCGAGAGATTGGGCCACGCATCGGTGGTCTTGACCCTGGATACCTACGCAAGCGTCCTGCCCACGATGCAGCGGGCCGCCTCGGAAAGGCTTGAGGCTGCTCTCTATGGCGCGCGTCTCTGAGTGGCCTGGTCACCCTTGGGGAAGGGCCCGCAACACAATTCGTTTCCAGGCATTCGTCTTCGCGGTGCTGGTCTCGTGCTGGCTGCCACCCTACGAGCCCATCACGAGGCGACCAGCGGCCCGATGCCAGGCAACCACCAGGGCTGGAACGCAGTGCAGTCGGGGGGCGGGCCCAGGACAGCGCTTCTGTTGGCAGCACCGGAGTGAGAGGGGAGGGAGACCTGGCCGGGGAACGGTAAGGGGAAGCTTACCGTAGGCGGGCTGTGGATTTGTGGACTGCTGCCGGCGTAAAAACTCTGGTACGGCACCAGCCCACAACTCCACAGCCACGGGAGCCTCGTCAAAGCGCTACAAGAAGAGGGCCGCGGATAACAAAGCCCACCGTTGGCGCGAGTCTCGTCAGTACCAAATTTATATACGAATTTAAAGGGGAGGAGACGAGGCTTTCGCCCACTTCGTCCCCCCCCCATTTTATTTATGTAATATTGGTCTTCGGTAGACTCTCGCCCTGATGATGCCCCCGTTAGTTGAGTCTGGCCCTCTCTGTAACGCCATGCTGAGGCTCCCGTAGTTGGGGAGTCTGTGGTAAACTCGTGGGCCCGCCTATTCAATACGCCCACGAGTTTTCCATAGAATCCCCAACCGCCAGGACGAGGCCCCGTCGGACCTCCCCGACGGAGCTCTCGCCCACCGGCGAGTTGGTCCCACCGTGCAACTGGCCCCCGCCCCCTTCGGACCCCAAAGTCGGGTAGACCGAGGGGTTGCCCCCTCGGCCCCCCACAGAACCGGACGTGCGGATTTCCCGCATCCGGCTCTTCAGAGGATAGACTTGCTGCTAGATTGGCTTCAGGCGAGGAAGCAGAGGGTTGTGCTTGAGGAAGGCCCCAAACTTCACCCACGTGATTCTTCCCTTTTGTGAGCGCCGGCTCAGCCACTTACGCCAGGCTCGTTTTACGAGATAGACGAAAATGGAAACGGCTTTGGAATTGCCGATGATGCCGTAGTAGTTGGCATGTCCGCGGACTTTACTGCGAAGCACCTTCAACTGGTCCATGATGGGCCAGTGCATGCTTCGTTTCATCCAATCCGTGACCGCCTTCACCGCTCTTTGAAGCCGCCCCCTGGCGGTTTTCCGCTTTACCACCCACTTCTTCTTTGGGGTGAACTCCCAGAAGTGCGTGAATCCCAGGAAATCAAAGGTTCCGGTTTCGTTTGGTCTGTTCGGCTGTGGTCGGAGAAACTGAACCAGCTTCGTCTTTTCCGCAGCAATTTCTAGTCCAAACTTGCCGAAGCGCTTTGGCAGGGCTCTCATTACGCGGCGAGCGTCTGCTTCGCTCGTGAAGAGCATCACCAAGTCGTCCGCGTAGCGTATGAGGTGGGCTTGCCCATCCAGGACGGGTTTGACCATCCGTTCGAACCAAACGTCTGCAACCTCGTGGAGGTAGATGTTGGCGAGAATCGGGGAGATCACCCCGCCCTGGGGAGTCCCGGAAACGGGACGTGAGAGTTCCGTGCCGGTTTGGACGCCCGCCCTGAGCCACTTGTGGATTAACCGCCGGATTCCCTTATCCAGCACCCTGCGGTCCAGGAAGCTCTTGAGAAGCCCGTGGTCCAGGTGGTCGAAGAAGCCACGAATGTCCACTTCGAGAATCCACCCGCCGCGCGCCAGAGTCATCGTTTTCCAGAGTTTGTCGATTGCCATGTGCGTCGACCGACCGGGCCTGAAGCCATATGAGCAGTCCAAGAAGTCCTGCTCATAGATGGCATCCAGGACCATGGCCACCGCGCGCTGGGCAACCCTGTCCTCGAATGTGGGCACCCCAATGGGTCTGGTCTTGCCGTCTCCTTTGGGAATTTCTACCCGGCGAACGGGCGGAGCTCGGTAAGTGCCTTCCTTCATCCGCAGGCAAAGTGACTGCAGATTGGGGCGTAGGGCCTCTGCAAATTGCTGAGCAGACTGCCTGTCGACCCCTGGAGCGGCGTCCTTTCGTGTCCGCCTATAGGCCTCTTCGAGGAACTCCACGTCGATGAGGTGCGCGACGTTCATAAAGGCCAACTCAGGCGCCGCCTTTGCCCGCTCCGCTACCTGTTGGAGTTTCGTTGAGACAGTTTTCGAGGTCTGTGCCTCGGCCATCGTTCCATCCACCAGTCTATCAATCTGCGACCTCCTTCCCTCCACGGGGTCCCTTTGGGCTGGTTCCCCCGCTTCAGCGGTACTATGAGGTCGTCCGACTCCTCAACAATCATCCGGACCCCTCCCAGGTTAAGGTTGTGAGTCCGTACCAGTGCCGATACTCGTCCCTGCGGCTTTTCATCGAGTCGGACGCAGTATCGCGGTCCGCTGCGCCTGGGCGTTTCACCGGCTGCCCAACACGGTCGGGGACGACATGGAATTGTGAGGTCTCCCAGGTTCCTGGGGAACCCTTCAGGCGTGCCGTGCTCTATGACCCCGGCGAGACTTTCTCGACTTGCCTGGCGCCGAGGGAGTGTTGCCTTCCGCATATGGTTACTGCGTCAGCTCTCGCGAACAAAATCTTTCGAGGCTCAATCACACGGCCCACGCTGTGGCTGTCTACGCTTCGCCTGGCCGATCACTCGACCCGACGCAAGACTCGCTTCCGGTTGGCTGCCAACCTTGTCCGGATGGGATTTGCACCCACGGGGCTCCGAAAATGGGTTTCAGTTCTAGCTTATCGTCCTCCCACTCCAGGCTTATCCTGGCGCACAACCATATATTTATTACGGATTAGAGGCCCTGTCTGAAGCCGCTCGGCTCGCCCTGCCCTTAGCGTGCCCCTCATTACATACCCAACGAGGCTCGACCCGGGTCGAGGGTACCGCGTAATGAGGGGCAACCGGCCGCCCAACTTATTCACAACGGCGGCCGAACAAGCTTCCCCTACCGGCGCGGGGCCTGCCCCACCTCCAGGGACGCGCCCACCCCGCCGAGCTCGCCCAACCTGCCGCCCCCACGTCGGGGACCAGCTGGGGACCACAAAACGATCGCGTGAGTGCCTCCGAGTTGGTACCCGACCGGTACCCCGAAACGAAAATCGCCCCTGCAGCGAGAGGCGAAAAACGGCGATAAATCTGGAGCCGGGGAGGCGATTCGAACGCCCGACCTGCTGGTATGATGCCCTCAGGCGGCCAGCAATGGCGCCCCAGGTGAAAAAT
>BTUM01000010.1:0-127241 GCA_045863235.1 Candidatus Xenobia bacterium | reverse complement strand
CACCGTGGGCGGTGGGGCTCCGGCTGGCGCACTTGCCCCACCACCTGGCGTGGGGCTCCCCACCGTGGGCGGTGGGGCTCCGGCTGGCGCACTTGCCCCACCACCTGGCGTGGGGCTCCCCACCGTGGGCGGTGGGGCTCCGGCTGGCGCACTTGCCCCACCACCTGGCGTGGGGCTCCCCACCGTGGGCGGTGGGGCTCCGGCTGGCGCACTTGCCCCACGCCGTGGGATCGGGCCGGTGCCCCTGCAGGGTAGCCCTCTACGCTGTGAAGCCTGCCATTCGACTTGAAATTTCGCCTTTTTCGCGATAGCCTTGAGGAAATGAGGTGGCGCTCCAGCCTCTCCGAGGCCTCAAACCTCGTCAGGGCCATCGAGGAATGTGTCGAGCAGCTCGACGATCCGGCCGGACGCCCCGACCTTGCCCTGGTCTTTGTCAGTGCTGCTTTTCGCGGCCAGTTCAGCGAGTTGCCGGCCCACCTGATCCGCAATCTTGATGTGGGGCACCTGATCGGCTGCTCGGGCGGGGGCATCATCGGCAATGGGCATGAAGTGGAGCATTCTCCCGCCGTCAGCATTACGGCCGCCTGGTTGCCCGGCGTGAAAGTCCAAACGTTCCAGTTGCAAGAGATGGAGGTGCCTGACCTGGACGGGGCTCCCGAGCGCTGGCACGAATGGCTGAAGGTGGACCCGGCCGACCATCCCTGTTTCATCCTGCTGGCCGACCCGTTCAGCTTCCCGGTGGAGGAGACAGCTCTGGGGCTCGATTACGCCTACCCCGGCCAGCCCAAGGTGGGGGGGCTGGCCAGCGACGCCGCCTTTCCCGGTGGCAACGCGCTCCTTTGCGATAATTTCCTGATCCGGACCGGGCTGGTGGGGGTGGCGCTCAGTGGTCCCATCGCCATGGACACCGTGGTTGCCCAGGGCTGTCGTCCTGTGGGCCAGCCGATGGTGGTCACCGGAGCCGAGAAGAACCACGTCACCCAACTCGATCGCACCGCTCCCCTGGAGATGCTGCGCCAACTGGTCTCGCAGCTGCCGGCTCGTGATCGGCAGCTGGCCGGACACTCCCTTTTTTTGGGCATTCAGATGGATCCGTTCAAGCAGGACTGTCACCGGGGCGACTTCTTGATCCGCAACCTGATCGGCATCGACCACAAACGAGGGGACCTGGTGGTCGGGGCCCGGCCCAGGGTGGGCCAGACGGTGCAGTTCCACCTGCGTGACCGCGAGACGTCGGCCGAGGACCTGACCGAGCTGCTCGACCGCTTCTGCGCCACCGCGCCCGCCCAGGACGCCGAGGGGGCTCTCCTCTTTAGCTGCCTGGGCCGGGGTGACTACCTTTACGGAGAGCCCGATCACGATTGCAGGCTGTTTCGCCGACGGGTGGGAGACATTCCCATCGGAGGGTTTTTCTGCAACGGCGAGATCGGTCCGGTTGGCGGTACCACCTACCTGCACGGCTACACCTCGTGCTTCGGAGTCTTTCGACCCCTGGCCTGAGCGCAAAAGCACTAGCAGGCTGATGCAAAATCGAAAGCAGAGCTCGAAGTCAGGCGCGGGCTTTGAGGGCTTCCAGGTCGTGCTTGGCGAAGGGATGATCGGGGGCCAGGCTCAGTGCTTTGTTCAGGCTGGCCACGGCGCTCTCGCTCTGGCCCTTCTGGGCCAGGATGTTGCCCCGCAGGTAGTGGGCATTGGCGTTGTTGTCATCCAGGCTCATGGCCAGATCGAGCTGTTGGAGCGCCAGGTCCAGGTAGGGGCCACCCAACTGGGCGTAGAGGTTGGCCAGCATGACCCAGCCGTCGATGTTCTGGTAATTCTCCTGCAGACACTTCTGGATGTAGCTCGCGGCCTGCTCGACGTAACCGGCGGCCCCGTAAATCTCGGCCAGCATCTGCCACGCGTCGGCGTCGCGCGGGTCGTTGTGGATGGCCTGCTCGAGCTCGATCACCGCATCCTTGATCTGGCCGTCTTCATAATGACGGCGGGCCCGGTTGCGGTGCAACTCGGCCATCTGACGCGGATCCATGCCCGCTACTTGTCTGGGATCCATGCCCGCCGTTTCGACAACCCCCGCGCCAAGGTCCTTCAGCGCAGCACGATCTTGTGCACGCACTGGTTGGACATGTCGGTCACGTAGAGCACTCCGTCGGCAAAGCAGGCTCCTCCGAAATCGAGAGTCACCCGCGCCCCGGCCGCCGAGCGGTGGTGGCTCAGGGCCAGAACCTTGTAAATCTTGAGCTCGGAGTCGATGTAGATGAGCTGGCCCCCGGTGGGGATGATCACCCCGCCTTTGTAGGCCACCAGATCCTCTTCCGGTTTGAGGAAGATGCCTGTGGCTACACCTTTGCTCAGGGTAAAGTTGGGGTCTTTGCCTCCCACGAAGCCGATTCGATTGCCCCGTGAGTCGAAGCGCTCGAGCGAGGGGCGAGGGTTGGTGTCGGAGCGATACAGGTAGTATTCGCCTGAGGGCTGGACGGCGAGCTTGACCACCGCGCCGGGCCCGATGGGTCCCAGGTCTTTCTGGCCGAGCAGCTTGCCGTTGCTGTCGCGCCGCTGGATGAACAGATTGCCGCGACGCCCGGCCGGGGCCACCAGCATGAGCAGCTCGCCCCGGTGGTCGGATTTGACCTGCAGCGGCTCGGCCCGGGCGGCGCCTCCGCGGATGCCCACGGCGATGGGCTCCAGCCAGCCCCGCTCGGGGTGGTAGCGGTGCAAGCGGCAGCCCCCGGCCTCGGCCACCCAGATCGTGCCGTCCGGGGCCAGGGTGGCGTCGGTAGGGTTGACCAGCTTTTCCGGCGAGAAGCCACCCGGGACGTAGCCGGCCCGGTTGAGCACCTTCCCGGAGGGGGCGCGCATGATCAGCTGCTCGGCGCTGTTGTCCCAGGTGAACAGACGGCCCTGGGAATCGAGCCCGTAGCCGGCCGGCGAGCTTCCCGGGTTGAAGTTGGACTCGTCCTCGAGCTCGGCGCGGGGGTCGAAGCGGGCCAGCAATCCCCCGGCATAGTAGACGAACATCGAGCCGTCAGCGGTCAGGCTCATGGCTTCGGGCTGGGTGGCCCCCTGTGGCGGGCGCCCTTCCGCCAGCAGGTTGCCTTTCAGGTCGAACTTGCGCAGCCACTCACCGCCGGCTGCGACCAGGCGGTCCTCGCGATTGACCGTGAAGGCGCGCGCTCCCGGCAGGGTGTAACGCTTGCTGCCCAGCCGGTTGTAGACCACCAGGCCGGCGTCCACCAGAGCGTAAAGGTTGTGATTGCGGTCCAGGGCCATCTTGCGCACCCGGGCCAGGCCCGGGAAGCTGCCCTTGGCGACGTAGCTGCCCGAGGTGGAGAAGATCCAGAGCCGGGGGGGATTGGTGGCGTTGTCCAGCACGTAGTAGCGGTCCCCTTCGCGAGCCAGCACGGCCTGGTCGGAGATGGGCTCGGGAGCGCCTCGCAGCCTGATCGCTCTCAGGTTGTTGTCGGAGGGCGTGAGCACCCACACGGCCCCCTCGGGGCCGTCTTGCGAGGCCAGCAGCGATGGGGGGGCGCCCGAGCCAGTCCAGAGCGCGTGAACTCGGAAGCGAGTCGGTCGTTGCTCGGTTTCCCCGGTCTCGAGCTTCATCAGGCTCCGGCCCTGGGCGTCGAGCAGCTCGGCCCCACCCTCGCGGCCGTAGAGCAGGAAAACCCGCTGTTTGGCGTCCACCAGCACGTCGGAAGGCGTATCGACGGCCAGCTCTCCTCCTGGAACCAGGTCGGTCTTGCAGGGCACCTTCTGGGCCCAGGCCGGACAGAGCAGGAGCAGAATCAGGATCAGCCGAGCCATCGGGCCGCCTCGCGGGCGTGGTAGGTGAGGATCAGGTCGGCCCCGGCCCGCTTGATGCCGGTCAGGGTCTCCAGGGCGATGGCCCGCTCGTCCACCCAGCCTCTCTCGGCGGCTGCCTTGATCATGGCATACTCCCCGCTGACGTTGTAGGCTGCCAGGGGATGAGGGAAGCGCTCGCGCAGATCGCGGATCAGGTCGAGGTAAGCCAGGGCAGGCTTGACCATCAGGATGTCGGCCCCCTCGGCCGCGTCCAGTTCGGCCTCGCGCCAGGCCTCGCGCCGGTTGGCCGGGTCCATCTGGTAACTCTTGCGATCCCCGTGGGAAGGGGCCGAGTGGGCCGCCTCGCGGAACGGTCCGTAGAAGGCCGAAGCGAACTTCACGCTGTAGGCCATGATGGCCACCTGGTGAAAGCCGCCCTCGTCGAGTCGAGTGCGGATGGCCTGGATGCGGCCATCCATCATGTCCGAGGGGGCCACCATGTCGGCACCCGCATTGGCGTGCGACAGCGCGGTTGCGGCCAGCAGCTCCAGGGTGGCATCATTGTCAACCCCGCCCTGGTCGAGCACCCCGCAATGGCCGTGGTCGGTGTACTGGCACAGGCAGACATCGGTGATCACGACCAGCTCGGGTAACTCGCGCTTGAGGGCCTGGATGGCCTTCTGCACGGGGCCGTCCCAGGCCAGGGAGGACGATCCGGTCGGGTCCTTGGCTTCGGGCAGACCGAACAGGATCACCGCTCTGATTCCATCCTGGAAGGCACCGCGGGCCTCCTCCACAAGTCGGTCCACGCTCAGGTGGGCATGGCCCGGCAGAGCGGAGATCTCCTCGCGCACGTTCTCGCCCGGCACCACGAAAAGGGGCAGGATGAAGTCGAGGGGGGAAAGTCGAGTCTCGCGGACCAGGGAGCGCAGCTCTGGGGTCCGCCGCAGGCGGCGCAGACGCACGGTGGGAAAGGTCATGACCGGTTAGCCTTCTTGCCCCCCCCGGAAGGCTCCTTGCAGAGCCGAGATGAGACCTGAGATGGTGTGCTCGGAGGCCGTCACGAGCAGAGGGAAGCCCAGCTCGACGGCGGTCTGGGCCGTGATGGGACCGATGGCTGCCGCCGGGAAGCCAGCCAGGGGGCGGCCCGCCAGCAGCTTGTGAAAGGCCTTCACAGTGGAGGAGGAGGTGAAGGTGACCGCATCCACCGGCCCGACCAGAACCTCAGGGTTCAACGTGTCCTCGGACACGGTGCGGTAGGCGGGCACGACATCCACGTCGGCTCCACGGGCGCGCAGGGTCTCGGGCAGCACCTCGCGGGCCTCGGCGGCCCGGGGCAGCAGGATGCGCATTCCCTCGATGGGATAAGGGCGCAGGGCTTCCAGCAGGCCTTCGGCCACGTATCGGTCAGGCAGCACCGCGCAGGCCACCCCCTGGGGCAGGGCGGCGGCCGTGGCCGGGCCGATGCAGGCGATGCGGGCGCGCGGTGGAGGGCCGGGTTGCTCGAAGAAGGAGGCCACGCCCTGGGGGCTGGTAAACAGGATCCAGTCATACTCGGCGATGCGGGCCGAGCGGAGCCGATCCGGCTCTTCCGGGGGCAGATAGCGGATCGTGGGGCAGAAGACCACCCGGGCTCCCAACGCTTCCAGCTGCTCGGCCATCTCGTCGGCCTTCTCGCGGGCCCGGGTGACCACGATGCGTCGCCCGGTCACAATTGAGCCTTCAGCTGGCGAGCCAGCTCTCGCCCCAGCCTCTCCGGGTCACGGTCGTGAGCGCTGGAGCGGGCCAGGCGCTCGCCGCCGGCGTCGCCGAGCACTCCTCGAGCGGAGAGCCCCTCGCGACCGGACTCGGCCAGGCAGCCGGCGGGCAGACTGCAGTTGCCCTCCAGCTCGGCCAGGAAGGCCCGCTCGACCCGCATGGCCAGGGCGCTCTCGGGATGCTCGAGTGGGGCCAGAAGGGCTCGCGTCTGCTCGTCGTGCTCGCGGATCTCCAGGCCCAGCACCCCCTGGCCGGGCGCCGGCAGGCAGACGGAAGGATCGAGCGGGTGCAGCTCGTGGGGCTCCAGTCCACAAGCTTCCAGCCCCAGACGGTTGAGGCCGGCCAGGGCCAGCACGATGGCCTGGTACTCCCCTCGCCGCCATTTGGCCACCCGGGTGGGAAGATTGCCTCGGATGCCTTCGAAGATCAGGTCGGGGCGGGCCTGGCGCAGCTGTCCCACGCGGCGGGCGCTGCCAGTGCCCACCCGGGCTCCCGGCGGCAGCTCGCCCAGGGGGACGGATGCGATCAGGCAGTCTCGCGGATCCTGTCGTTCGGGCACGGCACCCAGCACCAGTCCCTCGGGCAGCGTGGTGGGCAGGTCTTTGAGCGAATGCACCGCCAGATCGACCTGCCCGCCCAGCAGCGCGTGCTCGATCTCCCGGGTGAAGGCCCCCTTGCCGCCCAGGCTGGAGAGGGGCACGTCGGCTTTCTGATCGCCCGTGGTCTTGATGACCAGCGTCTCGACCCTCAGGCCCGGGTGCAGACTCTCGAGTTGGCGGGCAACCTGCATCGATTGAGCCAGGGCCAGCTCGCTGCCTCGTGTTCCAAGCCGCACGAGCATCTCAGCGCAGCCCGGACATGACGCCTTTCTTGAAAAGATCGTACCAGATTTCCAGCTCGTCCTCAGGGTAGATGCGCAACAGGCCCAGCACCTCGCGGGTGAATTCCACATACCCCGCTCCATTGGCGGTGATGATGTGGCGGTGGCGCACGGCCGGCACCTCCTGGTAGAGCTCGTCCTCGTCGTAGCTCGGGACGTGCTCGACGAGGTAATTCAGCCCGTTGGAGGTGTGCTTGATCCCCTTGAGCAGCCCTGCCCGGGCCAGGGCCAGAGTGGCCCCACAGATGGCCGCCAGCGGCACATGGCGGTGGCGCAGATCCAGCAATACCTTCTCCAGGGCGTTGCTTTCGGGGGGATCTTCCCAGCGGTCGCCTCCCGGCAGGATCAGCATCACGGCCCGTTCGGGGTCGAGGTCATCGAGCCGGATGGCGGGCAGGACCTGAAAACCCCCCATCGACGTGACGGTGTGGTCGTCGAAGCCGACGGTCACCAGCTCGAAGCCCCCGTGCTTGCGAATCTCGCAGGCTGCCAGGGCGGGCTCCCAGTCGGCATAGCCGTCGAACAAGAGCAGGTAGACGGTGTCTCGCATGGGCGTGGGAGCAAGCTTCCCAGCGGGCTCGGGAAGGTCCTGCCGAAGGCCGGTCATGCGTGGCGTCGCCGTCTTGTGGCTCTCTGGGATGGTCCAGCATTTGCCCCATCTGGACGCCCTGCTCCAATCGTGCCCGGTGGCGGATGGCTCGGAGTAGGTCCCAGATCTCCGATGATTCTGTTCTCTCTGTCTGTCTGTTCAAAATCGACTTGGCAACACCGGGTTGTTGCTGACATGCCCTGCACGGGGCATTCTGGCCGCTGGACGCGGCCTTAATCCGGTCGCCTCGGGTATTTCGTAATTGTCCCGCCGCCACCCGGGTCGTCTGGGAAGCTGAAATCGACCACGTGGTCGAAGGCCAGTGCCTCGAATCGGTGGCTCATCGCATGGAATTTGTAATGGCGGAGGCGTGGATGATCATGCCCGCGCATCCGCGCGAGCCAGCGCGAGCGGGTCTGGAAGAAGGCGGTCCGAGTGCAAGTCGGAGTATGCTGGACGTGCCGAAGGCGCGTGGCCTCCGTGCCGAGCAGAACGAGATGCATGCCATACCCGGTCGAGTTGACCGGCGTGGGCACGCCGGGTAAGAGCTCTTTCATGACCATAAGCTTCAAATCGGTCCAGTTCTGCTGGTTTGGCATGAACTCGAGCGATTCCAGACTGAATGACTTCAAGACGCCGTCTCGAGCCATGATCGGGTGCCAGTCCCGGGGAGGCGGCTCGGCACTGGGCCCGAGGACCTCGAGAGAGTAACTGTCCCTGACTTCATAGATTCCGTCCGGGCGCACAAAGATCAGCTCCATGAAATCGGACCGCGGAACGCCGAATTCACGGCTCAGGGCGACGACGATGTCTTCCAATCGCCAACCCTCATACAACCAACTGACCGCGATCATGCTCTTGCTTGCGTTGTCGGGAACGAAGACGACCTGGCTCGCATTCAGGATTCGGCCGACCTCGCGCACGCCCTCGCGAGTGGAGCGGAGAAGCTCGGGCTGTGATTCGAGATAGCGAAAGTCGTAAGCGATGAAGAGGAGAGCCGTATGCCGAGTCAGGTCCAGAAAGACCTTCGGGCCATGAAGGCTGAGAACGCCTTCCTCACCCCAGATTCTGGGATGCCGAGGCCGAGATGGCTCACGATCCCATGTCCACTGGCCGGGAAAAGCATCGGCCATCCTCGACGGCAGCGCCGCCAGGTCCTCGAAGCGCAGCCGGTGATCGAGCAGCCCGACCGGGTCGACGCTCAAGCCCGGAGTTGTCCTTCCACCGAGTTAGCGAACAGGGTCATTCGTCAGGCAGGGGGCTGATGTGCCGAAAGGTCTCGCGGTTGAGCAGACTCTGCTGTACCGCCGAGGACAGGCCCTCCAGGCCCAGCTCCTTATACTGGTTCGGCCTGGGTGAAGGTGCTTCTTCTCCCCCGATCACCACGTGGCCCCGGTTGACCCAGGCCTGGTCGCTCTTCTCCCAGACCGCCCACATCTTGAAGCTGCCAAAGCCAGCCTGTCCCACGGTGAGGACATAGGTGTGTCCTCCTGCTTCGGCCAGGTTATAGTAGCTCGGGGGCCACGGGTCCTGGGGTATGAGCCCCATGTGAGCTCGCCAGAGGTCCTGCTCGAGCGGCCCGAGATGGGCTGGCGGGTCCAGGGGAGACACGGAGGCAGATGCGGAGGGGGAGGGAGCCGGCGAAGCCGTTCTCGTGGGCCCAGGAGCCGACTCGGATCGCCCGAGCCAGAGCGGCAGGAGCAGCGCTACGACCACCAGGACCCCGACCAGCCAGATCAGATTGCGCATTCAGGATCCTTTCGGCGCCGGCCGCCGCAGCCACCAGTCCGGAAAACCGTCTCGATCCAGGTCCCTGAGTCCCGGCAATTTCTCGCCGTAGGCCTCCTGCAAATTGACCAGGGCCTTGCTCAGCACGCGCTCGGAGTTGACCTCCACCCAGCCCTCGATGCGACCGGGCAGGCGAAAGAGCCACTCCGGATTGAACACCTCCCGCCCGGTATCCACGCCCGCCACCATGAAGTGCTCGCTGACCTGGCCGTCCTCATCGAGGTCAGTGGGCAGCGTCTCGGTGCTGTAGAGCACCAGGCCGTTGAGGAAGGCGAGCAGGTCGTCGCGCTCGGTTTCTTCGAGGGCCAGATAGCGGTCGCGAGCCGATGCCGCTTCCCCTCCATGGCGCCGGATGACCGCCTCCAGGTTCAGGCTGGCCCCGTCATGGCCATACGGGCCGGTGGTGCCCACGCCCCAGAGCGGAGTGGTGCGGAATTTCTTGACCAGGCTGCCGTCATACTGCATTTCGTGGAACTCGGGGCCCAGGTCGTGGTGGCGAAAGTCGCTGAAGACGCCTTTCATGAGGAGTGGTCCGGGCCGGGTCGTCTGCAACTGGCCCTGACCTGAGCTCACCTGCAGGTCGAAAAAGCGGCGGTCCTGGGGCACTCGCCAGTCGCTCACGTGACACTCCACGCAGCCGCTGGCGGCAAAGAGCTTGCGGCCCCGCTCGAACCGCGCCCCTCGGGTCTGGGTCGGGGCCGGGTGGTTGAGCAGGAAGAACTCGAGCAGGTCCATGTCGCCCTCGGAGATCTCTTCGAGCACGCCATCGCGGTCAGGATCGTCCAGGCTGATGCCACCGGGTCCGAGCACCGTGCCCGCGTCCCGGGTGAAGCCGGTGTAGTACTGCTGGGCCCCCGCCAGGGAGACCCGGCTGAGGCCGTCCCGCCGTGGCTCTTGATTGGCGGTCGGATCATGGACCTGCAGGCCTGAGTGAATGTCGAAGGCGTTGGAGCTGACCGCCCGCAAGGTCGAGCTGAGGCCGCCGTGACCCACCCGGTCGCGCTGGCCAAAGCCGAAGACCTGCACCTCGAAGTTGTATCCGGCCACCCCGGCTGCTTTCAGGTTGCGGGCCCAGGGGATGCGGTGGCCATCTTGATCGAGATACCACACGTAGACCACAGGGTTGAGGTCGGGTCGGCCGTCACCGTTCTCGTCGGCGAAGCTGCCGAAGTCGAGCGCCTGGCCGGGGGTCGGCTCGACCAGGGCCCGGCCTGTGGCCTCCTCGAGCTCCACCCGGCCATTGCTGTTGCGGTCCACGCGGGCCATCAACTGGCGGCGGATCTCTTGACCCACCATCTCCACCAGCCCGCCCCCGAAGAGGTGGGGTGTGTTGCGCCCGGCCCCGGAGTTCTTCTGGATGGTGATGCCCGAGCCCATGTCGCGCCAGGGCACGTTGTGGCAGGCTGCGCAGGAGTTGACGTGGTCGCTCGAGCCGAGCAGGGTTGCCCCGTCGTCCTGGGTCTTGCCGCGCAGCTTGCCGGCCTCGCCGAAAGCCCCGTCGGCCCGGGAATACTCCCGCAGGCTCAGCTCGCGCCCCCGCTGGTAGGCCAGCCAGGGGTCGTTTCTCATCAGCCAGCCGCTCGATCCAGGCAACTCGGTGCCGTGAACCGCTCGTACCCGGCAGGTCTTGACCGAGCGCCCGCTGAGGTCGCGCGGGCTCTCCAGCGGGTCGGAGTCGGCGCCGCCCGGACGCTCGCTCGCGAAGGGCGGGGTCTGGGCCGACAGGCCCAGGCTCAGGCTAAGGAGGAGAAGTAGGCAGAATCTGAACGTACTCGAGATCATCTCTGGCCCCCTGGTAGCCCGCGCTCACGAACTGGATGTCCTGGGTCATCTCCGAACGGTGGAACTGCTTGCGAAACTTGGTCAGGTAGTAGCCCTCCTTGAGGTGGCCGCGCAGGATGCTGAGCTTTTTCACCTCTTCCGGAGGGGCGTCGCGGTTGTAGGGCGCCTTGCCGGTCAAGACATCGAGCCGCTTTTGAGTCAGCCGACCCGACCACTCGAGGTGAGCTCCCTTGGGGTTGGGGGTGGGAGGCTTTTTGCTCAAGCGAGCCATCCATTCTTTCTCCTGGGCGGTCAGCTTCTCGGGCACGGCAAAGCTCATGGCCTGTCCCCAGAGGGCCAGAAAATTTCCCTCATAGGACCACTGGCCCGGCAGGTCCATCTTCTCCCGGGCCATGACGTAGAACAGGGCGTCGGTCGTATCCTTGACGCTGATCTGGGTGATGTGCAGCGGATAGATCAGCCGGGGGGTCGCGAAGGTGAAACGGGTGGGGGTGATCTCGCCCAGGAAGCTGCCATCGGGACGCTTCTTCATCTGGCGCGGGTCAATCTTCATCACCGTGAAGGTCCACTTCTTCTGGACGTAGTATGCCAGAGTTTCCGTGTCGCCAGCGTAGGAATATTTGTTTTGCTTGAGCCACTCATAGAGGGCGTCGGCCCGATCTGCCTCCAGGATCTTGTAGTCCAGGCTGCCCACCACGCCGGCCTCGAGTACGCGTACCGCCGGTCGGGCAGCGCTCTTGTCTCGCCTGGCGCCCTCGGCGTAGCTGGAGGGACGAGCCATGCTCTTGAACTTGCTCATGTCCATCGGCTCGAGAATGGTGAAGACGGCAAGCTCCTTGAAGAAGTCGCGCGGCATCTCTTGCAGCTTGGGACGCGACGGCGTGGGGATGACCATCCCGAAGTCGGGAGCATTACCCTCGAACATGGGCTGGACGGTGAACGATTCGCGTTTCTCTGATTCATCCCAGGTGATGAAGGCTCGCTGGCCGGGCTGGTTGACGTCTTTCTCCAGGGCCGCAAAGTAGCAGCAGGCGGCCGGGGCCGCGCTGGCCAGGGCGAGCACGGAGAGGGCGGTGAGCAGGGTTTTTCGCATTGAGAGTTCCTCCAGGGAATCGGGGGCTTCCCACTCTCCGGTCGCCATCCTCCCGGGAGATCTTCCTTGTTTGCTTTCTGGCAATAACTCGCCCGGAGGACCCGCTTAGACTGCAGTCGTGAAGATCCAGGGAACGAATCAGAGCGTACATCCCGAGCGCCTCAAAGAGGCGCGCTCGCTGGACACTGACCAGAACGGGCTTATCGACAATCAGGAGGTTCTGGCTCACCTCCAGCATGAGGGCTTGGACCTGACCCGGGGTGACACTCGGGCCCTGGTGGGCGAGTTCAAGCTCCATCTCGAGAAGCTTCCTCATCCAGCGCTCTCCTCCTATCCTTCTTCGGACGAGGTGGCCCAGGAGCTGGCCGCGCTCGAGCGTCGCTACCCAAACCTGGCCCGTCGTGTCAGCCTGGGCCAGACCCACGAGGGCCGGGAGATCTGGGCTCTGCAGATCAGTCAGGGGGTGCGCTGTCAGGACACCTCGGACCGCCCTGGAGTGGTGCTGACGGGCCTTCACCACGCGCGTGAGTGGATGTCCTCTCAGCCGCCGCTGGAGGTGGCTCGCCAGCTGCTGGAGGGCTACGCCAGCGATCCTGAGATGAAGCGTCGCGTGGAGCAGGCCGAGATCTGGGTGGTGCCCGTGGTCAACCCGGACGGCTATGAATACAGTCGCAGCCAGGACAACTGGTGGAAGAAGAACCGCCGCCCGGTAGGCGAGACTGCCTGCGGAGAGCCCACCGAGGCCATCGGGACCGACCTCAACCGCAATTATCTTTCCCCCCGTCCTCAGGACCTCGAGCTCTACCGCCCGGCCGGAGACACGCCCTGCTCTACGGCCGATGACTTCGAGCACACCTCCGACGACCCGGGCTCTCCCCACTACCGCGGTCCGCGCGGGAACTCCGAGCCGGAGGTGCAGGCGCTGCTTCGGCTCGAGCTCGGACGCGGCAACATTCGCGGCGTGCTCGACCACCACGGCTACGGAGAGATGATCCTGTATCCCTGGAGCCACACCCTTCAGCCGCCTCCCGAGCGCGACCAGTTGCACGACCTGGGTCAGCGGATGAACGAGGGACTCGGCTATCGGGTCATGCAGAGCGCCGAGCTTTACGCCAACTCGGGGAGCTCGGACGGAGTGCACTGCGCCAACGGCATCTTGAGCTACACCCTGGAGATCGGGCGCAGCTACCAGCCACCGCCCGACCAGATCAAACCCATCTCGGAGAGCGTGGCCCGGGCCAACCTGGTCTTCCTTGACGAGGTGATCGAGCGCTCCCAGGGATCATTCACGCGCCGCTCTTGACTCGATCAGACGGTCAACAGAAGCCCCCCGTTAAGCTCCGTTTCAGCGGACCCTGCTAACCTCTCTCCATGCTGCCCAGCCTGTTCGGGCACCGCGGTGCCCGACCCCAGCCCGAGAACACGATGGCTGCCTTTCGAGAAGCCGTCCGCCAGGGCGTGCGCGCCATCGAGACCGATTTTCACGCCACCGCCGACAACCATCTGGTGGTCATGCACGACCCCACCGTCGACCGGATGACCGAGGGCGAGGGCCGCATCGACCACCTGACGCTCGACCAGATCAGAGACCTGAAGGTGGCCAGCCAGCACGACATCCCCACCGCCGATGACGTCCTGGGCTACGCCGCTCGCGAGAAACTGTTCGTGGACATGGAGATCAAGTGCCCCGAGAAGCTCGGGGTGGAGCAGACCATCGCCGCCAAAGTGCGCCAGCACGGCATGCAGAGCCAGGTGACCATCACCGCCGACGACCCGCAGTTCCTCCAGCGCATGAAGGCGGAGCTCCCCGAGGCCACCACCGGGCTGGTCATGCGGGCCAAACCGCTCTACAGGCTGACCGGTTGGGCCGCAGCGGCAGGAGCAGTCGGTCTCGGACTGGCCGCGACCCTGACCGGGCTGCCCGTGCTGGCTGGCGTTCTGGGAGGGGCCGTCGTTGGTGCGGCGGCGGGATTCCATCTGTTCAAGCGTCACCTGCAGAGCAAAGGCTTGAATCAGGGCTCCGACCACCTGATGCCGCACTGGCTGCTGGTGGACCGACACCTGGTGTCCCGGGCCACCGAACGGGGCCAGGAGGTGGTACCCTACGGCGTCAATGGGGAGGGACGAGGGGAACGGCTCAAGCGGCTGGGGGTCCACGGGCTGATCACCGACTATCCGGAGCGCTTCCTGGGTTCAGACTAATTTCATGAGGTTGGAGTAGGCTTTCCCCGATGCAGATCTCGATGCCGCAAACTACGGTATTTGGATGGCCGGCCGCTGCGACCGGGTCCGAGAAGGACTCTGGTCCCAAGCCGACCGAGGCGGACACTCCCAAGGAGGAGGTAACGCTGGTTGGCCTGGGCCAGGAACTGATGGATAGCGTCAGCGCTGCCGCCAATCACGCCGTTACCACGTTTCAGAGGAGACTGCCAGGCTACACCGGCCCGGCCGATGGTCTGTCCCACCCGAACTTCAAGACCCAGGCACTGATCAAGCCGGTCAACCGGTTCCTGATGAACAGCCTGTTCCGCATCGAGGTGGAGGGCGAGGAGAACATCCCCAAGGACGGCAAGAATCTGTTCTGCCCCACCCATCCGACCGTCGTCGACCCGCCCCTCATTGCGGCGGTGCTGGGTCAGGGCGACTATCGCTTCGTGGCCAACATCATCTTGTTCAAAGGCAAGGGTGGCCCCCTGATCACCGCCATGGGCGCCTTTCCGGTGGACCGAGACAGCCCGAGTCGGGCGACCATCCAGCACGGCGTGGACCTGGTCAAGAAGGGAACGCCGCTGGTCATTTTCCCGGAAGGCGGCATCTCCGAGAATCCCAACCAGATCAACCCCCTCAAGCGCGGGGCGGCCTACTTTGCCGTTCATGGCCAGGCCGACAGCATCGTGCCCATCGGCATTCATTACCAGAAGGACCACCAGGCTCGACCGATGGCCGAGCTGAAGACCTACCTCGTGGCCGGAGCTCTGGTTGCTGGCACGCTGTTGGGCAGCACGCTTGGTCCCGGCGCTCAGGTCGTAACGGGTGCGGTGACGGGAGCGCTCACGGGAGCGTTTGCCGTGGGCAGCGTGGCCCGGGCTCTGGTGCCCCAGAAGAAGTGGTTCAACCCTTTCCCTACCAAGCTGGCCGGAGTCGGTGGAGGCCTGGCTGGGATGCTGGCCGGTGGACTGGTAGGCGCCTTCACTGCCGGCGGTATGGCTCCCGGCTCGGTGAGCGCGGTGGTGCGCAGCCTGGCAGCAGGGTTCTGCGCTCAACAGATGATGGAAGACTTTGTTCACCGGGATGTGGCTCGCATCAAGTTCGGCACGCCCATGCAAGTTGAGCCTTATCTGAACGGAGACGAGCATCGGGCGGTCAAGTCGCTCACCCGTGACCTGCACGCCGAGCTCGGCCAGCTCAAGGCAGAGCTTTCCGGGGTGCCCTACGACCCTCTTGCCCCCCGCATCCGACCGGGAACCGGCATTCCCAAGCTACCCAGCACCCCTGTCCCGCTGGTTTTCCACTCGATGCCCGAAGAGCCGATGCCGGCTCGCAGGCCTTAAAGCAGGAACCCACCCTCGCAATATGGGATAGTACCCCGCGATGACTGTGGTCTTGCTGGGCTTGAACCACAAGACGGCCCCCATCGACCTGCGCGAGAAGGTCGTCTTTGACGGAGAGCGCCTCCAGGAGGCGTTGGCGACGCTGCGCGCCCAGCCGGGCGTGAGGGAGTGCGCTATTCTGTCTACCTGCAACCGCACCGAGGTCTACACGGTGGGTCAGGCCGAGCTGGGCTCGTTGATCGAGGCTCCGGCAGAGCATTTGTATCGCTACGAAGGCCAGCAGGCCGTCGAGCACCTCTTTTCGGTCTCCAGCGGGCTCGACTCGATGGTGGTGGGCGAGAACCAGATTCTGTCACAGGTTCGCTCGGCCTACGAGTCGGCCCGTCAGGCGGCCGCTACCGGGCCCACCCTGGACAGGCTCTTCCCCTGGGCCGTGCGGGTGGGCAAGCGGGCCCGCAGCCAGACGCGCATCTGTCAGGGTGCTTCCTCGGTCAGCGCGGCCGCCGTCGAGCTGGCCAAGAAGATCTTTGGCGATCTCTCAGGCCGGCGCTTGATGCTGCTGGGGGCCGGCAAGATGACCGAGCTGACCCTCAAGCTGCTGGGCGATGCCGGGGTGCAACAGATCACCGTGACGAACCGCACCGCTGCTCGCGCCGAGGAGCTGGCCCGCCAGTGCGGCGGCCAGGCGGTGCCCTTCGAGGATCTGGATCGGGCCCTGGCCGAGGTGGACATCCTGATCGCTTCCACGGGCGCCCCCCACTACGTGGTCACCCAGGAGCGGCTGAGCAAGGTCATGCGGGCCCGGCGCTACCGTCCTTTGTTCCTGGTGGACATCGCCATGCCGCGCGACTTCGACCCGGCCTGCGGCGAGCTCGACAACGTCTATCTCTACAATATCGACGACCTGCAGGAGGTGGTGGGCCAGAATCTTGCCCAGCGCCACAAGGAAGTGCAGAAGGTGCTCGAGATCGTGCGCAGCGAGGCCCAGGGCTTCCTGACCGACCTCGACTCGCGCAAGGCCTCGGGGGCCATCCGCACACTGCGCGAGAGCTTCGAGGAGCTGCGTCAGCAAGAGCTGGCCCGCTACCTCGAGCGTTGCACCCCGCAGGAGGCCGAGCGGCTGGAGGCCTTTTCGCGAAGCCTGCTCAACAAGTTGCTGCACGCCCCCACCATGCGTCTGCGCCAGCTCTCGGGGGCGGGAGTCGATCCCCAGCAGCTCAAGTTGACCCTCGAGCTCCTGGGCCTGACCCGCGAGGATCTGGAAGAGGAGGAGCCCTCGTGACCAGCGGCCTGGCTGCTCTGAGCGGGGCGGCGCTGGGTTACCTGGGGGCCTCGGTGGGCTTTCAGTGGAACCTGTTCCGCCGTCAGGAGCAAGACTGGCACATCTGGCGCAACCTGCTCTGGGCTGCCTTCGGCCTGCACACGCTGGCTCTGCTCCTGGTCGGCCTCTCGCTGGGCCACGCCCCCCTGAGCGGCATGGCCGAAAGCCTGGGCTCGCTGGCCTGGGTCGTGGTCGGGCTCTATCTGATCCTGGGCAAGGTGTGGAAGATGGAGGTGCTGGGCGCCGTGGCTGCCCCGGCCGCCTTTGCGATGACCTGTTTCTCGCTGCTGGTGCTGTCCACCGACCCCGGCCTCAATCCCAGTAAGAGCTTCTGGTTCTATCTACATGTCGGCTCGTACATGGTGGGTTATGGCGCCTTCGTGCTGGCCGCCTTCTGCGCGCTGTTGTATTTTGTTCAGGTCCGTCTGTTGAAGGCCAAGAAGGTGTGGGGGATGTTCCGCCTGATGCCCTCGCTGGACGCCCTGGACCGGGCCGCCTATCGCCTGATCCTGGCCGGCTTCCCGCTGATGCTGCTGGGGCTCACCACTGGCATGGTCATGAGTAACTGGGTGTTCGCCTTCAGCGACATCAAGAACCAGATGGTGCTGGTCACGCTGTGCGTCTACCTGGCTTACCTCCACCTTCGTCTGGTGGGCGGTTGGCAGGGCCGGCGGGTGAACTTGCTTCTGCTGGTGGCTTCGGCATTCGTGCTGCTGAGTTTTCTGGCCCCCGGTCGTTTCCACCGGTTCTAAATTCTCTTCTGTTGAGCTTCTTGCCCAGGCTTACGAGAATTCTCCCGCATCCACCACCTGAAAGGAGCCACCCGCCCTGGCGGATGGCTCCTCAGGAGCTCTAGCAGGCTGGTGTCGAAGCCGAGCTCCGCCACCAGCCTGCTCCACAATCTGTTGAGCGC
Source organism: Candidatus Xenobia bacterium (assembly GCA_045863235.1). Classification (GTDB taxonomy): domain Bacteria; phylum Vulcanimicrobiota; class Xenobia; order Xenobiales; family QWHO01; genus QWHO01. Next base: position 109,786 of record BTUM01000010.1, on the reverse strand, counting down.
AGGATGATGCAAGAGCCCTCTTCGAGGACTCTGCTAGTTGCGCGAGCGCTTGAGCTCTTCAGTCAGGGCCGGCACCACTTCGAACAGGTCGCCCACCAGCCCGTAGTCGGCCACCTTGAAGATGGCGGCTTCGGGATTGTTGTTGATGGCCACGATGCAACCGGCGTTCTGCATGCCCACCAGGTGCTGGATGGCCCCTGAGATGCCCACCGCGATGTAGAGGTCAGGGGTGACCACCCGGCCGGTCTGGCCCACCTGGTAGCTGTGCTCTTTCCAGCCCGCGTCCACCACCATGCGCGAGGCGCCCACGGCTCCGCCCAGCACCTCGGCCAGCGAGTGCACCAGGTGGAAATTCTCGGGACCCTTCAAGCCGCGCCCGCCCGAAACCACGATGCTGGCTTCCGACAGGTCCACGCTGCCCCCTTCGCCCTTTGTCTCCACGCTGACCACGTCGGCCCCGGTCTTCTCGGGCTTGCCGAAGTCCAGGCTGGAGACAGCGCCGGCCCGGCCGGTCTCGGCCAGGGTCAGCACGTTGGGCCGTACCGTCGCCATCCGGGTACCGTTGTCCTTGAACCGCACGGTGACGCGCACCTTGCCGGCATACATCGGGCGCACGGCCCGGAACTGCCCGTCATCACCCCTGGAGAGGGAGACGACTTCCGAAGCCAGCCCCAGACCCAGACGGGCGGCCACGCGGGCGGCCACCTCGTTCCCGTGAGTGGTGGCCGGGACCAGGACCAGGTCGGGTTTCTTGCTTTCCACCGCCGTGGCCACCAGGTGGGCCCAGGTTTCCAGATTGTACTTGCCCAACTCGGCGTTGTCGCAAACCAGCACCTCGTCGGCGCCGAACTTGCCGGCCTGGGCCGCCCAGCCGCTCACTCCCGAGCCGAGCAAGAGACAGCTCACCTTGTCCTCGCCGGCCAGCCGGCGGGCTTCGCTCAAACATTCACATGTGGCCCGGGAAAGCTCTCCTTTGCCTTCCCCGATCACCCAGATTCCGTTACCCATCATGTCCTCCTACAAAACCTTGGCTTCCTCTTTGAGCAGGCGCACCAGCTCCTTGACCTTCTCATCCACGCTGCCGCCTTCCACGAGGCGTCCCGGTGGACGCTGGGGGGGGTACTCCATCTTCTCGACCTCGAGCTTGACTGCCCCGGCGGTATCCACGCCCAGTTCGGCCACGGTTTTGGTCTCCATGGGCTTCTTCTTGGCCTGCATGATATTCATCAAGGAGGCGTAGCGCGGCTCGCGCAGGCCCTTCTGGGCGCAGACCACGGCCGGCAGGGTGACCTTGATCTTCTCGCGCTGGCCCCCCTCGACGTCGCGGCTGCACATGAGGGCTTTGCCGCCGTCCTCGACTTCCAGCTCGGAAACCAGGCCCACGTAGGGCAGTCCCAGCTTCTCGGCCAGCATGGCGCCCACCAGACCGCGGTCCGAGTCGGTGCCCTTGTTGGAGGTGAAGATCACGTCGTAGCTCATCGGCTTGATGGCCGCGGCCAGGGCGGTTGCGATGGCCAGGGCGTCGTCGTGAGAGGTGTCCTCGTCGTGGATATGTACCGCCCTGGAGGCCCCGATGGCCAGGCAGTTGCGCAGCGTCTCCTTGACCCGCTCGGGGCCAAAGGAGATGGCGGTCACCTCGCCGCCGTTCTTTTCTACCAGTTGTACGGCGGCTTCGTGGCTGTACTCGTCATAGGGGCCGAGCACGTACTTCAGGCCGTCCGTATTGATGGTGCGGCCATCGGCCGCAATCTTGATGGCAGACTCGGTGTCAGGGGTCTGCCGGACACAGGCAATGACGTTCATGGTTTGTTCCTCCTACAGTCCCTTGCACGGACCGATGATTCTCGACAGGGTTTCAATCACGCAGCAGCTCGCGCGCGATGACCAGCTTCTGGATCTCCGAAGTGCCTTCGTAGATCTGGGTCACCTTGGCGTCGCGCAGCAAGCGCTCCACGGGATATTCCTTGGAGTAACCGTAGCCCCCGTGAACCTGCACGGCGTTCAAAGCCGCCCGCATAGCCACCTCGGAGCAATACAGCTTGGCCATGGAGGCCTCCTTGGTGAACTTCTCCCCCGAGTCGCGCTTCAAAGCGGCGCGGTAGAGCATCAACCGGGCGGCGTCGATCTCGACCGCCATCTGGACCAGCATCTCCTGTACCAGCTGGAACTCGGAGATAGCCTTCTTGAACTGCTGGCGCTCCTTGGAGTAGCGCAGCGCGTTGTCCAGGGCGGCCTGGGCGATGCCCACGGCCTGGGCGGCGATGCCCACGCGACCAGTGTCCAGTGCCTGCATGGCGATCTTGAAGCCCTCGCCCTCGACTCCCAGCAGGTTCTCTTTGGGAACCTTGCAGTTCTCGAAGGTCAGGCCGCAGGTGCCCGAGGCCCGCACTCCCAGAGTCTCCTCGTGCTTGCCGATGGTGAAGCCTTCCCAACCCTTCTCCACGATGAAGCAGCAGATGCCCTTGTGCTTGAGCTCGGGGTCCTTGGTGGCGTAGACGATGAAGATCTCAGCCCCGGTGGAGTTGGTGATCCAGTTCTTCTGGCCGTTGAGCACCCAGTGGTCGCCCTGCAGCTCGCAGCGGGTCTGCATGCCGGCCGAATCCGAGCCCGAGCCGGGCTCGGTCAGCGCGTAGGCGGCGATCTTCTCTCCCCTGGCCATCAATGGCAGGTACTTCTTCTTCTGATCGTCGGTGCCAAAGGCCATGAGAGGGTACTCGCCCAGGGAGTTCTGCACCGCGGTGATCACGCCGGTAGCGGCGCAGGCCCGCGAGATCTCCTCGATCACGATGGAATAGGCCAGCGAGTCCATGCCGGCCCCACCAAACTCTTCCGGCACGGTAACGCCCATCAGGCCCAGCTCGGCCATCTTCTTGACGTTCTCCCAGGGGAACTCGCAGGTGCGGTCATAGTGGGCCGCCCGGGGGGCGAGGTGCTCGGACGCGAAGTCGCGCACCATCTGCTGGACCATCTTGTGGTCTTCCGATAACTCGAAGCAGAAGCCTGAGGGCTTCTGGGTCATGGTCTGGCTCATGTTTACTCCTTCATTCCGGGTCAGGCCTCGAGCGTGCGAAGCAGCTCGCGGGCGATGACGACTTTCTGGATTTCATTGGTTCCTTCGCCGATGGTGCAAAGCTTGGCGTCCCGGAAGGCGCGCGAGACGCGGCTGTTCATCAAGAGGCCGCGTTCGGCCAGCATCTCGACCGCCTTGCTGCTGACCCGCATGCCCACCTCGCTGGCCAGGTACTTCGCCACCGCTCCCTCCAGCGTCCAGCGGGGTCGCAGCGAGCGGGTGATGGCTGCTTCGTAGACCAGCGAGCGGGCGGCGGCCACATCCACGGCCATCTCGGCCAGCGGAGCCAGGCGCAGCTCATGCTCGAAGATATCGGCCGTCAGGCGCTCCTTGACGAGCACCGCGGCCACCTCGTCCAGCGCGCACTGGGCCAGGCCCAGCGCCATGGCGCCGATGGTGATGCGTCCCCCGTCCAGGGTCTGCATGAAGTATTTGAATCCCTGTCCGCGCTCGCCCAGCAGGTTCTCCCTGGGGACCCGGCAGTTGTCGAAGATCAAGGTGCCGGTGGCAGAGGCGCGCAGGCCCAGTTTGTCCTCCTTCTTGCCGAAGGAGAAGCCCGGGAAGTCTTTCTCGATGATGAAGGCCGAGATGCCGCTCTTCCCCAGGTCGGGGTCGGTAACCGCGCTGACCACGTAGCTGAAAGCTTCGGTGGCGTTGGTGCACCAGCACTTGGTGCCGTTGATCACCCAGTGGTCGCCATCGAGCACGGCGTTGGTCAGGGTCGCCCCCGAGTCCGAGCCAGCCTGGGGCTCGGTCAAGCCGTAGCCGCCCAGTCGCTCGCCCCGGGCCAGCGGAACCAGATACTTCTGCTTTTGCTCCTCGTTGCCCCACATCGCGATCGGGTTTGAGCCCAGGCCGATATGGGCGGCCAGAATGATGCCCAGCGAGCCCCAGCAGCGCGAGGTCTCCTCGATCAAGATGGCCAGGCTCAGAGGGTCGAGCCCGGCTCCGCCGTACTGAGCGCCGAAGGGAACGCCCAGATAGCCCTCGCGGGCCATCTTCTGCAACAGCTCGCGCGGGAAACGGGCTTCGGCTTCATGCTGTTCGGCGATGGGGTCGGCGTGCTCGGCCAGAAAGGCGCGCAGCTTCTCGCGGAAGGCACGGTGGCGCTCCTGGGTCAGGTGGTTGTCGCAGGGAATGCTGGGAGACATCGTGATGGCGGCCATGCTCACTTTCCTCCCGCCGAGGCGGCCACTTTGAGCTCGGCCTCGGTGCAGGCCAGAACCTCGTCCACCGTCACGCCGGGAGCGGTCTCGAGCAGCACCATCCCCTCGGGCGTGACCTTGATGACGGCCATGTCGGTTACCACGGTGTCCACCACTTTCTGCCCCGTCAGCGGGAGCCGGCACTTCTTCAAAATCTTGGGCGAGCCATCGGGGCCCACGTGCTGCATCGCGATGATGACCCGTTTGGAGCCGGCCACCAGGTCCATGGCTCCTCCCATCCCCTTGACCATTTTCCCGGGGATCATCCAGTTGGCCAGGTTCCCCTCCTGGTCGACCTCCATCCCACCGATGACGGTGAGGTCGATGTGGCCTCCGCGTACCATGGCGAAGGACTCGGCCGAGCTGAAGTAGGAGGTGCCCGGGATCTCGGTCACGGTCTCCTTGCCGGCATTGATCAGATCGGCGTCTTCCTCACCCTCGTATGGATAAGGTCCGATGCCCAGCATCCCATTCTCGGAGTGAAGGATTACGTGCATCCCCTCGGGGATATAGTTGGCCACCAGGGTGGGAATGCCGATGCCCAGGTTGACGTAATAGCCGTCTTTAAGCTCCTGCGCCACTCTTTTCGCGATAAACTCTTTTTTCGATTCGCTTTTCATACTGCTCTCCCTTGATGACCATGTCCACGAAGACGCTGGGCGTGACGATGTTCTCGGTGTGGAGCGTGCCGGCCGGCACGATCTCCTCCACCTCGGCGACCACGAAGTCGGCCGCGGTGGCCATGACTGGATTGAAGTTGCGGGTGGTCTTGCGGTAGACCAGGTTTCCGTGGTGGTCGGCCTGGTAGGCTTTGACGAACGCCACGTCGGCCCGCAGGGCGCGCTCCATCACGTACGGGCGGCCGTCGAACTCGCGTACCTCCTTGCCTTCGGCCACCAGTGTGCCCACGCCGGTGGGGGTGAAGAAAGCGGCGATGCCGGCCCCTCCGCAACGGATGCGTTCGGCCAGGGTCCCCTGGGGGTTCAGTTCCACGTCGATCTCCCCGGAGATCACTTTGGCCTCCAGCACCTTGTTCTCGCCTATGTAGCTCGAGATCATCTTGCGCACCTGACCGTTGTTGATCAACAGGCCGATGCCGGCGCTGTCGACGCCGGCGTTGTTGCTGATGATGGTGAGATTCTTCTTGCCCGATCGAGCCAGTGCTCGCACCAGGTTCTCGGGTATGCCGCACAGACCGAAGCCGCCCATCATGATCGTGCTGCCGTCGTGCACTCGAGCCAGAGCTTGCTCGAGAGTGCCAACCTTGTTCATCGTTCCTCCACCTGGATGCTACTCGAGCGGCGTCATAGCGCGGATCTGCCCGAAAATCGGGCCGGCTCTTCTATGAGCTCGGACAGAGTTCCTTTCGCGACGGGGCGTTCCCCGAGCAGATGTTCTACGGTTTTTTTCCCGGATTGGCAGGGTCTGGCAGGGATCTTCGCCTCGAAGGAGCGAATTGGTCCCCTTAAATCTTGCCAGGAGCGCTCGATGGCCGAGAAACTGAGACGGAACGTAGGGGGAAGGTCCTGTGAGGTCCAGCTCTCCTTTGATTGCGGCGGGAACGGCTGGGTCGTTACGGTTCGCCATGAGGAACGCGTCATCGCCACCGGCCTGGGAGACTCCCGCGAAGAAGTGCTCAACCGGGTTCTCAATGAGCTGCGGCAGCGCTTTCAGGGTGAAAATCTGGTTCTGACCTGCAACCCCGAGCTCTTTCTGGAGCGGGGCGTTCCCCTGGGAGAGCCCCTGAAGGCCGCCCGGGGCAAACTGCCGCCGCGCGGCTGGCTCACTCGCTAGGCATCCACTCGCGCACGATACTGTCGGTGTAGCCACCGATCCACTTTCCGTCCGCGCCGTGCAGCGTCCAGTCGAAGATGCCTTCCTCGGGGATTTCCACCCGGGCGCCGGCGCAGAGCTCGGTGCAGTGCACCGGATGGTTGCTCAACAGGCCAACCAGGGTTTCTCCGCGCCAGGACTCGAGCGTGATCCACATGAACTCGAGTCGATCCTCCTCGCCGTAGGGGAAGCCATACTTGACCATGGCGATCTCCCCCGGCTCGAGGCCCGCCTGAAATCGGCTCTTGAGCACCGGCAACTCGTCCAGGGCACGTTTGTGGGCCTGCAAGAGCAGGTCGCCCTCCACGTTGACCATGGTCTCTTTGCGACCCCACAGGTCTTCCAGAAGCTGGTAATACCAGGTTTCGGGGAGCTGCTGATACTCGTCCGGCGGGTGCACGCTGAGAAAATCGGCGCCGTCCTCTTCGTCGGAGGGATTGTAAGTCAGGCCCAGCAGGGTCGAGGTCGAGCTCTCCGAGTCGCCAGGCTTGCCGGCCAGACTTTCGAGCAGCTCTCGGAGCGGAAACTGGAGCTCGTCCTGCAGGACCAGCTCGGCGCCCGGGGCGCGGGCCGCCAGCCGTTGCAGGTAGCCGGCCAGTCCATTCATCACGTCGATCAGGTCGTTGGCCAGGGCCGGGGGGACATCGGTGAACTCGAGCTCAGGCAGGCCGAACTTGCACAGGCCCTTGGTGGTCATCCAGCCCAGTCCTTCGGCCTCTACTGAGAAAGGCACGATGATGTGCTGGGCGATGCGCAGCTGGCCGTTCACCTCGGGCGGCTCCTTGAGGGAAAGGCGCAGAGGATCGAAGCAGACCCCGTCCACGGCCTTGTCAAGCAGAGCATGAGCAAGCGCCAGCACATTCCAGAGGGCTACCCCGTCGGAGGAGAAATCGGAGGCCACGCAGGCGTGAGTGGCTCCCCTCAGCTTCTTGACCTGCTCCTGGGTGTCCCCGAACATGGACAAGAGGTCGGGCGGAGGGGTAGGAGGACCCTCCGCGGCCGTGGTGACCGAGACCTCCAACTGGTCGTTTCGAGCCAGCAGACGCTCGCGTAGGGGCGATTTCACCTGACGCTGCACCCACTCGCGATGGAACTTGAGAATCTCCTCGGGGCGATAGGGTGGGCCCAGGGCCCGAAAGTAGATGCCCAGGACCAGCCCGGTCTCCTCGGGCAGAGGGATGTGGATCAGCTGGGCCGGCCTCCGTCTCCGGGGCGGGCCTGGAAAGCTCTCTCGGGAGCCATTTTCACGTCCCAGATCAGCCCGGCTCGCTCGAGAGCCCTGATCAGCTGGTAGGTCAGGTCCACTTCCCAGAACTTCAGCCCGTGACGGGCTGAGGCGGGATAGGCGTGGTGATTGTTGTGCCAGCCTTCGCCGAACGTGAGCAGGGCCACCCACCAGCAGTTGGTAGAGCGGTCCGGCGTCTTATGGAGGCGATAGCCGAACGTGTGGGCGGCCGAGTTGACCAGCCAGGTGGCGTGATAGACCAGGGTCAGGCGCACGAACATGCCCCAGACCACCCAGGGCCACCCGCCCAGCTTGAGCAGGATGAAGCCGAGTCCCACCGCTCCCAGAATGTAGCCCCGGTCGATCCAGCGGAAGACGGGGTCGCTCTCCAGGTCGCGGGCCATGCGGGTGCGCATGGTGGGATCGAGCTTGTGAGGCGGCTTGGAAAGCATCCAGCCCATGTGAGCCCACCAGAATCCCTTGTCGGTGCCATGGGGGTCGCCGTCGCGATCGGCGTGACCGTGGTGGAGGCGGTGCACCGCCACCCACGCGATCGGGCCGCCCTGGCAGGCCATGGCCCCGAAACAGGTGGCCAGGTACTCGAACCATTTGGGACACTTGAACGCGCGATGGGTCAGCAGTCGATGATAGGCAAACGTAATGCCCATGGCCGAGAAGACGTAGAAGAGCAGACAGACGGCAACCGCCGACCAGCTGAAGAAGAAAGGAGCAAAGAGGGCCCCGATGTGCACCGACCAGAGCACGATCGCCGTGGGCCAATCCCACGGATGGGGAGGGCCGTCGTCGACGTGGGAATCGAGGATCTCGTTGGGGACGACCTCGAGGGTCTGTTTTTGCACCGTGTCCAAACCAATTCATCTCACTTTTCTACCGGATTTCCCGAGGGTTATACCCGGGCGTATCGATCTCGGACAGTCTGGGCGAAGATTTTTCTATACTTTGACGGTCGTCAAACTTGCCGCGCCAGCAGCTGAGGGGCTCCGCCCCTCAAAGCCCAGCTCGCAGCGCCCTCAGACAGCGCGGCGACGGCCACCCCGGCCGGGCTTGCGATTCACGATGCGATACATCGTCACCACCTTGCCCTTGCGTACGAAGCTGGTCGCTTTGATTCTGGGCTCGGAGGCCCGGTGAGCCGAGATGGTCCCTTCCACGAGCACCGCGTCCGAGTGGCGCTCGCGACGGCCCACCCGACCGGTCAGCTGCTCGATCTCGGCAGGTCCGAAGTGGTCGGCGTCGGTGACGATGACCAGGTCGGCCATGGGAATGTCCAGCCCCGAGCCTACCAGGTTGGTGGCCACCAGGATGGCCGGTTTGTGATCACGGAACTGACGCATCATCGAGATGCGGTCCTCGCGCACCTGGCTGTTCCCGCGCCCGCGCATCCTTTTCCGATGCTCGTGCGAGTCGGCCATGTCGCCGTGCAGCATGCTGACAGGCACCTTGAAACGGTCCTGCAGATACTGGGCGATGACCGGGACCCGGGCTCTGGTCCGGCTGATGACGTAGATGCGGCTGCCGTCGTCGAGGTGGCGCTGCAGCACCGGCAGTCCCCGGTCGATCTGGCTGAAGATGTTCTCGTTCCAACTGGCTGGAATGTGGTGCACCTCGGTGGGGGGCGAATCGAAGGGCATCTGCTTCATCTCGATGCGATTGTCCATCGCCCCTTCGCGCTTGAGGAACCGCCCCACGGCGTCGGGCGTGGCGCTGGTGAACAGCACCTGGCAGCGCAACCCCGTGATGTGCTTGAGGTCTTCCTCTTCGTCGAAGGCGTTGACGTCGTCCACCACCATCAGGGCAGCGCTCTCCAGCATGGAGCGGTAGCTCGAGTGCTGCAGCAGCATCGCGCTGCCGACCACGATGTGGATCTGTCCCTTTTCGACCCCTTCCTTAATCTCGCGCCGCTCTCGGGGAGGCACGCCGCCGTGCATCTGGGCGATTTCAAGGTCGGTGTTCTCGAGCCGGTCGAGCATGTACTGGAACTGCTGCCGGGCCAGGTCTCGGGTGGGCACCAGGATGACCACGGCGCGACCTTCCTCGAGCACGCGCCGGACCGCGGTCCGGAAGAAGACTTCGGTCTTGCCTGAGCCGGTGGGAGCCACCAACAAGAGTCGCTGGTCGCCGCGACGGAGGCGGTCGAGCAGGGTGTCGATGGAGTTGGACTGGTCGTCGGTGAGGGTGAAGCTCTCGCCGGGCTGAATCAGCTCGCTGGCGACGGCCACTTGCTGTACGTTTTCTTCGATCTGTTTCCAGGTTTTTTGCAGGTTCATGTCGAGGAGGGAGTATAGCGCTTTCAATCCGTCTTGTCTAGAACGGCATCCTGGCGAGGTTGGAAACAAGTCTCCCGGGGCAGGTCCGCCCGACAAGTTCCCCCTCGGCACAGGAAAAGCTGGAAAACATGTCAAACTCGCCGGCCAGTCGTGGGTATCAGGTCGATCAAAGAGACCATTCGTGTCATCCTGTTGACCACAACCTACCGTCTCGAAGGCGACATCCATGTGGCTCCGGGCGGTCGGCTGTTGGACGAAGTCAACAAGGAGCGCGATTTCATTCCGGTGACCAATGCCACCGTGTATGACCTTTCCGGTGATGAAGCGCTGGATACCTTAGACTTCATCGCCGTGAACAAGTCGCTGGTCGTTATGATCGCGCCTGCTGCGGCTCGCTAGACAGAGAGGAAGTTCCCGGCTGTGATCGTACGCTACCTCGGCCATGCTTGTTTCTGGGTGAACACAGGTAAGTCCACCTCGGTGATCCTTGACCCTTACGCCGATTACATCCCGTACCAGTTTCCCCCGCTCGAGTCCGACATCGTGGTCTGCTCGCACGAGCATCGCGATCACTCAGCCTCTTTTCGCGTAGGCGGCAACCCGGTGGTGGTCAAGCGCACGGCCGAGTTCGAGTCCGAGTTCGAGGTGCCGGTGGCCCGCACCGGCGAGACGCTGACTTTCGTGGGAGTGCCTACCCATCATGATTCCTATTCGGGCCGCAAGCGCGGACCCAACACGGTCTGGCACTTCTATCTCGAAGGCGTGCATTTCTGCCACCTGGGCGACCTCGGTCACCTGCTCACCGACGCCCAACTGGCCCGCATTGGCAAGGTGGACGTTCTTTTCGTGCCGGTCGGGGGCAAGGAGACGATCGACCCCACCGAGGCCATCCTGGTGATGAACCAGCTCAATCCGCGCCTGGTCTTTCCGATGCACTACCAGACGCCGGCCATCGAAGACCACGCGCTGTGCGAGTTCACGCTGGAGGATTTCACCAGCCGCTGCAGCAACGTAGAGGATGCCGCAACCATGGCCATGGAGGTCGATCTGGCGCGACTTCCCACCTCGACAAAAGTGGTGATCTTAAAGCATGAGTGAGAACATCCGCTACATCTTCGTGACCGGGGGAGTCGTCTCGTCCATCGGCAAGGGCATCGTGGCTGCTTCTCTAGGCACGCTGATGAAGGCGCGCGGATTGAAGGTCACCATCCAGAAGCTCGACCCTTACATCAACGTCGACGCCGGCACCATGAACCCTTACCAGCACGGCGAGGTCTACGTGACCGACGATGGAGCCGAGACCGACCTCGACCTGGGTCATTACGAGCGCTACATCGACGAGAGCCTGGGTAAGAGCAACAACATCACCACTGGCAAAGTCTATGGGGCCGTCATCGAGCGCGAGCGTCGAGGCGACTACCTGGGCGACACCGTGCGGGTGATCCCTCATATCACGGACCAGATCAAGCGCTCGGTGCTCGACGTCAGCCACGAGAGCCAGGCCGACGTGGCCATCGTCGAGGTGGGCGGCACGGTGGGTGACATCGAGGGCTTGCCTTTCCTGGAGGCCATCCGTCAGTTCAAGTATGACGTGGGCCCCGAGCGCGTACTCTACGTCCATGTCACCCTGGTGCCCCACATCGGGGCCGCCGGCGAGCTCAAGACCAAGCCCACCCAGCACTCGGTCAAGGAGTTGCGGGCCATCGGGATTCAGCCCGACGTGATCATCTGTCGCACCGAGAAGAATCTCTCCGACGACATGATCGCCAAGATTTCCCTCTATACTGACGTTCCCCGCGACTCGGTGTTCGCTTCGCGCGATGTCTCGAGCATCTACGAGGTTCCCATCCGCCTGGAGAAGCAGGGCCTGGGCGACCTGGTGGTGCGCCGTCTTGGCCTGCCGGCCAACACGCCCGACCTGGAGACCTGGAAGGGCATGCTCAAGAAGCTGAAAAAGCCGCCCGAGACGGTGCGCATCTGCGTGGTGGGCAAGTACATCGAGCTGAAGGACGCCTATTTGTCCATCGTGGAGGCCATCCAGCACGGAGCCATCGCCAACGACATCGGGGTGGAGATCATGCGCGTCGACGCCAGCCACCTCGAGGAGGGGCAGGAAGAGGCCGAGGCCGCCCTCAAGAGCTCCCACGGCATTCTGGTGCCCGGGGGCTTCGGAGCCCGCGGCATCGAGGGCAAGATCAAAGCCATCCAGTATGCCCGTGAGAACAAGATCCCTTATCTGGGTATCTGCTACGGCATGCAGTGGGCCGTGGTGGAGTTCGCCCGCAATGTACTGGGCTGGACCGGCGCCCACTCCACCGAAGTGGAGCCCCATTCGCCCTATCCGGTGGTGTGGGAGATGAAGGACCAGAAGGGGGTCAAGAACCTGGGCGGCACGATGCGCCTGGGCGCTTACACCTGCCGGCTGCGCAAGAAGACTCGCGCCTGGTCGGCCTACCAGGTGCAAGAGCTGCACGAGCGGCATCGTCATCGCTTCGAGTTCAACAACAAGTTCAAGATGGACCTCGAGGACGCCGGCCTGGTCATCAGCGGGATCAACCCGGATCGCGACCTGGTCGAGATCGTGGAGCTCAAGGACCACCCCTGGTTCGTGGCCTGCCAGTTTCACCCCGAGTTCCGCTCGCGCCCGCTGAGGGCCCACCCGCTCTTCCGCGAGTTCGTGGCGGCGGCGCTGCAGATTCACCGCGCCGGCACGGTGCCGAACCTGCCGCGAGCGCCCCGGGCCGAGAGCGTTTCGGTCGAGGTGTAGAGGGGCTGCCGGAAACCTCGTCAGGGGGTGATCGTCATGCTCACGTTCACGTCCAGGTCGGTGCGGTTTCCTCTGGAGTCGGTCGCCGTGACCTGAATGATGGTCTGAAACGAAGTCTGCGTCGCGCAGTTGAAGAACACGTCTTGCAGGGCTGCATCTCCCGGAGCAAGTTGGAAGGCCGTGGGTCCATCGGTGACGATGGCCCCGTTCAGGATGGTGATGGTGATGTCGACCGGGCCATCGCTGTCGTTTCCGATGGCCAGCGAGCCGATGAGCTGCGGACAAGGACTGACCCCTACCTGGTGGGAGTTTGAGATGTCGGGGCTGACCCTGATCAGCGGCGGAGGCGGGGGAGGCGGCGGCGGAGGGGGAGGAGGAGGCGGCGGAGGCGGTGTTTCCTCGCATGGGATGATGGTGAAGTTGACCGTGACGCGCCGGCCGTCGACCGTGAACCGGTAGGTGTCGGTGCTACCCGGGCGAGCCTCGGGTGGAGCCGAGAACGTCAGCGAGCGATCGGTCACGTAGGTGGGGTAGGGGGCGCCCGGGTCGGGTCCAAAGCTGGTGGGATTGAAGTGGCGAAGCTCCAGGCCGCCCGGCGCATTGACCAGCCCTTCGCTGGCGAGCACGCCGGGAATCTCCTCGCGCGTTTTGTCCACGAAGGTCGTGCCGAAGCATCCATTGTTGTGCACCACGAACTCGATGGATTGTCCGGGACAGAGCTCCACGGTGGTTTCGCCGTTGGCGACCGTGATGGAGCCGCGAATGTCTACCGAGAGATCGCCGATCTTGACGTGCTGGCAGGAGCGACCCTTGTGGTTGTGCGGACAGTCGAGCTCGCTGGTGGGATTGAGCGGCCCGGAGAGGAAGACCCTCTGGCCGGCCAACTCGGAGATCAGCGCTCGTCCGGCTGTAGCGCCCGGATTCGCCAGCAAGATGGCATTGTATTCGGTGTCGCTGAAGGCGTTCTCGTTGGGACAACAGCCCACCTTGACGAACTCGTCGCAGGTGCTGCCCAGATAGGCCAGATACTTGTTCGAGGTCACCTCGCTGAGGGGTCCATTCTTGTCCTCGCAGCGAATGTCGCTGGTCTTGGCCCGTCCGTCTGCGCCAAAGTCGGCATAGGTGCCCCGCGGCCCGGTGGTGACGTCGGTGGGCTCGGCGCGGAAATGGCCCTCGGCCATTTCCTTCTCCTGCTCGGGGGCGCACAGCTCATCGCCTCGAAGTGCGACGCCCGGACCATCGATGGCTCCGGCCGGAAGGAGCTCAGGGGGAGCACCGATGCCATTGCAGTTGGCGTCTTCCTGGGCGGTCATCCCGCAGGGACCGGGAAAGGGAAGCGGAATGGCCATTTCTCCAGGTCGTAGCGCGTCGCTCGAGAGCTGACTGATTCGAAACATGGTGAACAGTCGCGCGTCGCTGGGATGGCGCAGAATGCCTTCGGAGGGGCCGCCGTCCAAGACGTTGATGGTGAAATTGCCGTTGGGGTCGGTGCGGGAGGTCTGGCCTGCGAACTCGACCGTCCAGTATTCGGCAGGCGACTGCTCGTAAGCGATCACCGAGCCGTCGGTGGCCACACGGTAGCCCAGTGCCTCGAGCTCACCCCGGCTGGCTGCGACTTCGCCCTGGTCGGCCGCATCCACCAGGATCAGGGGTTGTACGAAGACCCTTCCGAAGAGCGGCCCGGAGAAAGGGGGGGCCGGGTTGGGTGGGCCCCCTCCCGCACCCGTTTGCTGGAAATCGCCCCCCTGGCAGCCGAGGTAGATCGTGCACCCGAGCAGAATGAGCAGAAGTGTCGCTTTTCTGAGCATTGGCCCCCCGCAGACCTGATTGACCTCAGCTCTTCGCGCCCGAGCTTTGAACCCCTTGCGGACCCGTTACGAGAGCCAGCGCACGGATTCGAGCACCTTGTTGAGCACCTTGGAGTGGGCCGCGTGCTGCTCGGGCGAGGTGGTCAGGGTGAAGAGAAAGAGCCGCCCCGAGCGCACCAGGAAGACCTGGGTGGTCTGCAGGATGGTCTTGCCCGAACGCGCCTTGTAGGTGATGCGCTGGGCTTTCATTCCGGCCACCTTTGTCTCCTTGCTGCCCAGCAGGTCGAAGTTTTCCAGCCTGCCGGCCAGGTGGCGCACAACCCCGAGCGCATCCTGGCGGCGTAGCTCTTCGACCTGACCCATCTCCGTCACCGAGACCTCCAGCGTGCTGCGCACGGCCGGGGTTTTGGGGGCGGCGAACAGCACCAGACCGCCTTCCTTGGCGGCGGGGCGTTGCTCCCAGCCGGTCGGGTTGGTGAAGGCGAGCTGCACCTCGGGTGCCTCGAAGGCCAGGCCCGGGGCCAGAAGCAGCAGGACCAGCAGCCAGCGCGTCACAGGGTGCCGAAGAGCCGGTCGCCGGCGTCACCCAGACCGGGCATGATGTAACCCTTCTCGTTCAAGCAATCGTCGACGCTGGCGGTGAAGATGTCCACCTCGGGATCGTTCTTGCGCATGGCCTCGATGCCCTCGGGCGCGGCCAGCAGGCAGAGCAGCTTGATGCTCTTGCTGCGTGCCCCGCGGGCCTTGAGAAAGTTGACCGCCGCGGCCGCCGAGCCGCCCGTGGCCAGCATCGGGTCGAGTAGCAGGATGTCTCGCTCGGTGAGGTCATCGGGGACCTTGAAGTAGTACTCCACCGGCTGCAAGGTGTCGTGATCGCGATAGAGCCCGATGTGCCCGATCTTGGCGTGGGGTATGAGCCGCATGATGCCTTCTACCATCCCCAGGCCTGCTCGCAAGATGGGGATGAGGGCGAGCTTCTTGCCCACGATGGCCCTTCCCAACGTTTTCTGGAGAGGCGTTTCCACCTCGACCTCCTCCAGTGGTAACCCCCGCGTCGCTTCGTAAGCCATCAAGGTGGCGATCTCTTCCACCAGGTTGCGAAACTCTTTGGGGCTCGTGGACTTGTCTCGCAACCAGGTGAGCTTGTGTTGGATGAGCGGATGTTCGAGAACGTGCAAAGCCATAGCTGCCGGCTGTTCCACGGGGCTGGCCCGGTCCCTCCCGAGCGGCAAACAAGATGCCATCGCCGCGCATATGCAGCTCTAACGGGGGGGCGGGTATCCTGGACTCAATTCAAGTTTCATGAGGAGGAATCCATGCGATTCGACAAGCTCACGGTGAAAGCCCAGGAGGCCGTTTCCCGCTCGCAAGAGCTGGCCGACCAGGGCAACCAGTCGCAGATCGAGCCGCTGCACCTCCTGTTGGCCCTGCTCGGCCAGCAGGACGGAGTGGTCGGCCCGTTGCTGCGCAAGCTCGGCGTCGACCCCGACGGGCTCGAGCAGCGCGCCCAGCAAGAGCTGGACAAGCTGCCCAAGGTCTACGGGTCCAACGCCGGCCCGGCGGGGCTCTCGGCCCGACTTCGCGAGGTGCTCGAGCGCGCCACGAAAGAGGCCGACCGTCTCAAGGACGAGTACATTTCCACCGAGCACATGCTTCTTGGCCTGGCGGCCAAGAAGGACGAGCCGGCTGGCAAGCTGCTGGCCGAGCTTGGCGTGCAGGGTGACAAGATTTACCAGGCTCTGGTGCAGATCCGCGGTACCCAGCGGGTGACCGACCAGAACCCCGAGGCCAAGTACCAGGCGCTTGAGCGCTACGGCCGCGATCTCACCGAAATGGCCCGCAAGGGCAAGCTCGACCCGGTCATCGGGCGCGACGAGGAGATCCGCCGCACCATTCAGGTGCTCTCACGGCGCACCAAGAACAACCCCGTGCTCATCGGCGAGCCGGGGGTGGGCAAGACCGCCATCGTGGAGGGTCTGGCTCGCCGCATCGTGGAGGGGGACGTGCCGGAAGGTCTCAAGGACCGCACCGTGTTCGCCCTGGACATGGGCGCGCTGGTGGCTGGCGCCAAGTACCGCGGTGAGTTCGAAGACCGTCTCAAGGCCGTGCTCAAGGAGATCACGGCCTCGGAGGGGCGCATCATCTGCTTCATCGACGAGCTCCATACCCTGGTGGGCGCGGGCGCGGCCGAGGGGGCGGTGGATGCTGCCAACATGCTCAAGCCGGCGCTGGCACGCGGCGAGTTGCGCTGCATCGGCGCCACCACCCTGGACGAGTTCCGCAAGCACATCGAGAAGGACCCGGCCCTGGAGCGCCGCTTCCAGCCGGTCTTCGTGGGCGAGCCGACGGTCGAGCAGACCATCGCCATCCTGCGCGGACTGAAAGAGAAGTACGAGATCCACCACGGCGTGCGCATCACCGATAGCGCCATCGTGGGGGCCGCCGTTCTCTCGCATCGTTACATCGCCGACCGGTTCCTGCCCGACAAAGCGGTGGACCTGATCGACGAGGCAGCCTCCAGCCTGCGCATGGAGATCGACTCTATGCCGCACGAGATCGACCAGCTCCAGCGGCGCATCATGCAGCTCGAGATCGAGAAGCAGGCGCTGGGGAAGGAGAAGGACAAGGCCTCCAAGGAGCGCCTGGGCAAGCTCGAGGAAGAGCTGGCCGAGCTTCGCGAGAAGTCGGACGGCATGAAGGCCGTCTGGGCGGCCGAGAAGGAAGCCATCGCCAAGATCCGCTCGACCAAGGAGCGGCTCGAGAAGGTGGCTCTGGAAGAGCAGGAGGCCGAGCGCCGGGGCGATCTCGCGCGGGTGGCCGAGATCCGCTACGGTCTGACCCTCAACCTGCAGAAAGAGCTGGCCGCCGACGAGGCGCGTCTGGCCGAGCTGCAAAAAGACGGCCGCTTCCTGAAGGAAGAGGTCGAGGAAGAGGACGTGGCCACCGTGGTTTCGCGCTGGACCGGCATTCCCGTCAACCGCCTGCTCGAGAGCGAGAAGGCCAAGCTGATGCACATGGAAGAGCGCATCGAGCAGCGAGTGGTGGGGCAAGATCACGCGGTGGTCAGCGTGTCCAACGCCGTGCGCCGCTCACGGGCCGGGGTGGCTGACCCCGACCGGCCCATCGGCACCTTCCTCTTCCTGGGCCCCACCGGCGTGGGCAAGACCGAGCTCGCGCGGGCGCTGGCCGAGTTCATGTTCGACGACGAGAAGGCGATGGTGCGCCTGGACATGTCGGAATACATGGAGAAACACTCGGTGGCCCGCATGATCGGCGCCCCTCCCGGTTACATCGGCTACGATGAGGGAGGGCAGCTGACCGAGGCGGTGCGTCGCCGGCCCTACTCGGTGGTGCTCTTCGACGAGATCGAGAAGGCCCACCCCGACGTCTTCAACGTGCTCTTGCAACTGATGGACGACGGACGCCTGACCGACGGCCATGGGCGCACGGTCGACTTCCGCCAGACGCTGGTCATCATGACCAGCAACGTCGGCAGCGAGTGGATCCAGGAGGAGAGCCTCAGCGATGCCGAGCGCGAGCGCCTGCTCGACAAGAGCCTGCGCGAGCGGTTCCGGCCCGAGTTCCTCAACCGCATCGACGAGGTGATCACGTTCCACAAGCTCTCGCGCGAGTCGCTGGAGAAGATCGTGGACATCCAGGTGGCCCACCTGCTCAAGCGGATGGCCGAGCACAAGGTCACCGTGGAGCTCACCTCGGCCGCCAAGGCCTTCCTGGCCGCGGAAGGATGGGATCCAGTCTTCGGCGCCCGTCCCCTCAAGCGGGCCGTGCAAAAGCACGTGCAAGATCTGCTCGCCCGCGGGTTGTTGTCGGGCCAGCTCAAGCCCGGCGACCTGGTGCGCATCGACCGCGAGGGCGAGCACCTGGGTCTGCGGGTGCTCCAGGCCGAGCCGGCGGTTGCCTGATCGGACGAAGGGAGAAGCGACCCCGCGAGGGGTCGCTTCTTTTTCGGCTGGCCGGCTCGATCAGAAGTGATAGGAGAAGCCCCATCTCATTTGCCAGGCTGCCAGGCACAGGGCCAGACCCGCCCCCAGGCGGCCGGAGGACTCCTGGGCGACTCTTCCAGATCGGTTGTTCTGCCTGGTTCTGGCTGCGGGAAACCACCACGATCCCCGGATGTTCAAATCGTCTCCTCACGAGGGCCGCGGTGGTTTTGACCCATCTATGGTAGTCTGTTATACTCACGCTGATGAGTAAGAGGCTTCAGGTTCTGTTTGGTGAAGAGGAGTTAGCTGAGATCCGGGCCGCCGCACGACGAAAGCGAGTGACCGTGGCGGAGTGGGTACGCAGCGCTCTTCGTTCCGCCCGCGAGCAGGAGTCCCGTCCAGACCCCAGGTCAAGACTGGAGGCGACCCATAAAGCCTACCAGTATTCTTTCCCCGTGGGCGATATCGATGAGATGCTTGCCGAGATCGAGCGCGGCTACGATTCCCTGCCGTGACGGAGGTTCTGGTCGACTCCAACATCCCGATGTACCTGATCGGGGCTCCTCATCCCAACAAGGATAGGAGTCGAAAGCTGATCGAGGAAAGCATAGCTCGAAACGACCGCCTGGTGACCGATGCGGAGGTATTCCAGGAAATTCTCCATCGCTACGCCGCAACCAACCGATTGAGTGCCGTTCAACCTGCGTTTGAGGCGCTGCTCGGGGTGGTGGATGAAGTCTTTCCTGTCGATCTGGCCGACGCAGTTCGGGCCAGGGACATTCTGCTCGGCAAGACGATCCTGTCGGCCCGGGATGCGATCCACCTGGCGGTGATGGAGCATCGGGGTATCCGCCGCATTCTGAGCTTTGACGCTGGATTTGACCACTTTCCTGGTATCAACCGCATCTCCTGACCTGACCCGCTTCATGGCCCGCTTGTTGGCGGGGTCCAACTCGTAGCTCACCGACGTCCTTATTGGGCCTGGTCAAGCTCAGTTCACCCGGCACGGCCGACCGCGAACACTTTTAACAAAGGCATGCTAAACTGAGGGCAGGGAATCCCTGTCGGATGCCTCATGCCGATTCGGCGTTTTGCCTGGAGGATAGACTTTTTGGTCCTGGATGCTGCCAAACGGCGTGGTCTCAGCCTACTCGAGCTGATGGTCACCATCGTCTTGCTGTCGACTGTTCTGATCGCCTTTGCCGCCGTCTACCCGGCTGGCTACAAGCTCAATCGCAAGAGCCAGCGGGCCACCCAGGCCGCTCAACTGGCCACGGCCATCGCCGAGGAGGTGCGCCAGTTCCCCTTCGACTCGGTCAATCCGGCCCAGCCCAGCCTGTTCCAGCTGAGCCAGTACACCCAGAGCGGCACCCTGCCGCCTGCCGGTGTCATCAAGACCGAGCTCAAGGCTCCCTTCCTGCTGCCGGACGCAAGTGCAGGTGCCGGGATTCCGCTGGGAATTCGCGTGCTCACCCCCAACATTGAGGACGGTTATCCTCGCTACGCCGATATCGAGGTGACCATTGCCTGGGATGAGCCCAACGAGCGTGAGCTGCAGCGCCGGCACGTAACGGTCAAGACCTCGCGCACGGAGAACCGGTACTGATGCGTCGGCGCGGCTTCACGGTGGTGGAAACCATCTTTACGGCCGGGCTGCTCGGCTTGCTGCTGGCCGCCCTGGCTCTGATCTTCAGGCACGGGCTGTGGGCTCACCAGAAGGGTGAGCTGTCCAGGCGAGCTCAGTCGACCTGCCGGGACGTGATCGACAAGATGGCCTCCGAGTTGCGCACGGCGGTGATCATTCCGGGCTTCGAGCAGACCATCGACCAGATCCCCGTGTCGGCGGTGCTTTTCCCCGGGCCCTACAGTGACTTTGACCCCGCCTTCGGACCCTTCTACGCGCGCACCCAGGTGGCCAACCCGGTTCCAGGGGCGCCGATTCTGTCGGTGGTCAAGAACCGGCTGATCTTTACCCGCTCGGGAACCGACGTCGACATCAACAACATCGATTCCACCAACAATTTCGTCTACGTGGAATACGTCGTCGACCAGGGCAACCCGCGCGTTCTCCTGCGGCGCGTCTATCGCGTGGCCAGCGGTCCGGGGGCAGCCCCGGGCGGCCACGAATTCCAGGGACCGGTCACCCAGCCGACCCGGGCCCGAGCCGTGATCAGCTACTTCTATCCTGGCAACGACGCCAATCTTGTCGGTCCCAGCATCAACCCGGAGAATCAGCCGGTGGCTGTCCTGCCTAATCCGCTGGACCGGATCGAGTTCGAAGTGGCCCAGCCCAAGATTCCCGCGCCCCCCAACCAGCCCGACGTTTTCTTCGAGCCCAACCTGTTGACCCTGACCGTGCGAGTCACGTTGACGCTGCGCGAGTTCGTCAGCGTGGGCGAGTTGAAGACCGATGTCAATCTCCAATCTCGACCAGGAAGCCACTGAGGAGGCCCCATGAACAGACGACCCCGAGGGATCTCGATGATTCTGGCCCTGTTCACGGTGGCCGTGCTCATCACGCTCAGCATCACCTTCCTGGCCCTGGCCCACAACGAGTCGCGCAGCTCTCGGTCGGGCTACTTTCAGGCCGCTTCCCTGCAGGCCTGTAACTGGGCTCTGGACTATCTGATCAACTACATGCAGGCTCCCCCCAACTTGACCGGGGGAGGCAGCATGCAGTTCACCTCCCTGACGGACCGCTATTTTACCCTGCGCATCCACGATGGCGCCGGCATGCCCGGCGGACTGTTCCGAGGCTATCCCATTCGTGTTCGGCAGGGCACCACGGCTCAGCGCAACATCTATTTTGGCGACCCGGTCAACCCCACTCGCATCCCCATCGGCAATGAGCTGGAGGCCGTGGTGGAGATGGACTTCAGCCCGGTCACCGTGGACACCACCGCCATCGAAGGCCAGCCCCAGCGCTACACGGTGAACATTCGCTCGCGCATTTTCCGGCGGGGCGATCCGCTCACCAACGCGGTGGCCAGCCGCCAGGTGGACGTGCGCTTGCTGGAGGACTCGGCCACCCGCCGCAAGACCAATGAGAACGACGTTTCCTGGGACGTGCAGGGCAATGTGCCCGGGGCCCGCGACGAGCTGGCCATGCGGGTGGGCATTCCCGAGGATTACACCGAGACCATGCCGGTGCGGATCGTGGGCCACCTGGGCGACCCCAACCTGCGCCAGTCCTGGTACGACGCCTCGGGCCGCATCCGCTACCTGTTCCCTCCCAACGCGGCCGGCGGCGCGATGTTCCGCCAGGGCGTCTCCATCGCCCAGAGCACCAACCTCGACCGCCAGGGGGACGAGGTCGATCCGACCGTGGATGCGGGCCTGTATTCGGGCGGGATCAGCCGCCTGGCCCCCCGGCTCGGCCTTCCCCAGGCATCCGAGCCGGGCGAGGTCTTTCCCTACATCACCAAGCGGGCAGGCAATCAGGTTCAGCGCGGCTATGGCCAGTACAAGGCCAGCCGTCGCCAGGGGGGCGGCTCGCTGAGCGGCTTCATCGAGATCGACTCGACCGCGGGCGCGATGCGCGCCGGGCAGGTGAACCCGGACGGGACGATCAGTTTCGGCGCTGCTCCCGTCATCGATCCTTCAGCCACGGATAGCGATCCGCTGCCGGCCGGTGTCACGCTGCCTCCCGGTGAGCAGACCGGCAAGGTTGAGGTGCGCAATGCCATCGAGATGGACCCCCGAGCCCTCAGCACCAACCCGGCCATTAAGGCCCAGGCCAACAACACGCCCGGCATCCCCAACGTCGTGGTCACCCTGGGTCAGGGGGCCGATAACGATCGGGTTTCGATCCAGCTCGAGGGCAAGTACTCCGGGCAACTCTTCGACATTCCGGGTTACCAGAACGTGCCCATCTCCAGCTTCAAGGAAGGGGTCCTCTACGTTAAGGGCGGCAACGTCAAGGTTCAGACCGCCCCGGGAGCCAAGGTGGCCGGCCACCTGACCATCGTGGCCGGTGAGGGAACCGACCGCGAGATCGTGGGAGTGGCCCCCAACCAGACGCCCGTCTACGATGCCGCCACCAGCATCTACCATCAGGCGGCTCGCGACTTTTTCGAGGCTCGTGACCAGAATGGCAATCTGCTCAATCGGGCCGAGCCCGGTCCGCCCTACTCGGCTGCCCAGCTTGGCCTGACAGGATTCCCCGCCGACCGCATGTTCTACCCCCCACCCAAGCCGGGCGTGGAGCGCGAGGGGAACTTGATCGTGGGCAGCGACCTGGAGTATGCCGACAATCAGCCTTCGGTGCTTGGTCTGGTGGCCCAGAACTTCGTGTTGCTCAACGACCGCAACTACACCGCCGAGCTGCCCAGTCCTGAAATGGTCGTCGACGCCGCTCTGCTCAGTTTCGAGCGCTCGGTGCAGTTCGACTGGGACAACACCGCCGGCAACCCGGACTTCTTGAGCAAGCGCGATGTGCAGGCGAATCTGGTGGGGATCACGGGCATCCCCCCTGACCCGGGCACGCCGCCCCAGGCCATCACGCTCAAGAGCGGTCGCCAGTTCGCGGCCCAGGACCCGCGCATCATGAACGCCAAAGGGAAGATCCAGCTGCGGGGCTCCATCACCAGTCGTTTTGCCGACGTGGAGGGCGCCTACCTGCAGATGACCAACACGGTGGCCGGCCAGACCTACACGGCCAACCCGCATTTCGGCTATACCGACCAGGCGTTGCTCTTTTATCCCTACCAGACGCACGTCTTGCCCCCCAACTTTCCTCGGTTCAACCTGACCCGCAGCCAGATCCCCTTCACGGTCGAGAACTACATCGACCGGGGAGCCTTCTCGACCGAGGGAACCGCGCTCTAGAGAGGGTTGCCCCCGGCCCCCTGCGAAAGGTGCGCCCTGCGCAAGGAGGACCTCATCATGCACAAACTCGTCTTGCTCCGTCACGGCCAGAGCGCCTGGAACCTGGAGAACCGCTTCACCGGCTGGACCGACGTCGACCTCACCCCGGCCGGCATCGAGGAGGCCCGCAAGGGGGCGCAAATGATTCTCCAGGCTGGCCTGACCTTCGACGTGGCCTACACCTCGGTGCTCAAGCGAGCCATCCGCACGCTCTGGATCACCCTCGACGAGATGGACTTGATGTGGCTGCCGGTGCATCGCTCCTGGCGCCTCAACGAGCGTCACTACGGGGCCTTGCAGGGGCTGAACAAGGCCGAGACGGCCGAGAAGCACGGCGAGGCCCAGGTGAAGATCTGGCGCCGCAGCTACGATGTGCCCCCGCCGCCGCTCGACCCCTCCGACGAGCGCTTCCCCGGCCATGACCGGCGGTACGCGGGCTTGAACGGTGAGCAGCTTCCCCGGGCCGAGAGCCTCAAAGACACGGTGGCGCGCTTCCTGCCTTACTGGCACGACACCATCGCCCCGGCGGTCAAGTCCGGCCAGCGGGTGCTGATCACCGCCCACGGTAACAGTTTGCGGGCCCTGGTCAAGTACCTCGACGACGTCAGCGAGAAGGACATCCTCGAGCTGAACATCCCTACCGGGCTGCCCCTGGTCTACGAACTGGACGAGGAGCTCAAGCCCCTTCGCAATTACTACCTGGGCG
The DNA here is from genome assembly GCA_045863235.1 of Candidatus Xenobia bacterium. GTDB lineage: Bacteria > Vulcanimicrobiota > Xenobia > Xenobiales > QWHO01 > QWHO01. The sequence goes on along the minus strand of BTUM01000010.1, from coordinate 86,074 downwards.
ACTCGGAGGAGGCCGCCAAACGGGCCGCCGCGGTGGCGGCGCAGGGGAAGGCCCACTGACCCCGCCGGTCGTCCTCACCGCCGCCCTGACCGGGGCTCTCACTACCCGCAAGCAGTGCCCTGACATCCCTTACACCGCTGAGGAGATCGCCGCCGAGGGGAGGCGAGCGGTCGAGGCCGGAGCCACCGTCCTGCACATCCACGCCCGCCAGCCGGACGGCTCGCCGGCCTACGACGTGGAGAGCTACCGGCGCATCGACGAGGCAGTGCGCTCGCTCTGCCCCGAGGCCCTCATCAACTACTCCACCGGGGCGGTGGGCGTTTCCCGCGAAGAGCGTGTTGGCCACGTGGGCGTGCTCAGGCCGGAGCTTGCGGCCCTCAACATGGGCTCGATGAACTACGCCATCTACTCCAGCGAGAACAAGCGCTTCTATCACGATCACGTCTTCCAGAACCCGTTCTCGGACATCCAGTTCTATCTCGAGCAGATGAACGCTGCCGGGACCCGGCCCGAGATGGAGTGCTTCGATGCGGGCCACATCCACAACGCCGCTCCCCTGGTGGATCTGGGCTTGCTCCGGCCGCCGTTTTGCTTCAGCCTGGTGATGGGGGTGCTGGGTGGCATTCCAGCCACGACCCGCAACCTGGTCTACCAGGCCGAGTCGCTGCCAGCCGGCTCGCACTGGCAGGTGATCGGCATCGGGCTGACCCAGTGGCGCCTGGCGGCCGTGGCCGTGACCCTGGGCGGGCACGTGCGGGTGGGGCTGGAGGACAACCTGTACCTGAGCGAGGGCCGCATGGCTCGCTCCAACGGCGAGCTGGTGGACAAGGCCCGCCGCCTGGTGGAAGAGCTGGGAGGGCGGGTGGCCTCCCCCTCCGAGGCCCGCGAGCTGCTCGGTGTTTAAGAGCCGCCTGTCGCCCCGCGGCCCTGAGTTCGCGGCCAACCGGGCCCGAACGCTGGAACTGGTGAACGAGCTCTCCGAGCGATTGGCCCGGGTGCAGCAGGGAGGCGGTCCGGCCGCTGCCGAGCGCATGCGAAAGCGGGGCAAGCTCTTGCCTCGCGAGCGGGTGGAGCTCTTGCTTGACCCCGGCACCCCCTTCCTGGAGCTTTCTCCCCTGGCGGCCTGGGGGATGTACTCTGACGAGTGCCCCTCCGCCTCACAGATCGCCGGCATCGGCAGCGTGGCTGGCCGTCTCTGCCTGGTCTCGGCCAACGATCCGACTGTGAAGGGCGGGGCCATCTATCCCGTCACCCTCAAGAAGATGTTGCGGGCTCAGGCCATCGCGCTGGAGAACCGCCTGCCCTGCGTTTATCTCGTCGAGTCGGCCGGGGCCAACCTGACCCACCAGGCCGAGCTCTTTGCCGAGAACGGGGGGAGGGTGTTTGCCAACCAGGCGCGGATGTCCGGTAAGGGCATCGCCCAGGTGGCCCTGGTGTTCGGCTCGAGCACTGCCGGGGGGGCCTACATTCCGGGCCTTTCGGATCACGTGGTGATGGTGAGGAACCAGGCCCGCGTGTTCCTGGGCGGCCCGCCGCTGGTTCGCATGGCCACCGGAGAGGAGGTGGACGAGGAGAGCCTGGGCGGCGCCGAGATGCACGCCAGCGTGTCGGGGGTGAGCGACTATACAGCTGTGGATGATCGCGACGCCCTGCGCCTGGGCCGCGAGATTGTGGCCCGGCTGGCCCCCCAGCCTGTCTACGGGACGCGTCGGACCCCCAGCGAGCCCCGCCTCGACCCCGAGGAGCTGCTCGGCGTGGTGAGCGTCGACCCGCGCCACCCTTTCGACATGCGCGAGGTGATGGCACGCATCGTGGACGAGAGCGAGCTCTTCGAGTTCAAGCCCGACTACGGCAGCACGCTGATCTGCGCCCAGGCCCACCTGGACGGTTGGCCCGTGGGCCTGCTGGGCAACAACGGGGTGCTTTTCGGCGATTCGGCCCTGAAGGGGGCGCAGTTCATCCAGCTCTGCAACCAGGCCCGCACGCCGCTGATCTACCTGCAGAATATCACCGGCTTCATGGTGGGCACGAAGGCCGAGCGCGAGGGCATCGTCAAGCACGGCAGCAAGCTGGTCAACGCCGTCTCCACCTCCAGCGTGCCCCAGCTGACGGTGCTGGTGGGCGGGTCCTACGGGGCGGGCAACTACGGGATGTGCGGCCGGGCCTTCGACCCCAGCTTCCTGTTCAGCTGGCCCACCAGCCGCATCGCCGTGATGGGCGGCGAGCAGGCGGCCGGGGTGCTGCGCCAGGTGGGAGTAGGGGAGGCCGAAGCCGAGGCCGTGCGCCAGCGCTTCGAGGAGGAGTCCTCGCCCTATTACGCCACCGCGCGCCTCTGGGACGACGCCCTGATCGACCCGCGCGATACGCGGCGCGTTCTCAGCCTGGCGCTGGCGGCGGTGCACCGGCGCGACTTCGTGAGCCAGGGACCTCCCCGTTACGGGGTCTTCCGGATGTAGCTCACGGGAGCAAAGGATTCTCGAGCTGGTAGACCTGGAAGACCGACTCGATGGTGACGATCGGGTCAAGCCTCTCGAGGGTCGCCAGGACAATGCGGCTCCCATCGGGGCTCACTCCGACCGGCCCGGCAAAGCTGGAGAAGCTCTCGTTGACCACCAGCCCATCCTTGCTGACACTGACCGGTCTTTTGATTCCTCTGCGGGGTCTCAGTCAGGGATTCGTCGGAAGACCAGGACCGCATTCAGTCCGCCGAAGGCGAACGAGTTCGACAGGGCCACCCTCAGGTCGGCCTTGCGAGGACCCTCGTGCACATAGTCGAGGTCGCACTCCGGGTCGGGTTCGTTGTATCCCAGGGTCGCCGGGGCCAGTCCCTCCTGGAGGGCGAACAGGCTGGCCGCTGCCTCCAGGGCCCCGGCGGCCCCAAGGGCATGACCGTGGGCTGACTTGGTGGAGCTGACCAGCAGCCGGTCAGCGTGGGGCCCAAAGACCAGTCGGATGGCCCGGGTCTCGGTCGCGTCGTTGGCCATGGTGCCGGTGCCGTGCGCGTTGACATAGTCGACCTCGTCGGGCCTCATGGCGGCGTCGAGCAAAGCCGCCTGCATGGCCGACGCCCCGCCCTCGGGGAGGGGTCGGGTCAGGTCGTGCGCATCGCTGGACATCCCGAAGCCCACGACTTCGCCGTAAACCCTGGCCCCTCGCTCTCGGGCCCGGGTGAGGGGCTCGAGCAGCAACGCGCCGGCCCCTTCGCCCAGGGTCAGGCCCTGCCGGTCTTTGGAGAAGGGGCGGCAACGCACCGGGTCCATCGCCCGAATGGATTCCCAGGCGCGCAGGTAGCCATTGCAGAAAGGAGCTTCGCTGCCCCCGGCCAGGGCCGCGTCGATCAGGCCGTGGCGCACCATCCAGAAAGCGTGACCCAGGGCGTGAGCGCTCGAAGAGCAGGCGGTGGACAGGGTGAAGCTGGGCCCTGTCCATCCGAGCTCCTGCGAGAGGGCGCTGGCCCCCGCGTTGGTCATGAATCGGGGAATGGTGGCGGGAAGAACCTTGCGACTTTCCCCATACAGACGATGGTACTGCTCGTCCAGGGTGACCTGGCCGCCGCCGGCCGAGCCCGAAACGATGGCCACCCGGTCGGGTCGGTCGGGCTCAAAGCCTGCATCGAGCACGGCCTCACGCCCGGCGACCACGAAGTACTGGGCAAAGGGGTCGAGCATGTCCGCCGGGCGCTGCTCGAAGTGATCGCTGGCCCGGTAGTCGAGCAGCTGAGCCCCGGTCCTTATTCGCAGACCATCCAGCCGGGGGCCTACGAGCTCTCTGATTCCGTCGCGTCCCTCGGTCAGGGCCTGCCAGAACTCCCTGCGCGTGGGCCCCAGGGCTGACAACACTCCCACGCCGGTCACGGCCACGCGCTGGACTTGGTTCAGGCCAGTCACGAGAGGCAGATACAACGGCTCTTCCCGCATCCCTGCATCAGATAGAGAAGGCGAGTGCTCTTCCACGGTGAAAGCCCCCCCACCATGAGCGACCTGATCGAGCTCGAGCAAGCCAGCCGGGTCTATCCGATGGGCGGCCACGAGGTGCCCGCCCTCCGGCCCACCGATCTCTCGGTGCAGGGCGGCGAGTTCGTGATGGTGCTCGGACCGAGCGGCTCGGGCAAGACCACGCTGCTCAATCTGATCGCGGGGATCGATACGCCCACCTCGGGGGTGGTGCGGGTGGCCGGGGTCGAGGTCTCGTCGCTGGATCGCAAGCGGTTGGTGGATTACCGCCGCCAGTCGGTGGGGGTGGTCTTTCAGTTCCACAACCTGATCCCCAACCTCACTGCCCTGGAGAACGTGGAGCTGGTGGCCGAGCTGGTGGGGGGCGCTCGTTCGTGCCAGGAGGTGCTCGCCGAAGTCGGGCTGGGAGAGCGCCGCAACCACTTCCCCCACGAGCTGTCGGGCGGCGAGCAGCAGCGCGTGGCCATCGCTCGAGCTCTGGTGAAGGATCCGCCCGTGCTCTTGCTGGATGAGCCGACTGGAAACCTGGATACGGCCACGGCCGTTCGGGTTCTGCGGCTGCTCAGAGACCTCCAGAACGAGCAGCGCTGCCTGCTCATGGTGACTCACAACGCTGCCCTGACGAAGGTCGGAACCAGGGTGCTGGTGATGAAGGATGGCCGCATCTGCTCGGACACACCGATCCCCCGTCCCCTGGAACCGGAGCAGATCGAGTGGTGAAGCGGCTGATTCTCTGGGGACTTTGCCTGTGCGTCCTGGCACAGGCCCAGTCCGAACGGCTGAAGGTCACCCTGGACGAGGCGGTTCAACTGGCCCTGGTCAAGAATCCTCGCATTGCGGCGGCTCTGGCGATGGTGCGCGTGCGCGAGGAGGAGGCCGAGGTGGTGGCGGCCCCGGGTCGCCCGATGGGAGCTCTCTACGCCCTGGCCCCCCCACCGGCCATCTTTCAGAGCAACTTCAACACCGACTACGCGCTTTCTCCGGCTCGCCTCGAGTTCCGTCAGCTCCTGATGGACGGGGGCCGGGTTCTGGCCCGCTTTGAGCAGGCCCGGACCCAGGCTTCTCGGGCCGCCCAGGAAGCGGTGAACGAAGAGCACAGGGTTTGCCTGGAGGTGCGGCTGGCCTACCTGGAGTCGCTGGCAGCCCATGCGCGTTTGAAGGTTGCCCACGAGTCCTTGGAGTCGGCTCGACGTCACCAGAGCCTGGCGCAGGCTCGCTTTCAGGCCGGTCAGGCCCCGCGCGGCGATCTGCTCACCGCCGAGCTGCCGGTCTCCGAGCGGGAGCTGGAGCTCACCCGGATGCGCTTTCGGGTCCAGGACTCGGAGGAGGCTTTGAGCCGGTTGATCGGGCTGCCGCTGGATTCGTCCCTGGAGCTGGTCGAGCCGCCCGCGCCCGAGCCGCTGACCCAGTCGCTCGAGGAGGCGCTGGCCGAGGCAAGCCTCGAGCGGCCCTGGCTCAAAGCGGCCAGGCTCGAGCTGGCGGCCGCCGAGAAGGGAGTGGAGGCGGCCGGCAAGGAGAACAACCCCGAGCTTCAGGCCCTGCTGGGAGGGGCTATCGAGAGCACTACCGAGAACGTGGTCGACGGGGTCGGGCTACGGGCCGGATTGACGCTGAGCTGGCCTTTCCTGGACGGCAACCGCACCAGGCACCTGGTGGCTCAGGCGCAAGCCACCCGCGACCTGGCGTCGGCCCGACTCGACGAGGCCGTGCGCCAGGTCGAGCAGGAGGTCCGCCAGGCCTATCGAGGGGTGGAGCTCGCCCGCCGCTCCGAGTCGACGTCCCAGGTGCGGGTGAGCCGGGCTCGGGAGGCTCTGCGGGTGGCGACCGCCCAGTACGAAGCCGGGTTCGTGCCCTTTCACGTGGTTCGAGATGCCCAGCTCGACCTGGACCGAGCCCGGTTGGAACAGGTGGCGATCTTCTACCAGGTCGTGGAGGCCCGAGCTCGGCTCGACTGGGCGCTGGGTCGCTCGCCCCTGCCGCTTCAGCCCCGGAAGGACGGCTCCTCGGGGTCGAGAAAGGGCCTGACCGCGTGAGGCACTTTCTGGCACTGCTCGTGGCCCTGATTCTGACCGGCTGCCCGGGCGAGCCTGCGGCCGAGGTGCGCGTCATCAAACCCGAGCGGGGTCACCTGGAGGCCCGTTTTGCGGCCACCGGGCGGGTGACGTCGCCGCTGGTGAGAGTGGCCTCGGGTGTCTCCGGCCGGCTCGAGCGCGTGGCCGTGAAGGAGAACGAAAAGGTTCGCCAGGGTCAGGTCCTGGCTCGTCTGGAGAGCCGGGAGGCCCGGGCCGAGGTGGAGGCCGTCCAGGCCGAGCTCGAGGGTGCGCGCAGCCGCGAAACCGAAGCGCTGCACTCGCTGGCTCTGAAGCAGAGCCAGCTGGAGGGTGAGCTGTCGCAGGCCCGGGCCGGGAACCAGGCGGCCGAGGCACGCCTGGCTCAGGCCGCGCGCCCCCGCGCTGAGGATCTCGCGGCCGCCCGCGCCGGGGTGGAGGCGGCCGAGGCCCGGCTGCAGCAAGCGACAGCCGATCTCGCCCGCAGCCGCAAGCTGTTTCAGCAGGATGTCCTGTCCACCTCGCAACTCGAGCTGGCCGAGACCCAGGTCAAGACAGCCCGAGCAGCCCTCAAGCAGAGCCAGGCCGAGCTGCGGCTCTTGCAACCGCGCGAGGCCGACCTGGAGGTGCAGCGGGCCGAGCTCTCCCAGGCCCGAGCCGCCCTGTCGGCGGCTCAGAGCGGCCTGGGGGCGGAGTTGAGCGTGTTCGAGGATCGCTTGCGCGCGGCCCGTCAGGAGACTCGTCGCCTGGAGGGAAGCCTCCGCTCGGCGCTGGCTCGCCTCGATCGGTACACGGTCAGGGCCCCTCGGGACGGGGTCGTCTTCCAGCTCCTGTTCGAGCCCGGGGAGGTGGTGGACTGGCAGCAGCCCATCCTGACCCTGATTACCTCCCAGGACGTCAACGTGGAGGCCGAGGTGGACGAGCAGGATGCGGCCCGGGTGGCCCTGGACATGCCGGTCGAGGTGACGTTCAGCTCGCTGCCCGGGCAACGCTTCACGGGAAGCGTGTTTCGGGTGGCCACCGCCCTGGAGCCGCGGGAGCGTGGCCCGGGGGGGTCCAAGGTGCTGCGCATCGCCGTCCGGCTCGATCCGCCCCACCCGACCCTGCGCGATGGCCTGGAAGCCGTCGTAGAAGGAAGCAAGAGCCTGGCGAAGGATGCGCTCCTCTTGCCGGGCTCGGCCATCTACCACGATCAGGGGGCCGACTATGTCACCGCGGTGCGCGCTGGGAAGGCGGCCCGCCTCAAGGTCGAGCTGGGACAGGCCACCACCGATCAGGTGGAGGTCAAGAGCGGCCTGGAGGCTGGTGACGAGGTCGTGCTGGAGGGGGGAGACCAGATCGCCGAGGGTACCGCGCTGCGGGCTCGTCCTTGAGGGTCACAACTTTGTCCGCAGGAAATGCGCGCTGCGCAATAGCGAAAAGGGCGGCCTGAATCAGCACCACTCCCCCCGCGCTGTCGCTACGGCAGCAAGGGCACGAATACGATCGGATACGCTTGTCTGATACTCTCAAAGACGGGCGTGTGGCCCTTCTTCAGTAAGAGGCCGCACGAGCACCACCCGCCGCAGGGGACCGACCGTTGGACGTCAGTTCCTGAGAAAGGCGCGGGCAGGCAGCTCCACGACCTCTCTTTCTCGGACCCATATCGCTTTCGCTGCAACTCGAGATCGAGTGAGAGCATGTCCTCGCTCAGAGAGAAGTTGCAGCGGGTGACATTCTTAGCCAGGAGCCTGCCCCCGGTTCGAAAGCCAGCCAGTCCGACCAGGGGAATGGGAGTCACCGTCGGGGTGCCAAGGGCACCTCGGTGGTGAGCACCTGGCGAGTCGCACTGTCGTAATACACGATGATGTATTTCTGCCAGATGGGAGAAGGCAACTTCCTGTTCGGCAAATCCTGACTCAGGCCCGGTCAAACAAAGCAGCCGTGCTGCCTCTCGCCGGAGGGCAAGAAGGTCGTGGGCAACGCTTTACCAGATGCGCTGCAGGCCATAAGGCTCGAACCACGGGTCGATGGAGAGTACCGGTAGTCTTAGCTCTGCAGCCTGGGCGGCCAGCATCCGATCGAACGGGTCCCGGTGGTGGAGCGGTAGCATTTCGAGGCGAAGGCAATGGGAACGGGCAATCTCCAGCCAGATCACGTTTTGAGCGTCGAGCTCTCGGTAGACGTCCGCCAAAGGTTTCGGCAAGGAGAGCTTGCCCAGTTGAGTCTTGATGGCCAGTTCCCAGCCCGAGGCCGCGCTGAAGAAAGCGTCGGTGGCATCGTCGCTCAAGATTCTCCGGCAGGATTTCGAAAGCTTGCCCGGATCGAACAGCCACCAGAGCCAGACGTGGGTATCCACCAGTACCTTCACTGCATATAGTCCTTGAAGTCCTCGAGAGGCTCGCCGAAGTCTTCTGACATCCAGTAGTCCAGGCCGGCAAAAACTCCCGGAGTGCGCTTGGTGCGAGCGCTCGGCAGGACCCGCAACTCCACCAGTGGTGTTGACCCCCTGGCGATGATGATCTGCTCGCCCTTGATAGCTTCCTGGATCAGGCGGGACAAATGGGTCTTCGCCTCGTGAATCGTGACCTGCTTCATGGTCGGATTCTAACTTGACTCAAAAAGTTAGTCAACTCAGATGCGTCAAGGCAGAGTCCGCAGAAAAACCCGCACTGGTTTACGGAGCCATCCTACCTGACCAGGTGGCGTGCCCGGGCAGGTCGGGTGGTGTGACCGAACCTGGAGGCTCATCGTGTTAGAGCTTGAGCGTCCCCAGAAAACCACCGACCGCCTCGCGGAAGCCGACGAGCGAGAGATGCACCTGAGCACCCGAAGCGGTCCTGACCAGCTTGTACTCTCCCAGACGACCCTTGCCTTTGAGCACCTGACAGATCTCCTCCCAGACCTGGCTGAGCTCTGCCACCTGGCCGGGGTGGGCGGTGGTGAAGCTCAAGTCGAGGTCGATGCGATCGTCGGAGACCACTTCCCCTTCCCAGGCTACCGTCGTGACGGAGCTGGTCACGCGCTCGAACTGCTCGACCCCCACCTTGCGGCGGACCGGCTCGAGCTCGTCGCCGCAGGCCCAGCTCAGCATCTGGCCCAGGGAGCCATTGCGGTTGAGCAGAGCTCCGTAGACGTCCCGGTTCGGGTTCAGGCGCGCATAGGCATCCCAGAGAGGCCCCTGGGGCCGTTTGGCGGAGGGGTTGAGCAACCCATCGATGGCCTGGCGGGCAAGGTCGGGAGTGCTGCAGTTGAGAAAGGTTCCCCGCACCCGGGCCACCACCCGCGGGCCCCGGGAGTCGCGCCAGCCGGGACGCAGCACGATCTCCTCGCCACGGTGGCGTCGCACTTCGGGCTTCCCCCCGTCAGGAGGTGTCACCAGGGTGTTGTAGACCACGCCCTGCAAACCACGCCAACCCGTGACCGTGATGGCGCTGGTGGCGCGCAGCCGGTCCTCGCCCGCTTGCTCCACGCGCACGAATTGCAGGGGCAGAGCCGCCTGGACCATGGACAACTGGCTTTCCTGACTGAGAATTCCGCTCAACGCCGAGGCCATCGAGTGTTCCCCCTGCTGCGAGCGCGCGCCGGCCAGGGCGGTTCGAAACAGCTGTCGGAAACCCGGGTCGCCCGGTCGGGCGCGAACGACCGTGATCGAAACGCTGCTTGCTTGACCCAGGCAGGCCGGATCGGGTAGCGAGCCCTGGGCCGGGGCCGGGCAAATCAGCATCAGCCAGAGGAGGGCGCAGACAACCGCAGCAGGCATGGTCGAGGATTTGACAACACCCTCCCGGCTCCCCCCAACTGATGGCCAGCGTTGAACCTGGTCGCATCAACACCGGAAACTGGCTCTCACTCGTTGGACAGGGCTCTGGGCACTGCGCGGCCGTCGCAAACCTGCCTGTCCTCCTCGAGATACTCGGCGTCGCCATTGACCTGCCAGAGGTTGAACCCGCCGCCCAGGACGTTCCTGGCGGCCAGCAGCCCCGTCATCATGGCGTGATCCTGGTTGTTGTAACGGTGCATTCCGTTGCGCCCGATCACCTGCAGACGAGGGAGCTCGGATTCCAGGAACGCGCGGATGACGGCCACCGACTCTGCGTAGTCGTCGTCATAGACCGGGTATGCTTTGGGCATTCGCACGATGGTACCGTCCACGACCCTGGCGGGGTCAGCCAGCCGCAGCAAGGCCAGCTCCTCGCGAGCCATCGCCAGGAGGTCGCAATCCTTGGAATTCCAGAGACCGTCCCCCTGGAAACAGAAGTACTCCAGCCCCAGTCCGGTGTAGCGCGCATCCGGTACCATGTCCGGGCTCCAGTTCTTGTAGTTCTGAATCCGGGCCACCTTGACGTTGGACTCATGAACGTAGATCCAGTTGTCCTTGAAAAGATCGCTCTGGTCGATGATCAGGACGGCGGTGACGAAGTCTCGATACTTGAGGCTGCGGGCCGCCTCCAACACCCGCGAGGGGGGAGCGGGTTCCAGTGCCAGAATCATCTCTCGCAGTGGCATGGAAGAGAGAACGTGGGTGGCCTGGAGGGTCCGAGAGCCGGGCTCACGACCCACCACCAGGGTGAAGTTCCCGTCGCGACTCCAGGCGATTTTGACCACCGGGGAATCGAGCTCGACAGCGCAGCCAAGATGCTCGAGTTTTGTCTGGAGGGTCTCCCACATCATGCCAGGGCCGAGCCGCGGGTAGCGGAAGTTGTCGATCAAGGTCTTGACGGTCCGCCCTCCTGAGCTCGGGAAGAGGGCGTTCTGGACCGCCACCAGCAGGCTCAAGCCCTTGATCCTCTGAGCGGCCCAGTCGGCGCTGATGTCCTGGCATGACATCCCCCACACTTTCTCGGTGTAGGTCTTGAAGAAGATCGAATAGAGTCGCTCGCCGAACTGATTGATGACCCAGTCTTCAAAGGAACGGGCTGGCTGGCGCGGTCGGAGACGGGCCAGGGCATAGCTGAGAAGGCAACGGATCGTCTCGCTTGGACCGAGGTTCACAAAAGCGTTCCGGGCGCGCAGAGGATAGTCGTAGTAGCGGCCTTTGTACAGGATGCGCGAGCTGCGAGGCACGGAGATCATCTCCTGGCCCAGGATCTCGGTCCACAGGTTCTCGATCTCAGCGCTCTTGGAAAAGAAGCGATGGCCTCCGATGTCAAAGCGGAAGCCCCGGTACTGGACAGTCTGAGAGAGCCCACCCACGCGCTCGGAGCTTCCCTCCAGAACGGTCGAGGTCACCCCCTGCCTGGCCAGCTCATAGGCTGCCGACAGACCAGCCGGGCCAGCGCCGATCACAATCGGTTGCATCGCGCTCGGACTCAAGGAGTCAGACCCGCCTCCTGAAAATGTGGGAGCTTCACCCGGCTATATCGATACGGCCTCGGGAAATTCCCTTCCCGAAAAGGGAAATCGGGCACCTCGCGAACAAACCGCCCTTCCTCTGTGAGCGTCTGCGTGTGATTGTAGTTCTCGACAAGATCAAGCCTCTGCGAGGCTTTTTCGCGATCATGGTCGCGTTGTGGCTGGCTCTCCTGTTCGTGCAGCGCGGAAATTGCGATGAGAACGAGCACGCCCACATCGCCTGGCTCATGGGAGAGCTTGGCCAGCGGCCGCTGGTCGATTTCTTCCAACACCACATGCCTTTGCTTTGGGACGTTCTCAAGATCTACTTCCTGGTCGGCCTGGACGGCCCCGAGGTTCTCTACTTCGGTCACCTCCTGGTGGTGCTCAGCATGCTGACTCTGGTGCTCGGATTCTGGGCACTGGCCCGCTCGCTGGCCACCCGGCCCGTGAATGCCGAGTACGCGACGGCTGTGGCGACCACCTCTTTCGTCGGGTGGTGTCTGATGGAGACCTATGCCGTTCAGCTTCGCCCCGAGAGCCTGGCCGCGGCCGCCTGGGTCCTCTCCTGTGTGGCCTGGAGATGGGGCGATCAAAGAGCTGACGCGCGTTGGTGCCTGGCCAGCGGCGCGCTGTTCAGCCTGGCCTTCCTCTTCACTCCCCGGGTGGTCATCCTGTCGGGCTGGCTCATCGTGCTGAGCGAGCGAAGAATCCATGCGCGCCAGGTGCTTGTCTGGCTGGGAGGGGCCGGGGGCACGGCGCTCCTCTACCTTCTCTTGTCAGGGATCTCGCCGGGTTATCTCTCCTTCGCCATCTCCTACTCGGCCTTGCTCCAGAAGGTGGGGAGCTTTGATCCGGGGCCGAGTCTGGCCCGTCTCCCCTGGATCAAGATGGCGCTGTTGCAGACGGGCCTCTGGATTTGCGTGGCTCGCGTCACTTCGCCGCTTCTTCGCAGCAAGTTCTGGATCCATCTGGGTTACCTCGCCTTCACAGTGGTCGCTGGATTGGTGAGCTGCTGGCCCCATGTCTACATGCAGAATTTCATCGTGAGCTACCTGTCCATGGCCATGAGTTTGCTGGTTCTGGCCAGCCGCGCCGATTGGGATGCCTGCAGAGTGAGCGAGAGGTTGGCCAGCCTCGTTCCTGCCGTGCTGGCCGTGGCCGTGGTGGTGGAGATCGCAAGCTGCCTCGAGCGTGGGACGATCGTTTCGGACGTGCGTTTTCGTCGCGCCCTGATGGAGGGCATGGCTTCCTCCGACACGGTCTTGCTCGCCTATCCCCTGCACCCCATCGTGGTCCGGGACGCCTCCTACTACGGGCCCTGGCTGTTCGACTCGCCCAATCGCATGGCCGAGGGGGTGGCCCTGGTGCGCGAGCGCTACGGCCTTCCTCCCTGCAATTACCTCGAGGATCTGAAGTCCATGGCTCCTCGCTTGATCGACTCGACCTTGCCCATGGCGGTAGGGCCTGCGCAGCAGGTCGAGTTGCAGGCCGTGATGGCCAGCCGCTACGTCCCCCTCGATTGGACCCGGGTCTATGACCCCACGATGGTCGTGCTGGAACGTCAGGGCGTCCGGGGGCGATAGAGGAAATACGGGCCGATCTGGGCCCGGCGGACGTAGTTGCGCCGCAGGGCTTGCACGAGCTCGGGGGGGAAGCGAGCCTGATCGTCACCCTCGCCGGCGCTCTCCTCCAGCGAGAACTTGGTCACCACCCAGGCCAGTTGGTGCTCCTCCACTTCCCTGAACAGGGGGGCTGGATCCCACAGGCCGCGGCGGGACAGGGCGATGAAGTGGAAGAGCTGGAGGTGGATCTCGCCCCGGGTGAAGAGCGAGAAGCTCCCCTGCTCGGAGATCATCGGCCCGGGCTCGGTCATGAGCAACTCGCGCACCGGCCGGGCCGCCCTCAGGCTGGCCTGCTCTCGGGGCACCAGGTAGAAGACCATGAAGCCCAGACCGTAACAGATGACCAGAGCCAGCTGCAGGGCTCCCAGGGCCTCTCGACCCGACCCGAAGCGCAGCCCCCCGGTCCAGAGCAGGTAGAGAGCGGTGATCCACAACCACTCGACCACGTACTGGCTGTATGCCCCGGGCCGACCGAGCGAGGCCACGGTGGTGAGGGTGAGGGCGCCGAAGTAGAAGTCCACCGGCTCGAGCTGTCCGTTCTGCCAGCGCTGCCCCAGACGGACCAGGGCCAGAGCGATGAAGGGGAAGAGGGCTCCGGCCTGGTCCACCAGCAGCGGCAGGATCTGCCCGGGCTCGTAGCCGATCAGGTTCATGGCCAGAATCGAGTGGAGGAACTGGCCATTGGTGGCTGACTGGAGGGCGAACAGGGGAAGCAGTCCGAACAGCGCCAGCCAGCCAGCATAGCGTCCCATCCGGCGGCGATCGTGGCCGGCCAGCCAGATCAGCATGGCCACCGGCAGGGTGACCTGGGTCTGCTTGGTGTAGATCGCCAGCACCGCCAGCCAGGGGCTGACCACCTCGGACGGGAGAGTTCGCCGGCTCGAGAAGGCCACGAATGACCACAGCGACAGCGCCACGGCCAGCATCTGCGGGTGGGGCCTGGCCTCATTGAGCAGGACGGCAGGCACCAGGGTGAGGAGGCACGCGGCCCACAGCCCGGCCCGGATGCTCCCGGTCACCTGCCGCGAAACCATGGCCAGGGCGATGACCACGGCCAGGGTGGCCGCCAGCGACACGAAGCGGGCCGGAAGGTAGCTGAGCCCGGTAAGCTTCAGGCCCAGCGACACCAGGAACAGGTAGAGAGGGGTGTAGGGGTTCACGACCCAGGGGGGTGAGCCGACCTCGCCATAGAGCGGCTCTCCCCGAGCCAGGCGCCAGGCCAGGTTGAGCACCTCGGGATCGGCGTCGTCGGAGGAATGGTCGGGGCTGAGGGCGCTTGGAGACCAGAGCAACAGGGCCGCCAGGGCCGCCCAGGGGACGACCCTGCGCAGCCCGGAGTCGAGCCTCGCGGCGATCATGGAGCTCGGCACTTACTCGATGACAAGCGTTCTCTCCTTTCTGCGACGAAGTTGAGCAGGAGGATTCTCGATCAGGCCTCTGAAGTCGGCGGGCGAGTGAGCAATCCCCCGAATCGCAAGCTGCGTGTCCTTTTTCTCAACGATACCTGGCGGAACGGGGGGCCAGGCCGTACCCTGTTCTATATTCTGAAGTTCCTCGACCCGGACCTCATTCACCGCACTGTTGTACTTCCCAGAAACGGCCTCATCGGCGAGCTCCTCGGCCAGGTGGCCGAGGAGGTCTTCTTCGAGCCCAATCTCATCGAGAACCCCTTCGAGCCCTGGAGCCGGGCCATCGAGCGCGAGGACCTGGCGGCTCCTCTGATGATGCGGGGAGTGCGCGCGGTCGGAAACGTCCTGCGAGGAGCTGCGGGGACGGCGGCTCTGGCTCGGCGGGTTCGTCAGGGACGATTTGACGCCGTCTTCTGCAACGGGACCACGGCCAATTTCGCGGGAGGGGCGCTGGCCGCCTGGACCGGGGTCCCCACCCTGTGGCACGTGTTCTACACCCAAGTGGGAAAGGTCATCACCGGGCTGCATCGGCGGCTCTCGGCCGGCAAGTCGGTGCGGCGCATCGTCTGCGTATCCGAGCCGACCTCGCGCCTGTTCGACCATTGCCAGGACAAAGTGCGGGTTCTGCACGACGCCATCGACGTGGACGAGTTCGCCAGCGCGGCGGTCGAGCCGAGGCTGAGGGCCGAGTTTGGCCTCTCCCGGGACACGATCGTGTTTGGCAGCCAGGGGCGGATCCTGCCGCGCAAGGGGTATGTCGAGATGATCAGGGCCGCCCGTCTGGCGCTGGATGAGTTGACCACCGAGGAGCGGGGGAACGTGCGCTTCTTCGTTCTGGGCGAAACCCCCGGCGACGTCCAACCCGACCACCTGGCCCAGTGCCGCGCGCTGGTCGGGGAGCTGGGGCTCGGGGAGGTCTTTCACTTCATCGGCTCTCGAAGCGATGTGAAGCCCTATGTGGCCGACTTCGACGTGGCCGTCGTGCCGAGCATTTACGAGGACCCCCTGCCGCGGGCCGTGCTGGAGTCGATGGCAATGGGCAAACCCGTGCTGGCTTTCGACGTGGGGGGCCTGGGGGAGATGATCCAGGGCGGCATCCACGGGACCCTGGTCCCCGGTCGACCTCCCGATGTAAACGCGCTGGGGCGCGAGCTCGTCCGCTACGCCCGCCAGGCCGAGACGCGCCGCAGCCAGGGGGCGGCTGCCCGTGAGCGGGTCGAGCGCGAGTTCAATGCCCGCGGGCGCTCGCGCGTGTGGCAGCAAGAGCTCATGGAGCTGGCTGGCCACTGACCAGGCGCTCGAAGATCCAGATATTGTTGCCGGTGCTGGCGTGAATCTGGACCCGGGGCCAGACTCGCGAGTCGAACCTGGAGACGTGGGCCACGCGGTAGCCGGCCTGCCCGCGCTCGAGTTGCTGGAAGTATTCTCGTGCCGCCGAGTCCCGGCGGTAGCCCGCCGCCAACTTCGTCCTCTGCGAGCGATAGCGCGAGGAGAACACCTCGGAGACCACGATCCACCGGGGGCGGCGTTGGCTCGCGTCCTGGTAGGGAGCCCGGATTTCGGTCACCTCGAGCAGCGCGCTGCGACTCTCCACGGTTGTGTCGTCGACCCGCACGACGCGCGCCCAGGCAGGCAGCCGCGGCCAGTATACCTGGTTGCCGTAGACCTCGATCACCTCGCCTGGTCGGACGTGGGCCTGAAGCCAGGCCTCGGCGTCGTAACGGGGATCGCGCAGGAGGTTGGCGTCCACCGCCAGGCAGTTGAATAGTGCCCAGGCCCCCAGCGGGGCCAACACCACCATGGCTGCCTGTCGGTTGAGCGTAACCAGTCGGCTCACGGCGAGTCCGGCGTAGAAGCCGAGTAGCATGGTCTGAGGGAGCAGGAAGCGATGCTCGGTGCGACGGACCAGGCAGTTGAAGGCCAGGGTCAGGGACAGAGCAGCAAGAAGGGGTAGCAGACCGGCTACGAGTTGGTTGCCAGGCCTGCGTTGGCCCAGGTGCAGCAGCAGGCCCCAGACGATCAAGAGCAGGAACGGCCAGGGATAAAACGAGCCAAAGCTGAGGAGACTGTCGCCCAGGACACCGGCGTAGCCGGCCCACGAGTCCGGGTAGAGGGCGTGGTCTTGACTGCCGCTGCCAAGAAGAAAGCGGATTCGAGCGGCAAAGCCGTGGGGATTGACCAGAGCGCCATCGAGCAGGGCCAGGCTAGAAAGGGCTATCAGAGCAGCCCGGGCAAGCTTCCCGAGCACCCGCCTCGACTCGTTGCGGGGCCACGGGTCAAGGACAAACCAGCCCGCCAGGGCCAGGGGGATGCAAAAGAGCAGAGCGGCTGCCTGGTCTTTCGTGCCCACGGCCAGGGCCGCCAGCAACCCGACGGTGGGCAGGCGGCCGGGCTCATGGCGAACTATGGTTCGGGCCAGCTCGACCAGCGCGAACAGGCTCCAGAACAGGTAGGGCACCTCCAGGTTGCTGGTCTGGGAGTAGTAAGTGAAGGGCGTGTTCAGTCCCACCACGATGGCCACGAACAGCCCCGTCCGGCGATCGTAAACCTCCTCGCCCAGCCTGGCCATCAGGGCCACCACGCCCAGCGACATCAGCACCGTGACCAGGCGAGCGATGACCGCGAACATTGTCATGTAGGGCGGCTGGATGAATTCGTGAACGAGGGCTTGCGGTGTGAGGGCGGTGGCCTTCAGGACGCCCACCAGCCAGATCGGGAGCGTCACGAAGGACAGGAGCAACAGATGCACCGGCGGGTAGCGGAAGAACTCCCCCGGCTGATAGGTCTGCACGACCCCCACCAGAAAGTCGCGCGGGGCCACGCCGTCGTCGTCCCAGCCATCGGGACCGGGGATGCCCCAGCCCAGGCCCGGGAGGTGCAGCAGGAGAACAGCTGCCAGAATCCAGGCCAGAGCGCCTCCCTCGGTCCACCTCAGCAGCCAGGCAGGCGTTTTCCCTGGACCTGCCGCAGTTGCTCGAAAGATGTCCGGTCCTCCCGCTGTGGCGCGCACGGCGCTGCTTTTGCTGCCGGTGCAGATCGTCCTTCGAAGTGGCGAGCTGCTGTTTCCATTGTTGCTGGCCGCCTGGTTCGGCCGCACGGACGAAACCGACCTCTTTTTTCTCCTCTGGGCCTATTTCACTTTTGCCGGGGCTCTGCTCAGCTCGGGATTTCACGACTCGGCCCTCATGCCAGTGCTGATCGAGCTGGATCGGCGTGAGCCGTCCCTCTTTCCGGCTGTGGCCGGCTCGGTCCTGGGTCACCTGCTGGTCTTCGGGCCGGTCCTGGCGGCCGCCCTGGGGGGAGCCGCGATCGCCGCCGCGTGGCTGTTTGTCGAGGGGCCAAAACTGGGGCTGGCAGTCGCATTGGTGCTCTTGTTCTCGTGTTTCCTGGTCGCACTCACCCTGCGGACCTTTCTGGTCGGGCTGCTCAATGTCCGAAGCTGGTATTTTGCCTACCCGGTCTCGAGTGGCCTGGGCATTCTGGTCTGCCTGATCTTCGTCGCTCTGGCTCGCTTTCGGCTGGGGATCCTGGCCGTCCCCACGGGAATGCTGCTGGGCGAGTTGCTGGCTGCCGCTCTGCTGGCCGGCCTGGCGCTCGGTCCGGCCGCCATTCGACTGCGGCTTTCTCTGGCTCGTCCCGAGCCGGTTCGGCGACTGGCTGGACTTCTGGGCTCGGAGGTGGCCGGCACCACGGTGACCCGCATCAACCCCTTTATCGACCAGGTCTTTGCCGGCTTCGTCTCGATCGTGGGGGGAGGCACACTGCTGCGCTACGCAACCGATGTGGCCTCGGTCCCAAACTCCCTGGCCCAGGCAACCGTCCTGACGGTGCTCTTGTCTCATCTGTCTCACAGCGTGGCCGACCGCTCCCTGGAGCGGTTCGAGCAGACCCTGCGGCGGTCGCTGCTGACGGTCTGCGCTCTCTTGACGGTCGCCAGCCTTGCGCTGTTCTGGCTTCGGGTCCCGCTGCTTCGTCTGGCTTTCCTGCACGGGAGCATGGATGCGTCCGGGGTCGAGCGGATGGCTGCGATCTTACCCTGGGCGCTGGTCGGGGTGCCTCCCTTCGGCGCCCTGCTCATCCTCGCGCGCGCCCACGTGGCCCTCCAGAACAGCCGCATCATGGTCTCCATGGGGCTGCTCAATGCCGGGCTCAACGTGCTGCTCAATGCGCTCCTCGTCGGCCCACTCGGTCTGGCGGGGATCGCGCTCTCGACCTCCCTCGTGCACCTGGTGGTGGCCGTCGTCTTCTGGGTGCGCCTGCAAACCAAACTCAGCGACGACAGGAGCGGTCGACAATCTTAGCCCAGCAGGTCTCGTCCCCGGTGCACCAGCCGGCCTGCCGCCCAGTTGAGCAAACCGACAATCTCGCGCTGCAGCAGGGGAACACGCAGGTCCTGCGGATGAATGGCGATGCGCGCCGGGAGCAGCCAGCCCGCATAGCGGGCCAGACGGCAGTAACAGACGGTGGAATACAGTCGAAGCCGCGTCCGGCTGGCGTAGTTGAGCAGCACGGTCAGTCGGGTGGAGCCGCTGGTCGGATCCACCACCCGGAAGTGATCCTCGGTGAAGCCGACCCGCCGTTCGGCCAGAAGTCCGTGCACCCAGCCCGGCATCGACCAGGCCGGAGGAACGAAGCCGTCGATACGAAGTCCCACCTCTCGCAAGTCCGCCAGCCCTCGGTCCAGTCGCTCGGCGGCCTCCTGCCGACTGAGGTCGCTGAACTCGGCCTCGCCGGCCGAGACCACTCGCTGGGCGATCAGGCGGCGCAAGGGGCCCGGCCGTCCGTCACCCCGGGCACCAGCCTCGCTGCGGCAACGGTGCAGGTATCCGTGCAGGTAGATCTCGTGGCCTTCGGACTGCAGTGAGCGCAGCCGCTGGCAATAGGCCGGGGCCTCGCGCAGGGGCGAGCGTCCGTGATAGTTGGGAACTACCAGCAGCGCCGGACGGGCTCCAACCTTTTGACACAGGTCCAGAGCCGCTTCGACTTCCGCTTCAAAGACCGGGGAGACATCGTGCAGCGAGACATGGACCCGCAAGCTAGGCGCCCTTCTGGAGCAGCCTGCGGTAGGTTTCCAGCTGCCGAATGTTCTGCTCGCGTACTTCCGGAATGCTCTGGGATGCGGTCTCTCCCGCCTGGCGCAGGCTCGCCTCGTCCCGCTCCAGCATCCGCTCGATGGCGGCCGCGCAAGCCAGGGCGCTCCCGGCCCGGTAGCGCTCAGCGACGGCCTCCCCGGCCAACTCTTGCGCTCCACCCTGATCCGGAACGACCACGGGGGTGCCGCAGGCCAGGGCCTCGGCCACGGCCAGTCCGAAGGTCTCAAAGGGGCATCCGTGGACCAGGAGGTCGGCGCTTGCCAGCGCGGCGGCCAGCTGGACACGGTCGTGCGAAAAGCCGGCGAAACGGATCCCGGCGACCTCCCGGGCGAGAAGCTCCAGCGCTCTTCGCTCCGGACCGTCGCCGAAGAGCACCAGCACGGCCGGATGCCTGGCTCTGACTCGGGCAAAGGCTTCGATGACCACGTCCCACTGCTTCTCAACCGCAAAGCGTCCCACTCCGACCAGCAGCTTCGACCCGGGCGGGGACCCCTCCAGCATCCGGTTCCTCAGGGCCTCGTCTCGCGCCGCCGGTGAGAAGGTGGCCCGGTCGATCCCGAAGGGATGGTGCACCACCCGGGGCACGCCATGGGAGCGCAGCTTGGCCGCCTGGCCCTGCCCGGCCACGAAGGTGGCCTCGCAGCGGGCCGCCAGGGAGCGCACCAGAGCCCACATCGTGGCCCGGAAGGCTCCCATCAGCGGGGCTGGCAACCGCCGGGAAAGCCAGGGGCCCAGGTGCGTGTCGATGAAGTCGGAGTGCCACACGAAGGTGCGAATTCCAAAGTAGGCGCGTGGAATCGACAGCGCCGCCAGGGCGGCCAGGTAGGGCGAGTGAATCTCGAGCACGTCGGGTCGTTCGCGTTTGACGACCTGACGAAGTCGGTCCAGGCGGACGAGCAGATGGTAGGTCGGATCATAGGGGAGTGACGGCCCGCGCAGCCTGATCAATCGCGAGAGCGCCCCTTGAGCTTCCTCCTCGCGCGGCCCGGGCGCCACCACCACTTGCTCCACCCCCAGCTCGCCCAGTGCGCGGCCCCGCAGCGTCAGATGGCTGCGCACTCCCCCTCCTCGTTCGGAATAGAACTCGGTGATGTCCAGGACTTTCAAGAGAATCGACCGCTCCCGTTGCAGAGGCTCGATTCCTGCTTGGGGGGAGCGCTCCTGCAGGAGGCCGCGGTTGCCGTTCGAAGGCTCCAGCTTGTCAGAACGGCTTAAACTGGCTCTTTTCTCGGATATCCTGAAGGAGGGCGTGGACGGCGTAACCCACACCCTTCACTCTCTCATCCAGCGGGTACCCGCCTCCAGCGTCGACTTGTTGCTGGTCACCGGCTACCCCCCTTCACCGGGAGTGCGACTGCCCTTTCCGGTGCTGGTCGTGCCCCGGCTCATCAATCCCTTTCACGACGATGCCCCTCTCAGCTGGCCCTTCTTCAACCGCAGGCTGGGCCAGAGGCTGGACGCGTTCGCCCCTGACCTCGTCCACTTCAGCTCGCCCTCCTTTCTCGGCTGGTATGCCCTGAGCTATGGCAAGCGCAGGGGCATCCCGGTGGTGTCCATCTATCACACCCACTTCCTGTCCTACTTTCCTTATTACTTCAGGCGATGGCCCCGGCTGGGAATGCAATCGAAGAGGCTGTTCGAGTGGTTCATGCGCAAGCTCTACAATCGCTGCGACCGGCTCTTTGTCCCCACTCCTTCCATTCGCTCGGAGCTGGTGCAGGTTGGCATCGAGGCGGGTCGCCTGGCGGTCTGGGGCAGGGGAGTGGACACCGAGCTCTTCCACCCCGGCCGGCGCGACCTCGCGTACGCCGACGACCTGTGCGGCCCGGCCACCCGGAGAGTGCTCTTCGTGGGCCGGCTGGTCTGGGAGAAAGAGCTGCACACCCTGGCCGGCATTTACGAGCGGTTTCAGGCCACCCGGCCTGACATCCGCATGGTGGTCACCGGGACCGGAAGACGCGAGCGCGAGCTTCGGCGCCTGATGCCTCGAGCGGTCTTCACCGGCCGGCTGAAGGGGACCGAGCTGGCCCGGATGTATGCCTCGGCCGATGTCTTCGTCCAGCCTTCCATGACCGACACCTTCAGCAACGTGGTCCTGGAGGCTATGGCCAGCGGACTTCCCTGCGTGGTGGCCGCTTGCGGCGGGCCCAGGGACGTCGTGCACGACGCCGTGGACGGCTATCATGCCGTGCCCAGGGACGTGGAGGACTTTTGCGCCAGGATCGAGGAGCTGGTGGACAACCCGGAGCGGCGCAGGACCTTTGGCGAGCGTGCGGCCGCCTTTGCCAGGACCCAGCAATGGGACGACCTGTGCCGTGACCTTCTCGATCAGTATGCCCGGGTCGCACGAGGTGTTTCATGCTGAAGATCGTGCCCGTGATCCGCCAGTCCCAGGTACGACGTTTCATGGACCTCTCCTGGCGAGTCCACAGCGACCCGGCCACGCTCTGGGTCCCTCCGGTCTGGATGCACCTGCGCCAGCTGATGGGGCGGCTGCGCGACCCGGAGAGGCGTTTTCTCCTGGCTCTGGAGGACGGAGAGCCGGTAGCCCGGGTGGGAGTGAAGATCCACGGGGATGCGTTGCACTTTGGCTTCTTGGAGTGCGTTCAGGGTCACCGCGAGGCTCTGGTCAGGCTGTTGGAGGAAGCTCACCAACTGGCTCCTCAGCTTCCCATGCGAGGACCGTACCACTTCCGTCTGGAGGAGTCCTACAGCGGCCTTCTGGTGGAGGGCTTCGAGTACGAGCCTTACTTCCTGATGCCTTACAACCCGGCCTACTATCTCGAGTATCTCGAGCAGGCCGGGATGCACAAGCTCAAAGACCTCTATGCCTACGAGATCCTTCCCGACAGCGCGCGTCTCGAGGTGGCCCGGAGGGCGGCCCAGCGAGCCGAGCAGTGCGGGGTCGAGGTGCGCACGCTCAATCGCTCGCGCCTCACCGAGGACGTTCGTAGCATGGCTGAGGTCTTTGACAGCGCGCTGTCAGGGAACTGGGGTTTCGAGCCGATCGATGAGGAGCAGGTGCAGGCCTTGCTGCTTTTGACTCGCTACTTTCTCGATCCGAAACTGGTCTGGCTGGCCAGCTATGAGGGTCGGGAGGTCGGGAGCCTGTTCTTGCTCCCCAACTACAACCCCCTCATCAAGGCCTCCCGAGGCCGCATCACACCTGGCTTCGTGCTGCGTTACCTCTGGGGGCGCAAGTCCATTGACCGCTTCCGCGGCTATGCGCTGGGGGTGCGGCGCGACCTCGGCGCCGATCTCTCCGGAGCCATGGTGGCCGGTGCCCTGGCGAACGCTGTCTTGAGCGAGGGAGTGCGCGTGAAATGGCGGGCCCTGGAGGTGTCCTGGGTGCTGGAGGACAACCAGCCCATGAACAGCCTGGCCCGGATTCTGGGCGGCCGCCGCTACAAAATCTATCGCGTGCTGGAGAAGCCCGCGCTGCGCTAAACGCATCTTCGACTCGAGCAAAGAGGGGGCAGTGTGTCTGGGCGAGAAACCTCAGCTCCCATGAGCGAGGAGCCCCTTGACCCGCAATTTCTCGAGGCCTTGCGCGATGCCCTCAAGCATGTCGCTCTCCCGGAGGTTGGCACTCTGACCAGGAGCCAGGCCATTCGCGATCTGGGCATGGACTCGATCACACTGGTAGAGATGGTGATCATCCTGGAGGAGAATCTCGGGGTCACGCTCGAGCACAGCGACATCGATAACCTGAGAACCATCGGCGACCTGCAGGACCTGATGCGCGCGCGCTCCCAAAGCCACTGATCAGGCTGCCCCGCTTGCTCTTGAAGGGCTGGCGCGACCTGCGCCAGCACTGGCTCCCCTTTGGGGCAGCCTGGCTGATCATCACGATGGCCGTCTGCCTTTTCGTAGCCTTCTACTCTTCCTTTCTCAACCTCCGGCTCTCCACCGAGCTGACCTATCAGCGACTGGCCTTTCTGGACTTCACCCTGGAGGTCGAGGGCGCGCCGCTGGCCGTGCTGGAGCGAATTCGCCAGTTGCCGGGCGTGGCCGTGGCCACCGGTCGCCAGGTGATCGGCGGGCGCGTGGTGGTCGGCAGCGACGCCAGAGGACGCCTTCGCTATGCGCGGGCTCGCCTGCACGGTCTGCCGCCGGGCAGTGAGGGGCAGGTGAACCGGGTTCACCTCCACCAGGGGCGACTTCTTCGTTTGGGGCGGGGTGAGGTCTTGTTGGAGCGTCGCTTTGCTGCCGCCCACCAGATTCATCTGGGAGACACCTTGCGATTTGAGGGTGTTCGGGACCGCGCCTCCTTCCGGGTGGTCGGTCTGGTCAGCACCCCGGAGTACATCTGGCTGGCCGAGGACCGTCAGGACCCCATTCCCTCGGCCCGCAACCTGGCCATCCTCTTTGGTGCTCCCGGCGAGGTGGAGGGACTGTCTCACCAGGCCGGTTTCCACCAGATTCACGTTCGCATTCGACCGGGAGCCGACCGGGAGGCCGTGGCCCGGGCTGCCGAATCCGTGGCCGAGCGCTATCTCTTCGGGCCGGCCGTGATGAGGGAGCAGCAGCCCTCCTACTCTATGCTGGTGCGCGATCAGGATGCGTTCGCGGCCATGGCGGTCTTGTTCCCGTCGCTGTTTTTGACCCTGAGCTCGCTCTTTCTGTTCGTTGCCTTCTGGCAGGTGGTCAATCAGCAACGCCGTCAGATCGGCATTCTGATGGCCCTGGGGTTCTCCCGGTGGCAGTGCCTGGGGCTCTACGCCAGCATGTGCGCCAGTCTGGGCTTGCTGGCCGGGGTGGTGGGGATCGGGGCCGGCTGCTGGTTGGCCGACTTCTGCACTCGCCTCTACAGCGATGTTCTGGGCATCCCGTTCGTGCGGACCAGCCTGTATCCGTGGTGGTACCTGGTGGCCGCCGGGCTGGCGCTGGGCTCCAGCCTCGTGGCAGGCTGGCTGGCCACGCGCCGGGTCGTCAACCTGCCGGTGGTGGAGGCCCTGCGTGCCGAGTTTGAGCCCGTCCGAGCGGGGCGAGCCTGGTTTGCCGGTCTTCCCTACCTCGTTCGCCTGCCTCTACGCAACCTCTTGCGCCACCCGCTGCGCACTCTGGCCGGCGTCCTGGGGATCGCCTCGGGAGTGGCCCAGATCGTGATGACTCTCGCCTTTCTGGACGGGCAGGCCTCCACCTTGCAGTACTACCTCAGCCAGGTGCATCGCTACGATCTCCAGGTCAATTTGAGTGGAATCTACGGCCCGGCCGACCTGCCCGCGATCTCCCGTTGGAAGGGAGTGGAGCGGGTGGAGCACTACCTGCGCTGCCATTCCCGGGTGGATTCGGATTCCGCCTTCGTGGAACGGAGCGTCTGGGGTGTGCCCGAGCAGGCGCAGTTGCTGCGTCTTCTGGACCTTCAGGGCCGGCCAGTCCAGTTCGAGGACCAGTTGACCATGGGACCGATTCTGGCCCGCCAGCTTGGAGTTCGTCCCGGCGATCGGGTCACTCTGAGGATGACCACGCCTCGCGATGCTCGCCCGGTCACTTACAGCGTCGGGCCGGTGCTGCTCGAGCCCCTCAGCAACCCGTTCAAGCTGGCCCTGCCCCGGCTCCAGCAGCAGCTGGCCCGGACCGAGCCGATGCCCCCGGACGGGGTCAATACGTTGCTCGTTCGCTGCCAGCCCGGCACGGCCAGAACCCTGGCCCGGCGACTTCTCGAGCATGGTCAGGTCGCCCAGGTGATCAATCTTGCCGACATGGTCGGCGACATCGACGACCTCCTGCGCATGTTGACCAGCTACGAAGGGCTGATGTTTGCTTTCTCCGGCATCCTGGCGGTGGCCCTGGTCATGGGCACCACCACGATGAATCTGTCCGAGCGAACCCACGAGCTGGTGACCATGCTGGTGCTGGGGGTGCGCTATGAGATCCTGGCCAGGATGCTGGTGGTGGAGACCCTGCTCCTGTGGCTGGCCGGCCTGGCCGTGGGCATCCCCGCCGGTCTGGCGCTGGGAGCCTGGCTGGTGAACAGCTACCAGAGTGACCTGATTCAGTTGAGCTTTGCTCTGCAACCGAAGACGCTGCTCCAGGTGGCCGGCATCAGCCTGCTGCTCAGCCTGGCCGGGATCATCCTGCCCCTGCGCCAGATCTTCCGGCTCAACCCCGCCCAGGTGCTGGGCACCCGGGGGGATTAGCGAATGTGGCCGCTCTCTTGCAGCCAGCGCAAGGTGGGAGCCAGGGTGTCCCGGGCCGATCGAAAGGACAGGTTCAACTCCCGGCACGCCTTGGAGTTGTCCATGAACCAGTAGAGCGTGGCGTAGGGGATTACCTCCGGCTCGAATGGCAGCGGTAGGCGCAGGGTGCGGCCCAGCCAGGCAATGGGTCGCAGCAGCTTGTTCGGCATCTTGACGATCTTCTGCTGACGGCCCAGCAACTCCAGGGTAAGCTCCGCCAACTGGCGCACCGTGAGGTTCTCCCCGCCCAGAATGTAGCGCTCTCCTGCTGTGCCGCGCTGCAGGGCGGCCAGGATCCCCTCGGCCACGTCCTCGACGAAGACGACCGACGTCCCGCCGTCGCAGACCAGTACCGGGGAGCTTCGGGCAAAATCGATCAGATTTGCGGCCGTCACCAGGCGGTCATCCCTGGGCCCGTAGACCTCGCAGGGGTTCACGATCACGACCTCCAGTCCGTCCCGACAGAAGGCACGGCACAACCCTTCGGCCTCGACCTTGGCCCGGGCGTAAACCAGGCTGGAGAGATGGGGTGAAGCGGGGGAGGACTCGTCGAAGACCCGGGGCGTCTCACTGGCGCAGACGGCCAGGCTGGAGGAGACGTAGACGGCTCGGCGGCAACCGGCCCGGCGAGCCGCCTCCAGCACGTTGCGGGTGCCCTGCACCACGACCTGCTGCATCCGTCCCGAGCGAATGTTACTCCAGTCCGAGATGCAGGCGAGGTGGATCGCCGCTTCACAGCCTTCCAGAGCCTGCCCCGTGGCCACGGGATCCAGGATGTCCCCCAGCGCGGTCTCGTAATCAAGTCCCTGCAATCGCTGGGCCCGAGTCGGGTCACGCAGGTAGCAGCGCACCTGGTGGCCCTGCTCGAGCAGTTTCAAGACCACGACCGAGCCGATGAACCCTCCCCCCCCGGTAACCAGGATGCGCATGGAGGCAGGCTTTGGGCTCGAGCCAGGGCTTCCTGCTGCTGGCTGGTGCTCCCGAGCCCTCCTGGTCCGTGGGACCGGTCAACCGTCCCCGTGGCCCGGGACCCTCTCACTCCTACCGGACATAGGGAACAGAGCAGCGGCGCCAGAGCCATCGCAGAGGACCCCGGTTGAGCCCGCCCACCCAGTTTCCTCGCGTATGGTGGACGACCAACTGGTTGACTCGAAAGAAGTGGACCCGGGTTCGGTGGCGGCACACGACCTCTCCGAAGGCCCCCGGTCCGGTCGTGAAAAGGATCTCCTGATAGCGGCCCAGCTTCCGGTAAGGTCTGTGCTCGAGGCGACGGACCACCTCCGCTACGACCTCCTCCAGGATCGGGCTCCCGGCGGGAAAACCGAGAAAGAACTGGCCAATCTGGGGAAGATGGCACACGCCTCGAGCCCAGTCGAGCCACTTGTCGTGCTCAACCTGGACCAGGGGCTTGTCCAAATGGTCCGTCACGCGGCCGAACGCCTCCGTAATCTCGCAGTCCAGGTCCAGATAGAAGCCCCCGTGCCGGAGCAAGATCAGGTAGCGCCAGAGGTCGGTCCGCTCCACCACGGTCTCCAGGGACTTATAGACCGGGAGATAGCCCGGGAACGAATCACGGACGAAGCTCGTCATTTCGTCATCATCGACCAGGACGTGCTCGAATCCGTGTTGGATGCAAAAGTCCCGCAGACGGGCCACGTAAGGCTCCACATCCTGGGGCAGAGCAGTCTTGTTGCGCCAGGTCTGAAAGATGGTTCGAGGAACTACCAACCCCGCTCGCACAACGAGGGAGTTTAGCGGCCTTCCACGGAGTTCCTGTGGCGACCACCGGGCCTTTCGCCCCTGGCCAGGTCCAACTGACCGCCTGGTCCTTCCCGGGCGCTGGTCCTCGCCCTCCTCCCTTCGTCGGCCGGGATCGGCTTTTGGTTGGAAGGAACGCCGACACGACCCTTTGAAGTCCCCGCCACGAGTACGGGAGGTTCCAGATCATGACGAGGGAAGCGATTCAAGCGGTCATCAACAAGCACATCATGGAGATTTCCGAGGAGATCCAGGAGGCGCAGATCGACCCCTCCCGCTCCATGAAAGACCTGGGCCTGAACAGCCTGGATATCGTGGAGATCGTTTCCTGCTCGATGCGCGAGCTGAAGGTCAAGATCCCTCGCTCTGAGCTCTCCAAACTCACCAATCTGGACGCCCTGGTCGACATTCTGCACCAGACCGTCGCTCAGAAGGAACAAGCCCCGGCCTCCTGAGCCATGAACTCAGGGTCTGAATCCGACAAGTTCAGCCTGGCAGATTTTTTTCTGGCCGAGACTGACGATCCGCTGGTTCCCCCGCCCGATTTCCTCAAGTGGCGGCGCGACGTGGCCTGGGCCATCTCCCTCTACGAGCCTTCCCTGGGCTCGGCTGCCGAAGCGACCTGCCGACTGGGCTCCCGGTCGGTCATCAACATGGCCTCGTACGGCTACCTGGCGCTGATGCGCCATCCAAAGATCATCCAGGCCGCCAAGGACGCGCTCGATCAGTTCGGCACCGGCTCATGCGGCTCACCCATCCTCTCGGGCCGAACCACCCTGCACGACCAGTTGGAGAGCGGACTTCGGCTTCTCACCGGGCAGGAGGGCGTGTTGACCTACAACAGCGGATTTGCCGGCGCGCTGGGGACGGTGGCCGGACTGCTGCGCAAGGGGGACTGCGCCGTCCTCGACGAGCGCTCCCACACGTCGCTGGTGGACGGGGTCCGGGTATCGGGAGCCAGGCTGGCCTTCTTCCAGCACAATGACCCGCAGTCTCTGGACGCCATCTTGACCCGGGAGAGCGGCAAGCGCCGGATCGTCATCGTGGAGGGGATCTACTCGATGGATGGCGACATGGCCAACCTGCCGGCCCTGCTCGAGGTGGCCGAAAGCCACCGGGTGGGCATGCTGGTCGATGAGGCCCACTCCATCCTGTGCTGCGGACCCGGGGGTGGGGGGGTCGTGGAGCACTTTGGAGCCGGCCAGAGGGTCGGCATCCAGTATGGAACCTTCTCCAAGGGCTTTTCATCGTGTGGGGGCTTTGCCGCTGCGACTCCGGAGATCGTCGATTACCTGCGCTTCTACTCCAATCCCTATGGCTTCTCGTGCGCTCTGCCCCCGGCCACGGTCGCCGGTCTGTCGGCCGCGCTGGAGGTCGTCCGGGAAGAGCCGTGGCGGCGAGAGCGCCTGTGGGAGAACGCCAACTATTTCCGCCGGCAACTCCATGGCCTGGGCCTGAATACGGGCGATTCCAACAGCTACGTGATTCCCATCGTGATCGGCGACGACCGGGCCTTGCTCTACGAACTGGGCCACGCCCTCCGGGACCGGGGCCTGTTCGTCAGCCCGGTGGACTATCCCAGCGTCCCGCTCGAGCAGTTGCGCTTCCGGGCCAGCGTGACGGCCGGGCACAGCCGCGAGAGCCTGGACCAGGCGCTCGGGATCATCGCCGACGTGATCGTGCCGGCCATGCGCAGCAGAGGCTTGCTCAAGGGGGTCCAGGTCTAAGTGCAATGCCTGTGGCGGCCCGGTCGCCAGATTGTGCTGCCGGGCACGACCCGAGCGAGAGCCCATTAGCCCCATGCCCGTCGCTCTGCTCTTCCCCGGACAAAACTCCAGATACCCGGCTATGTTCGACCACCTCCTGGCCTGGGATCCCCGCAACCTGGCCATTCTCGAGCAAGCCTCGGACGTTCTCGGACGCGACCTCAAGCGCCACTTTCGCTCCGACAATCCGACGGTGTTCGAGCGCAACCGCGACGTCCAGCTGGGGGTTTTTCTGGCCAATCACATGCACTGGCAGAATCTGCAGCGGCAGGGCCTGGAGGCGGAGTATTCGGCTGGCCTGAGCCTGGGCGAGTTCAATCACCTGGTTCACATCGGGGCCCTGGATTTCGAGGAGGCGCTGCGCATCCTCGAAGTTCGCGGCCTGGCCTATGAGGAGGGTCCCGAGGGAGTCATGACGGCAGTTTTTCCGGTCGGTCCCGAGGAGATCGAGGAGCTCCTGGAGCGGACCAGGACAGACGGGCAGGTGGGCATCGGAATGTACAACACGCCCCGCCAGTGCGTCCTCTCCGGCCAGGCCGACCTGGTCGAGAGACTGGCCCTGCAGGCCGAGGAAGAGTTCTATGCCCAGTCGCGCGTGATCGAGGAGCGATTGCCCATGCATTCGCCCCGCTTTCGCTCCACCGGGGAGGTCCTGCGGCCGGCCCTGGAGGCGGCTTGCTGGCGGACCCCAGAGCGCCCCTATCTGCCCAACCTGACGGGAGAATTCCTGGCTGAGCCCGATCGCGTCGGTTTCATCGATTGTCTGTCTCGCCACACCTGGAATCCGGTGCGCTGGAGGGAGTCCATGGAGTGCCTTTCTCGGCAGGAGAAAGACTTGATCTTCGTAGAAACCGGCCCCAAATCGGTGCTTACGGACTTCTTTGGAAGAAAGTGGCTGGATCCGAAGCGCTACACGACCGACTCAGAAGGAGATTTTGGTGCTTCAATGGCGACGCTGGTGGAGGAGCTTCTGAGTGGACCCGCTGGAGCTGCGTTCCACCGGTAAGTCGGCCCGGCGTAAGCCCATCTGGGTTCCGCAAGGGGAGGGGGTCTTTCTGGGCCGCGAGGAGATCGAGCGGATGCTCCCACACCGCGAACCATTCCTGTTCTTGGACGAGATCACCCACATCGGCGTCGAGGAGCAATCGATTCGGGGCCGACGCTACGTGTCTGCCAGCGACCCCGTGTTCGCGGGCCACTTTCCGGGCGAGCCGGTCTATCCCGGGGTGCTGCAGATCGAGATGGTGGGCCAGCTCGGGTTGTGCCTGTTGCCTTATCTGCTGGGGCGCTCGTCTCGAGTGCGGGCCCTCAAGGTGCACACCGCCGAGTATCTGGAGGCCATCGGCCCCGACAGCGAGCTGACCTTGTTGGCCCGCATCCTCGATTGGAACGATTACACGGCTCTGTGCCTGGGACAGGTGCTCTGCCGGGAGACGATCTGCTCGTATTCGGTTCAAGAGGTCTACCTGGTTGAGGAGTGAGCGCATCGCCGTCACGGGGATGGCTATCAACACTCCCCTGGGGGACACGCTGCCGGGCTACCTCGAGGCCTTGCTGGCGGGCCGCTCGGCCCTCTCCAACTGGAAGCGCTGGGATACCTCCCGGATCTACTCCAAGGTGGGAGCCGACCTCAGCGACTACGACGTGAAGGCAAAACTGGCCCGGTTGAGCAGCGAGATTCCGGCCGACGTCCACAAGCGCTTGCGCAAGCTGGTTTCCCGCGCCCCCTGGTCGACCGGCCTTTCCATGCTGCTGGCGGTGGACGGCTTTCAGGACGCGGGCCTGTTCGGCCAGGAGATCGATCCATCCCGGATCGCCGCCATCGTGGCCGGTCACAACATCAACTTCGACTTCCAGTACCAGAACCGGCTGCAGTTCGAGGAAGAGCCGGACTATATGGACTCGCTGCTCGCTCTGACGGGCCTTGACACCGATCATGCCGGCTCGATCTCCGAGGTCCTGCCGGTGATGGGCCCCATCTACACCATCGGAGGCGCCTGCGCGAGCGGCAACGCCGCCCTTCGCTCGGCAGTGGACGAGATTCGTTACCACGAGGTGGAGGTGGCCGTGGTGGTGGGGGCGGTGCTGGATTTTTCCCCGGTGGAGCTGCACGCCATGGCGCTGATGGGCGCCATTACCTTTGAGAGCTTCAACGACGACCCCACCCGAGCCAGCCGTCCCTTTGACGTCCGCCGGGAAGGTTTCGTGCCGGCCCACGGGGGCGCCACCCTGGTGCTGGAGTCCTGGGAGGCGGCCCGCCGTCGGGGGGCCCGCATCCATGCCGAGCTGGTCGGGGTGGAGAGCAACTCGGACGGCAACCACCTGCCCCAGCCTTCCGAGGAGGGTCAGTCCAGGCTGATGCTGCGACTGCTCCAAACCTGCCAACTGGCCCCGGAGCAGATCGACTACGTCAATGCCCACGCCACCTCCACCCCGCTCGGCGACCTGACCGAGATTCGGTCCATCAAGAAGGTCTTCGGACCTCACGCTTACAAGCTCAAGCTGAACGCGACCAAGTCCATGCTCGGCCACACCTGCTGGGCTGCCCCCCTGGTGGAGTCGGTGGCAGCCATCCTGCAGATGAACGCCGGTCGCTTGCATCCTTCCATCAATATCGATGAGCTGGACCCGGAGGTCGACCTGGACG
Organism: Candidatus Xenobia bacterium; assembly: GCA_045863235.1. Lineage (GTDB taxonomy): Bacteria > Vulcanimicrobiota > Xenobia > Xenobiales > QWHO01 > QWHO01. The sequence goes on along the minus strand of BTUM01000010.1, from coordinate 54,280 downwards.
TTTGCCGCGGGCGCGTGGTGGAGCATCCGATGCGCTACGTCATGAAGAACTCGTTTGGCTTCGGAGGCATCAACTCGGTGTCCATCTTACGCCGCCCCGAGCCCGAGGAGGTTGGAGCGTGAACGTCTTCATCACCGGGGGATCGCGCGGAATCGGCCAGGCCATCGTTTTGGAGGCGATTCGTCAGGGCTACGAGGTGGCTTTTACCTACCACACCAGCCCCGACCGGGCCGAGGAGGTCATCCGAGCCGCCCACGCGGTCCGTCCCGAGGCTCGCTGCCAGGCTTATCCTCTAGATGTGCGCAACTCGGACCAGGTCGATGAGGTCGGAAACCAGGTGCTCGATGACTTCGACCGGGTGGATGCGGTGATCTGTAACGCCGGCATCAACCTGAACGGACTGGCGGCCAACATGCCGGACGAAACCTGGCAGACGGTCATCGATACCAACCTGACGGGCTCTTTCTTTGTGGCTCGTCAATTTCTCCCTGGCATGGTGGCCAATCGAAGCGGCAGCCTCGTTTTTGTTTCCTCGATGGGGGCGAAGGGAATCAGCGGTCAGGCTCCCTACGCCGCCAGCAAGGCCGGCCTGCTCGGTCTGTCCAGCACCCTGGCCAAGGAGTATGGCCGCCGCGGCATCCGCAGTAACGCGGTGTTGCTCGGTTTCATCGAGACCGACATGACCCGCGAGGGAATGAGCGAGGGCAACCGGCAGTTCTGGATAACCTACAACCCGCTCGGTCGCACCGGCGAGCCTGTCGAGGCGGCTCGAGCCATCCTCTTTCTTTGCTCCGAGGCCGCCAGCTATATCAATGGTGAAGCCATCTCGGTCACCGGCGGGCTGGACTGGGGTCCATGAGCTCGCGCGTCGGCATCGAGAAGGCTCGGGTTTATCCGGCCAGCATGGCCCTCCCCATGGACCGCCTGTGCGCGGCCCGCAACCACGACCCGGCCAATATCCGCGAGGTCATGATGATCGACGAGCGCAGCGTCAATCCACCCTGGGAAGACCCGGTCACCATGGCCGTGAACGCCGCCCTGCCCATGCTGACCGAGGAAGAGAAGGCCTCGATCGAGCTCTTGATCGTGGGCAGCGAGAGCGGGGTGGACCAGGAGAAGCCGATGAGCACCTGGGTCCAGCGCTACCTGGGGCTGACCAGTCGTTGCCGCAACTTCGAGCTCAAGCACGCGTGCTACGGAGCCACCGCGGGTTTGCACATGGCCGCCAGCTGGCTGGCTAGCGGGGGGGCGGGTAAGAAGGCTCTGGTGATCTCGACCGATCAGAGCCGGGCCCACTTTGGCAAGCCGTGGGAGTTCGTGATGGGCGCCAGCGCCACGGCCCTGCTGGTCTCGTCTGAGCCCGACCTTTTGGAGATCGAGCCGGGCAAGAGCGGCATCTTCACCAACGAGGTTTCGGACCTCACCCGGCCAACCTCGCGGGTAGAGACCGGCAACAGCGAGACCAGCCTGCTCAGTTATCTGGAAGCACTGGACATGGCTGTGGCGGACTACCTCAGGACGCTCGGTCAGAGCGTCGGTTACGACTACTTCAAAAAGAATGTCTACCACGCGCCTTTCGGCGGGCTGACCCTGCGGGCCACGCGCACGGCTCTGGGCCACTTTGGCAGCTACAAGCGATCTGAGGCGGATGAGCTCTGGGCCGAGAAGACCCGACCCTCGCTGACCTACATCCGTCGCCTGGGTGGAACCTATGGCTCGAGCACTTTCGTGGGCCTGCTGGGCCTGCTGGACGAGTGCCCCGAGCTTGAGACCGGGGATCGAATCGGGATGTTCTCTTACGGATCCGGGTGCTGCTCGGAAATGTGGAGCGGCCTGCTCGGCCCGCAGGCCCACTCGGTGGCAGCTGCCGCTGATCTCAAGAGGTTGCTCGACCAGCGCCATGGGCTCAGCGTTGAGGAGTATGAGCAGGCCGAGGGCGAGCGCACGGCCCACATCGACGACGGCGACTTCGAGGCCGACACGAGTGGCTTTGACCACTGGTACGAGAGACACTATGCCGGCAAGGGCTATCTCGTCTTTCGCGGTGCCCACGAATTCTATCGCCAGTATGGTTGGAGCTGATGCGCATTGAGGTGCCGGCGACACTGTCGCCCGAGACCTTGGCCGGGCTGGCCCACCAGCTCGAGCGCGCAGCCGCGGAGGAGGCCAGGATCTGGCTGCTGGAGGGCCAGGCGGGGATCTTCTGCCGCGGCCTCGACCTTGCCCTGATGGGCCAGACACCGAGCACGCAGGATTTTGCAGCCTGTCTCGCCAGCCTGGTCGAGGCTCCCGTGCCGACCGTGGCCCTGGTGGACGGCGAGACTCTGGGAGGCGGGCTGGGCCTGGCCGCGGCCTGCGACCTGGTGCTGGCCACGCCGCGCTCTACCTTCGGGCTGCCGGAATGTCTGTTCGGTCTGTTGCCGGCCATCATCATGCCCGTCTTGCTGCAACGGATGTCTCCTCAGAAGGCTCGACTGCTGGCCATGGTCGGGAGCAGTCGGACTGCCGAGTGGGCTCAGGCCAGTGGCCTGGTGGATGAGATCGCCCCGGAGGATTCTTTGGAGCGAGTGGCCCGACGCTGGTCGCGCGATCTGGCCCGGGGCGTTGGCGCGGGGCGCCTGCGTTCTTTCGTCAGCCAGGCCGAGCGCCTGGAGCTGGCCGAGGGGCTGGCTCGAGGCGTTCTGATCACCGACGAGCTGCTGGCCGAGCCCAGGGTACAGCGCCGGGTGCGCGACTTCGTGGAGCACGGCCGGGCGCCATGGGAGAAACGGTGATCGAGTGCCTCCGTCACGAAGGCGGGATCGCCCAGATCGCGATGCGCGACGAAGCGGGCAAGAACGCGATGAGCGAGGCCTTTGTCGAAGCTCTGCTGGCCAACCTGCGGGCGGCCACGGAGTGGCCCGAGCTGCGCGTCATCGTGCTGAGCGGCCTGCCGGAGGTGTTCTGCTCGGGTGCCAGCCGCGAGGTGCTGGTGGGACTGCTGGGGGGACGGTTGGCTCCAGCCGACATCGTGCTCCCCAAGGTGGTGCTCGATCTTCCGGTGCCCGTCATCGCTGCCATGGAAGGGCACGCCATCGGGGGAGGGCTGGCGCTGGGAATTTGCGCCGACATCCTGCTGATCGCCCGGGAGAGCCGTTATGGCGCCAGTTTCATGAACATGGGGTTCACTCCGGGAATGGGCCTCACCGAACTGCTCACCCACGTCATGACCCCGGCCCTGGCTTGCGAGCTCTTGTTCGGAGGCGAGCCGAAGAAGGGCTCCTGGTTCGAGGGGCGCAGCGGCTTCAATGCCATCCTGCCGCGCGAGCAGGTGCTGGGAAGGGCCATGGACCTGGCCGCCCGATTTGCCGAGAAACCTCGCGGCGCGCTGGAGATCCTCAAACGCACCCTCTCCCTGCCCCGCCGCCAGGCCTTTGAGCGCACGCACACCGTCGAGTCTCTGATGCACCGGGTGAGTTTTGCCTCGCCAGAGGCTCGGAGCGGAATCGAGGAATCTCTTGATCAATGACTTCAGCGGGAAGGCGGTGCTGATCACCGGCGCCACCATGGGCATCGGGCTGGCGACCGGACTGGCTTTCGCCCGACAGGGCGCGGTGGCATGGCTGACCCACAAGTGGGGTACGGCCGAGGAGGATGAGGTCCTCAAACAGTTCCGTGACGCCGGACTCCCGACCCCCCGGATCGTTTGCGCCGATGTCGGCCGGGAAGAGGACAGCAAAGAGCTGTTGGCCCGCATGAAAGCCGAGCACGATGGCGTGGAAGCATTTGTCTCAAACGTCTCGGTGGCCCTGATCGTCAGGGGCCTGGAGGATTATGAGGAGCGCGCCCTCTACCAGAGCATTCACTACAGTGCCTGGCCCATGTACGCCATTACCCGAGCCATCCAGGCATCCTTCGGCCGTTATCCCCGTTACGTCGTCGGTCTGTCCAGCGGGGGGCCGGACGCCTTCTACAAGAACTATGACTTCGTGGCCGCCTCCAAAGCCGTCATGGAGACCCTCTGTCGATACATCAACTTTCGACTCCACGCTGAGGACATCCGCATCAACGTGGTTCGCTCGCGACTGGTGCGCACCGAGTCGCTGCGGGCGACCTTCGGCCCCGAGTTCGAGGACTTCGCCAGCCGCTTCGGCGCCAACCAGTTCATCACGTGCGAGGAGGTCGCCAACGTCATCCTGGCTCTCTGCTCGGGGTTGATGGATGGGGTCAGCGGCCAGGTGCTCATGGTGGACAAGGGGAGCAGCTTTTTTGACAATCTGATGCGTCTTTATGAGGAACGAGAATATCTGGGCCTGTAAAGGAATCGGCAGCGGTATCTCGCTTTCGACGACCCCCACGCGACAATGGCCAGGTCATCCGGAAGCCACACTCTGAATTGCTTTGGAGGGGAAGTCGGCCGGTCGATTGCGGACAAGCCGCCTGCGGGCGCGCCGCAGCAGCTCGGCCCCTAGAGGGAGCGGCCCGCTGACACCCCATCGCTCTTGCAGGAAGTCGAGTATCCTCCACCATCGCCAGCCCGGTCGATCGGTGCGTAGAAAATCACACCAGGTTTCAGCCAGCATCGCCAACGGGGAGGCGTGCATCTGGCTCCAGAAGTAAACCCCGTCGCACCATGCGGAGGGGGCCTCATCCAGGGCCCGGGATACTGGTAGCCCCAGCTCGCTACCCAGGAAGGCCAGAGCGGCCGCCACCGGGATCTCAACTCGGCGGGCTCGACTTTCTGAAATCACCACCGACCAGTCGAGCTGTTCACCGGTCCGCTCCAGAATGGCGCTGGCATCCAGTAGCCAGGGAGAGCGGGAGTTGTCCCGGGCGGCATTGCAGCATAGTACCACCAGATGGTCGGCCGGATCGAGCAGTCCGTCTCGGCTGCGGCTCCAAACTGCTTCGTCGGAACCGGGCCAGCGGCATTCGGACAGGGCATGCCAGTGCAGATCGATCCGGTAGCCAGGGTGGTCCGGGTGCCGGTGACCCTGACTGTGATGTGTCAGCATCTGGGAAAGGGGTAGATCATGGTCGCTCACCCAGCCCTGGCTGGCCAGGGCATCCAGGGCCCGAGCCGCATCGTGGCGAGGAACCAGGATGTCGAAGTCGGCCATCCAGCGGGAGCCGGACTCGCGGTAGTAGGACTTCACCATGGCAGCTCCCTTGAGTCGCAGGGTAGGGATGCCCTGTTGGTGCAGGTGGCCCAGGGCTCGCTCGCCTCCGCGCTCGATTAACTCGAGGTGAGACCAGAATTCTTCTTCGAGATGCTCGAGAAAACCGAAGTCTGCGTCCTTGTAGCCCAGTCGGCGGAGGTTGCCTAACACGCTCGGAAGGTAGCCTGGTTGGCTGGCCAGAGGATTGTTGCCGCGCCAGGTGAGCCACGATTGGATCGCTCGCTCGTCGTTCAGGTAAGCAGCCCGCCAGAGAGGGGCCAGGGGTCGCCAGCGGTCAAAGAGTCGGCCGGCTACGCTCAGGTGGCAGTGCAAATACCGCCCACGCAAGCGAGACCAAAACCGGGACAGCAGGGACAGGGGTCTCCAAAGAACCCGCATCCAGCTGACTGGGCGGCCGCCGGCGCCGGAGCGGCGATGGAGGCCACGATGGGCAGCGCGGCCGCGATCTTGCCCCATTTGCCCAAGAACTCGCGTCTGGATGAGAGCCCGTTGCCTGGCAGGGGAGTGGCCAGCAGGCCTGAGCTCTGCAGCCTCCGGAGCGTTAACCAGAGGACATCTTCGGTACTGTCACCATAAGCTGGTGCCAGAGCTTGCACAACGTCGCTCATCGGAGTGACCCCGTCGCACGCCGAGAGAACCCTGGCAGCCACGGCATTCAGAGAGTGAACGCGATTCTGCTGTTTATTGAAGACTACCGAGTCTCCGTCCCCGACGGGACTTACGATCAGACCCTCAATCGCTCTGGGCATTATCTTCATGGCGCCACCCCCTTCGACCTCTTGAAGAGCATTCCTTTGGCCAGGTCAGCCTGACATGTAGGATTGCTGCTGCGCCCAGCTGGGAATTCATTCGAAATGCCCTGGAATCGCTCCGGAGGCTCGGGGACAACTCGCTCCTCCTGGAATTGATGTTCCACGCCGGTCGACCTGGCCGATCGATCCTCGGGGGGAGATCGACCCCGGGGAGGCTAACTTCGCCACCTGAGCCCAGGAACGGAGGTCTGTGAAGTTGACGTTCACCCCCGAGCACGAGATGTTCCGCCAGACCGTGCGGCGCTTCGTGGAGAGCGAGATCAACCCCAATGTGGAGCGCTGGGAGGCCGAGCGCATCTTCCCGGGCCGCGAGCTTCTGAGCAAGATGGGCCCGCTGGGCATGCTGGGCGTCTCCTACCCGCCCGAATACGGCGGAGCCGGCCTGGACTACTGGTTCAACATCGTCTTCGCCGAGGAGATGGCCAGGACCGACTGCATGGGCGTGCCCATGGGCATCCTGGTGCACACCGACATGGCCACCCCGGCCCTGGCCGAGTTCGGCACCGACGAGCTGCGCGAGCGCTTTCTGGCACCCGCCATCCGGGGCGAGCTGATGGCCGCCATCGCCGTCAGCGAGCCGGACGCCGGCTCGGACGTGGCCGCCATCACCACCCGGGCCCGGCGCGACGGGGATGATTACCTGGTCAACGGCTCCAAGATGTGGATCACCAACGGCACTCAGGCTGACTTCATCGTGGTGTTGTGCCGCACGTCCGATGAGGGGGGCTTTCGGGGCATGTCATTGCTGGTGGTGCCGCGCGATACCCCCGGTTTCAAGGTGAGCCGCAAGCTCGAGAAGATGGGCAATCACTCCTCTGATACCGCCGTGCTGAGCTTCGAGGACGCCCGCGTTCCGGTCAAGAACCGCATCGGCGACGAGGGCAACGGCTTCGTGCTGCAGATGAAGCAGTTCCAGAAAGAGCGCCTGGTGGGCTCGGTGATGGCCGTCACCGCGGCCGAGAAGACCATCCGGATGACCATCGATTACTGCCGGCAGCGCAAGGTGTTCGGCAAGCCTCTGGTGGAGAACCAGTGGATCTACTTCCGCCTGTGCGAGCTTCTGACCGAGCTCGAGGCGTTGCGCCAGCTCAACTATCACTGCACGCGCCTGCTGGTGGCCGGCGAGGACATGACCCGCCAGGTGAGCATGGCCAAGCTCAAGGCCGGCCGCCTGGTGCGCGAGGTGGCCGATACCTGCGTTCAGTTCCACGGCGGCATGGGCTACGCCGAGGAATACCCGATGGCCCGCTACTACCGCGACGCGCGCCTTTTGAGCATCGGAGCCGGCGCCGATGAGGTGATGCTCAACATCATCGCCAAGTACGAGGGCCTGCTGCCCCGTTGAACGCGCTGCTCATCGCCAACCGGGGCGAGATCGCCGCCCGCATCGCCCGCACCTGCCTCAAGCTGGGCATTCGCCCGGTGGGGGTGTTCGCGCCCGACGACGTGGGCTCGGGACACCTGCGGGCAGTGGAGCAGGCGGTGGCCGTGCCGGGCTACCTTGACGTAGCGGCCCTGGTGGAGGCGGCCCGTCGCTCGGGCTGCGACGCGGTCCACCCCGGCTACGGATTTCTGGCCGAGAACGCGGCCTTCGCCCGGGCCGTGCAGGAGGCGCGATTGACCTGGGTGGGCCCCACCCCCGAGGCCATCGAGGCCATGGGCGACAAGCGGGCGGCCCGCGAGCTGGCCGCTGCCCAGGGGGTTCCGGTGCTTCCCGGGGGGCCGGTGGAGCTGGCCTCACACCTGGGATATCCGCTCATGCTGAAGGCGGCCGCCGGCGGGGGAGGCAAGGGAATGCGCCTGATTGGCAGCGCCTCGGAGCTTGAGGCTTCCCTGGCCTCGGCCCGGCGCGAGGCCGAGGCCGCCTTCGGCTCGGGCGCGCTGCTGGTCGAAAGGGCGCTGCTCGAGCCCCGTCACGTCGAGGTGCAGGTCTTCGGAGACGCCCACGGCCAGTTGCTGGCCCTGGGCGACCGTGACTGCTCGTTGCAGCGTCGTCACCAGAAGGTGATCGAGGAGGCCCCGGCGCCCGATCTGCCCCGCCGCCACGAGCTGCACGAGGCCGCTCTGCGAGTGGCCCGGGCGGTGGCCTACCAGAATGCCGGCACGGTGGAGTTCCTGGTCGAGGACGACGGGTTCTACTTTTTGGAGATGAACACGCGATTGCAGGTCGAGCATCCGGTCACCGAGGAGGTGCTGGGCCTGGACCTGGTGGAGTGGCAGTTGCGGGTGGCCATGGGCGAGCGCCTGCCGGCCGTTCCCGAGGAGCGGGGGCACAGCGTGGAGGCCCGCCTCTATGCCGAGGACCCGCGCACCGGCCTGCCCGCCACCGGCCCGGTGCTCCTCTTCAAACCGGGCCCGGGGGTGCGGGTGGAGACGGCCCTGGCCACCGGCGATCAGGTGAGCGCCGGCTACGATCCGATGCTGGCCAAGCTGGTGGCCCATGGACCCGATCGGGGCACGGCTCTTCGCCGACTGGGCCGGGCCCTGGAGCAGACGGTGCTGCTGGGTGTGGTCAGCAATCTGACCCTTCTGCGCTCGCTGGTTCGGGCCCTCGAAGCCGGTCCGCTGGACACGACCTGGCTCTCTCGCAACCCTCTGGCGGAGGCGGCTGAGATGGAGCCAGTGGTGCTGGCTGCGGCCGCCCTGGCCGAATGGCTGGAGAGCCCGCACGACTTCTGGCGCATCCAGCCCGGCGGGGCCCCTCCGCGGCGCTATCGCGGGCCTTCGGGGGCAGTGCGCGAGGTGCAGCTCTTCCCGCCTCTTCGCGGGGGAAGTCTCTACCGTCTGGTGGTGGATCAGAGCGAGCATCGCCTGGAGCTGCTCGAGCACCAGCTGCCCGAGTTGCGGCTGGCGCTGGACGGGCACTACCAGACCGTGCTCGCGCTGCGCCAGGGCGAAAGCTGGTGGGTGCACAGCCTGGTCAGCGGCCCCACCCGGCTGGAGAGCCTGCCCCAGCTGCCCGAGCCCGAGCCGGCGGCGGCTCCGGCCGGCTCGCTCTACGCCCCCATGCCGGGCAAGGTGCTGGAGGTGCTGGTGGCGGTGGGAGACGAGGTGGAGGCGGGCGCGGCGCTGCTCAAGCTGGAGGCGATGAAGATGGAGCACACCGTGCTCGCGCCTCGTGCCGGGCGGGTGGAGGAGGTCCACTTTGCCGTGGGGGACACGGTGGAGGCCCAGGCGCTCTTGATCAGCTTGGGTTGAACTTCGTCGCATCGCTCGTACCCGGCACGTGTCGCGGCACGGTCAAGGCGACGAAGCTCAAGCCGCGGGAGGATTCTCCAGGCGGCTCAAACGCTCGTGGATGCGCCGGATCTCCTCACGCGTCTCGGTGCGCTCAGTCCGGACGATGTCACGCAGAGCACCGTAGATTTCCGTCCAGGTGTCCGCGTAGCTCTGCATGGCCTTCTTCTGCTGCTCGAAGGCGCCCAAGATGAGCCGAAATTCTTCCGACTGCAGGGACTCTAGCTGCTGAAGCCTTCGTTCGAGTGCGTCCACGTCGTGTATCCTCCTGGTTAATTATAACCCCAGTGTATCCCTGACGGAAGATGGGCTTCAGTGATCCTGATCAACATCCACGTGGATGGCTCTCGCTCTCGGACGGCAGGGTGAGCGTCCCCCCGGTCGAACGCGAGCCTCGTGGACGATCTCCCCATCCTGACCGGCGAGACCTGGCTGGGCGACCGGCGTCGCTCTTCTCAAACCGTGGAGGGCCGTCCCATAGACGTGGTGGTCTGGGTGGGCTCGGACGGTCAGCTCAAGCTGGTGGAGGCCATCGAGGCCGACAGCCCCGTGGCCCTGGAGCTCGAGCTGATGGAGAAGGCTGCCCGCAATCCTCTCCAGGGCACCGCCGGCCAGCCCGAGCGCTGGCTTTCGCCCCGCAAAGAGCTGAAGCTGCCAGCCCCCGAAGACGCGCGCGTGCTCGAGGCCGCCTACGACAGCCTGGAGCAGGCCCTGGACGCGACCCTGCCCGGTTACCTGGGTCGCCCCGAGGTGACCCCCGAGCGGGTGGCCGAGCTGTGCCTGGCGGCCACCGACTTCTGGCAACGCCAGCTGTGGACCGAGATCGACGATGTGCAGCTGGCCCGCCTGGAGGGCCTTGACCCCTCGCCCATCTGGGTCTCGGTGATGGGGGGAGCCGACCTGCAGCGTGGGCTGGCTCTGTTTCTCAACAAGCAGGCGGCCGTGGCCGCCCTCAGCGAAGACCAGCCCACCCTGGCCCGCAGTCCGCTGCTCTCGCTCTCGTTTCTCAACGAGCAGGAAGCCGGGCCGCGCTTGCTGGCCGAGGCTCGGCGGCACAACTGGCCTCTGCCCGAGCCGGGCCTGATCCCCTGGCTGGTCTCCACCCGGCGCCACGACCGCTCCGACCCCACCGCAGCGGAGATCACCTTGATGCTGGAGGCGCTGGAGGCGGTGCAGGCCACGCTCCCCCTCTCGGGGTCCTACAAGAACCACACCCTTCGGAGCGGCAAGAAGATCCGCGTGCGCTGGCCCTCCGAGCCGTGATCCTGCTCAGCGAGGTCTCGCGCAGCTATCGCGAGGCGGGGCGTCTTCGACCCGTGCTCAAGGCTGCCAGCCTCAGCGTGCAAGCCGGTCAGTTCGTGGTCTTGCTGGGCAAGAGCGGCTCGGGCAAGTCCACCCTGCTCAACCTGGTCAGCGGCATCGACCTCCCGGACGCGGGGAGGATCGAGGTGCTGGGCACCCGTTTGGGCGAGCTGGATGACCGCTCTCGCACCCTGTGGCGGCGCCGCCACGTGGGCTTCGTGTTCCAGTTCTTCAACCTGATCCCCACCCTGACCGTGGAGGAGAACGTGGCCCTGCCCCTGGAGCTGAACCACAGCCGGGGTTTCGAGGCGGTCGGGGAGCTGTTGGCCCGGGTGGGCCTGGCGGATCGGGCCCACAGTTTCCCCGAGCGCCTCTCCGGGGGCGAGCAGCAGCGGGTGGCTCTGGCTCGGGCCCTGGCCCACGATCCCGAGCTGATTCTGGCCGACGAGCCCACCGGAAACCTGGATGACGAGACCGGCGAGTCGGTTCTGGGGCTTCTCGGGGAGTTGCTCCGCGAGCGGGGCAAGACGCTGCTGGTGGCCACTCACAGTCAGGAGCTGTTGCGCCTGGCCGACCGGGTCTTCGACCTGCATGACGGGCAGCTGGTGGAACGTGCTTCTTAGAGTCCCGCTGCTCGGAACGCGGGGGACTGCTGCCCTCATCCTCCTGCTGGTCCTGGCCACTTCCTGCGGCCCCACCCCTCGGTCCGAGATTGAAGCGACCATGCAGATCACCGAGGTGCTGGGGCCGAGCCAGCAGGCCGGGTTCGCCCGGGCCGACCGTCCGATCCGGCTGGAGTTTCCCTCCGACCACGGCCCCCATCCCGACTTTCAGAGCGAGTGGTGGTACTACACCGGCAACCTCGATTCCGCCGATGGCCGCCATTTCGGTTACCAGCTCACCTTCTTTCGGCGCTCGCTCAGCCCGAGCGAGGTGCCTCGAGAAAGCCGCTGGGCCACCCGTCAGCTGGCCATGGCCCACTTCGCGGTGACCGACGTGAGCGTCGGGCGGTTCACCAGCTTCGAGCAGTTTGGCCGCCCGGCCCTGGGGTTGGCGGGCTTCGAGCCCGAGCGGGTGTGGCTGGGGAGCTGGCAGGCGAGCGGGCTCAATCCCATTCGCCTGCAGGCTTCCCAGGACCAGATTGCGCTCGACCTGACTCTGTCTGATGAGCGGCCGCCGGTGCTGCAGGGCGAGCAGGGCTTCAGCCGCAAGGGCACGGCCGAGGGGCAGGCTTCCTACTACGTCTCGCGCACCCGGCTGAAGACCCGGGGGCTGGTCAACGGCGTGGCCGTCGCGGGCTGGAGCTGGATGGACCACGAGTGGACCTCCAATGCCCTGAGCCGCAACGAGAGCGGCTGGGACTGGTTCGGGCTGCAGCTCGCCGACGGCAGCGAGGTGATGTACTTCCAGTTGCGCGACCGCCAGGGACAGGTGACCTACCAGGATGGAACCAGGGTGCAATCGGATGGCCGTTGGACGCGCCTGGAGGACGCTCGACTCGAGGTGCTGGAACGAGGAAAAGTCTATCCCCGGCGCTGGCGGTTGACCGCCCGGGGAGTCCCCCCCCTCGAGCTCGAGCCCTACCTCGAGGACCAGGAAATGAAGCTCTCGGTTCGCTATTGGGAGGGCGCCGTGCGCATTGTGGGCGGAGGCAGTGGTTATGCCGAGTTGACCGGATATCAGCCCTGAAAAATTTCTGAATGGTTGACTGTTTACAATCTCTTTGCAAACGAGACACAGAAAGGCAACACCAATGGGGTTCCGATCTCGGGTTTGATCTGCTAAACTGATGTCAGCCATGAACATCCCGGCTCACTTTCTCAATGGAGCTCAAGCCCCGGCCTCGCAGCACACGACGCCGTCGCGGGCCATTGCCTCCAATGATGGGTGGTGCCCGGTCGACGAGGCCTTCACTCCCAGCATCAAGGGCACCGATTGGGATGGAGACGACGTCAAGCAGATCTTCGCTCAGATGGGACGGATGGTCGAGGGGGGCAAGCAGACCCGCCACACCATCGCCATGGGCGCCCAGCAGGAAGTCAGCCGCATCCAGGACGAGGTGGCCCAGGAGTCGCGCCGCACCCAGGAGCAGTTGAGCACTCTGGCCCGCCAGGCCAGCCTTTCGGGAATGAGCAGCTTCGGAATGGGCTACGGCGGTCCCAGCACCTATGCCAGCTCCTATGCGACCTCGGGCGTGAACACCGGCGTCGGGATGGCCGGCTCCGGGATGCTCAACAACCCGATGCTCAACAATCCCAACATGAATGACCCCAATTACCTGCGCACGCTGACCGACTCCGACCTTCGCAACATGGGCCTCGACCCCATGATGGTGCGCGACTACTGCAACAATCCCAACCTGTATCCCGGCGGGCTCGGCTCCATGGTCAACAACTACCCGAGCCCGGTGGGCAGCTTCAACGGCTACAATATCCGCCGCTGAAGCCGTCAACTTGAAGAAGCCCGGCGGAAGGCCGGGCTTTTGTCATTTCTGGGGCAGCGTGCCGGAACGGAAGATGGAGATGCGAGCGGGGTCGATGTGCTTTTTCATGGCCACCCGAATCTCGTCCGGAGTCAGCTTGCGCAGCTTGTCCTCGAAAGCCTGGTCCCAGGCCATGGTGCGGTCGAGGTAGAGGTTGGAGGCCAGCTTGCCGGTCAGGCTCGAGTCCTTGGCCCGAGAGCCCTCGCGCATCTGCAGGTAACCGGCCAGCGCGGCCTTGACCTCGTCGGCGGTGTAGCCCACGTCGAGCACCTTTTGCAGCTCCTCGCGGAAGGCTTTCTCGACCTTGTCGGCGTTCTCGGGGGCACAGATGGCGTAGAACGAGAACTCGCCCACCGGGTCCAGGCTGCCGCCCGAGAGGCTAGACCCCACGCCGTAGCTGAGGCCCTCCTTCTGGCGAATGCGGGTGGCCAGGCGCGAGTTGAGGAACCCGCCCCCCAGCAGGAAGTTGCCCAGCACCAGGGCCGGGTAGTCGGGGTCGGTGTCCTGCAGCTTGAGGTTGAGGTTGCCCAGGATGGTCACGTTGGCCTTGTCCGGCACGTAGATGCTCTCGTGGGCCACCTTCACGTCGAAGTACTGGTTGACCAGGCGCTCGAACTTCCTGGGGCTCTTCCAGTCGGCGAACAGCTCGGTCAGCAGCCGCTGGGTGGCTTCCTCGTCGAAGTCGCCCACCACCCCGATCTGGACGTTGCTGGCGCCGTAAAAGCCCTGATGGAAGGCCTTCACTTGCTCCAGGGTGACCTTCTTCTCGTTGGCGATGGCCTCGTCGAGCGTCTCGGGGTGGCGCGGATCGCCCACCGGATAGGGGTCCATGTGCAGGCTGGAGGCGATGCTGGCGAGCGTCTCGGGCTCGCTCTTCTGGCTCTCCAGACCGGCGATGCTCTGCTCCATCAAGACCTTGAACTCGGCTTCGGGGAAAGAAGGCTCGCGCAGCACCTCGCGGGCCAGCTTGAGCACGGCGGGCAGGTTAGCCCGGGTGGTCTCGATGCTGACTGTGGCCGACGTGGCGCCGCCCCCGATCGACATGCGCGCCTTGAGTCGGTCGAGCTCATCCTGGATCTGCTCGCGGGTGCGTTGCTTCGTGCCTCGCATCAGCATGCTGCCCGTGAAGGCGGCCACGTGGTCGAGGTGCTGCAGGTCCGACAGGCTGCCGAAGCGGAAGATCATGCTCACGAAGACCGTCTCGCCGCGGGTTTTCTTGGGCAGGAGGGCCATCTCGATGCCCCCTTCCAGGGGCACGACCCGGGTGCGCTTGTCGATGTTGGCCGGGGAGGCCTCGAATGCCTCGCCCTGGGCTATCGCCGCCCGGCCGGTGTAGCCCCGCACGTGGGCGGAGGGCTCGCCGGTCTCGGGAATGGAGGCCCGCTCGGGCGCATCGGTGGGGATGAACTCGCCCACGGTGCGGTTGGAGGTCTTGAGGTAAGCTTTGGCCACCCGCTGCACGTCGGCCGGTGTGACTTTCTCGATGCGGTCTCGGTAGAGGAAGAAGAGCCGCCAGTCGCCCATGGCCTCCCACTCGGAGAGTTGCAGGGCCAGCCGCTCGCTGGAGTTGAGCGTCAGCTCGACGCTTTTGAGCAGACCCAGCTTGGCCCGCTCCACCTCTTCGGCGGTCGGCTCGCTGGCGGGCATCTCCTGAACCACCTGGATCAGGATGTCCTTGACCTCGGCCAGGGGGCCGTCCTTACGGACCTGGGCGGCGAACAGGGCCAGCCCCGGGTCGCGCAGTTGGAAGGCTCCTCCGAAGACGGCCGTGGCCTTGCCCGACTCCACCAGGGCCTTGTAGAGGCGGCCCGAGGGGGTATCGGAGAGGATCTCGCACATCACGTCCAGGGCTGCGAAGTCCTCGTGGCTGCCGGGGGGCACGTGGTAGGCGGCCAGCACCGCCTGGATGTCCCCCACTCGTCGCAAGATGAGGGCCCGCTCGCCGTCCTGGGTGGGCTCGATGGTGTAAGGCTTGATCAACTTGCGCGTTGGTTTGGGGATCTTGCCAAAAGTAGCCTGGACCAGCGCCAGGGTGCGGGCGGGATCGATCTTGCCGGCCACGATCAACATGGCGTTGTCGGGCTGGTAGTAGCGCTTGTAGAAGGCCTGCAGCCGCTCGATGGGCACCTTCTCAATGTCGGAGCGGTTGCCGATGGTGGTCTGTCCGTAGGCGTGCCACAGGAAGGCGGTGGACATGGTCTTGTTGAGCAGCACCCCGAACGGGTCGTTCTCGCCCGACTCGAACTCGTTGCGCACCACGGTCATCTCCGAGTCGAGGTCCTTTTTGGCCACGAAGGAGTTGACCATGCGGTCTGCTTCCAGGTCCAGAGCCCACTTGAGGTTCTCGTCAGAGGCGCGGAAGGACTCGAAGTAATTGGTGCGGTCCTGGGAGGTGGTGCCGTTGGGCCGGGCGCCGTGGGCGGTCAGCTCTTGAGGGATGTTCTTGTGGTTCTTGCTGCCCTTGAAGAGCAGGTGCTCGAGCAGGTGGGCCATGCCCTTCTCGCCATAGCCCTCGTGGTTGGAGCCGACCAGGTAGGTGATGTTGACGGTGATGTCCGAGGAGGACGGGTCGGGGAAGAGCAAGACCTTGAGCCCGTTCTGGAGCTGGTACTCGGTGATGCCCTCGACGCTGGTGACCTGGCGCACGCCGGGCGGCAGCTTGGGAGGGGCCTGGGCCTGGACGCCCAGAGTCAGAAGGAAAACAAACAGCAGAACGGAGCTACGGCGAAACATCAGGGCGCGTTCGCGCGCCGGGGGCGAAATCCTACAGCCGCCCGGGGCAGGGCGTGACAAGAGGTCTTGCGGTTTGCTTGCTAGGGGCCCCGGTGGACGGCGTCGATGCGCGACTGGGCGGTGGGGAACATCAGGATGTCAGCAATGTTGACGTGGGGAGGCCGGGTCACGGCCCACAGGACGGCGTCAGCCACGTCCTCGGGATCGAGCGGGGTGAAACCCTGGTAGATGGCTCTGGCTTTCTCCTCGTCGCCAAAGCGCACCACGCTGAACTCGGTCTCGACCATACCCGGTGAGATGCTGGTCACCCGGATGCTCTTGCCGTGCAGGTCCATCCGCAGCCCTTCGGTCAGCCCCTTGACGGCGAACTTGCTGGCGGCGTAGACGTTGCCGTTGGGATACATGTAGTGCCCGGCCGCCGAGCTGAGATTGACGACGTGCCCGGTGCCCCGCCGAATCAGGATGGGCAGCACGGCGTGCAACACATAGAGGAAGCCCTTCACGTTCAGGTCGAGCATGCGGTCCCAATCCTCCGGGTTGCCCGCGTGCAGCGGCTCGCGCCCGAGCGCCATGCCGGCGTTGTTGAGCAGAACCTCCGTGCGCTCGAAGACTTCGGCCTGGTTTTGGACCAGGTCGATGACCGCCTGGCGGTCGGTGACGTCGAGTCCGAACACGTCCACTCTGACCTTGCTGCCCAGTTCATTTTTGAGCTGCTCGAGCCGGTCGAGCCGCCGGGCCGCCAGGATGAGTTCGCGCCCTTCGCGGGCGAAGGCTCGCGCGCAGGCGGCCCCGATTCCGGCCGAGGCGCCGGTGATGAACACTGCTCCACTCATGCACGCGCGCTTCGCCGGCACCTGGCCGGGTGCCTTCGCTGGTTCGGGCATCCGCCAGGCTGCGCCCCTCGCCCGCCACGGTAGGCCTGATCGCTCCCAATGGAGTTCGCTGGCCAGGTCACTGCAAAGAGGCTCGCCGGGGTGCGGCCCGGCGCTTTATGGCCCGAGCGGCCCGTTCGGCTCAGCGATGTCCGACAGCTCGGCGCGCGGCAAGGCCACCTCCAGCTCGGTTCCGTCGCGGAAGAGATTGAACAGCACCAGCTTCTGTGGGGGACTCCGCCCACCAGTGCCGAGTTCCAGGTTCCGAGGAGGGGGCCCCGAAGGCCGAGGGATGTTTCTTCTGGCGCGAGATCTGAGTGACTCCCAGCGCCTGGAGTTGGGCGGCAAGGGCCGGGGCCTGTGGATGCTGCTCCGAGCCGGAGCGAGCATCCCTCCCACCGTCTGTCTCCCTCCCCAGGACGAGCCTGAGGCGCTGGCCGCCCGGGTGGCCGAGCTGCTGGGCCCGGGCCCGTATGCGGTGCGCTCGAGTGCCGCCGCCGAGGATGGTCCGCAACGTTCTTACGCCGGCCAGTTCGAGAGCCTGCTCAGGGTGGAGCAGGCCGATCTGCCCCGGGCCATCCGGGCCTGCCGGGCCAGCGCTGATTCCCAGCGCGCCCGGAGCTATGGGGCGGGTGGGACTCTGAGCGTGCTGATCCAGCCCATGGTAGCAGCCGAGCGGGCTGGAGTGCTCTTCACCTGTGACCCGGTCAGCGGTAGCCGCGATCGCATCCTGGTGGAGTGGTGCCCGGGCACGGCCGAGGGGCTGGTGGGCGGCACCGTGGCCGGCCAGCGCGAGTGGCACGAGCCCGGCTCGGAGCTGTCCCTGGTGCGAGAGGCACTGTGCCTCCAGGAGCGACTCGAGATGGGAGCTCCGCTCGACTTCGAGTGGGCCGAGGCGCGGAGCCAGGTCGTCTGGCTGCAGGTGCGCCCGGTTACCGCCACCGGTGAGGATGCCAGTCTGCATTTCCTGGGCCCCCGCGAGAGCCCGCCGGTGGGTCCGGACGAGACGCACTGGACCAGCGTCAACGCTCGCGAGGCCCTGCCCAATGTGCTCACCCCGCTCATGCAAGTGCTGATGGTGGAGCTGATCCACGAGGCTTTCATGGCCTCGCTGGGCCTGCTGGGAGCCCGCCCCGCTCCCGATCAGCAGGCCATGGGCGTCTTCCAGGGGCGCGTCTTTCTCAACGTGACCGCGCTGGAGGCCATCGTGGCCCAGCTTCCCATCGAGAACCCTCGCGTGCTGGTCGAGGGCATCCTGGTGGGCGAGCACCGCGAGTCGCCCCGGCTTCGATTCAGCCCGGGGATGCTGCCCAACCTGGCCAGGTTGCTCTGGGGCCTGGCGACCTTTCCCTCCCGCTATCGTGCCTTCGAGCGAGAGCGCTGGCGGATACCTGACTCCTTCGAGCAGATGACCTCGCGCGAGCTCTGGCAGGCCATTCAGCGTGGGCTCGACCTGCGAGCCGCCTTTCACCTTCACGTCCTGGGCTCGGCCGCGGCCTTCGCGGCCCTGGCCCGGCTCGAAGAGCTGGCCGGCTCGCGCGAGCGGGCCTCCCGGCTGCTGCAGGGGCTGGGCACTTTCCGCTTCGCCTCGGCCGCGGCCGCTTTGCGGGACCTGGCCAGCGACCCCCCTGCCTCGCTCGAGAGCTACCTCGAAGAATACGGCCATCTTGGCCCGGGCTCGCTGGACCTCAATGAGCCCACCTGGCGCGACGACCCGGCTCCGGTGCTGGCCATGGTGGCGCGGCTGCGCGAGGCGGGAGAAGTACACGGCCGCGAGGCCTACCTGGCCAGGCTGTCCGAGCAGCGCCGCCAGGCCGAGGACGAGCTGCTGCGAGGCCAGCCCTGGTGGCGCCAGCTCCACTTGCGGGTGGTCCTGGCCCTGGCCCGGGCAGCCGCGCCTCATCGCGAGAACACCAAGTTCCTGATCCATCGGCGCCTGGCCGTGGGACGCGCTTACCTGCACGAGCTGGAGCGGCGGCTGGGGGTGGAGCTGACCTACCTCTATCCGGCCGAGGTGGAGGCGCTGATCGATGGAAAACAGCCCGAGCCCGGGCTGGTCGAGCGACGCAAGGTCTTGCACCGGCGCGCGCAGGCCCGTCCCTGCCCGCTTCACCGGGTGCAGGGCCCGGGCGGTCTGCGGCTCTACTTCCCCCAGCCGCCCACCGGGACGGTTCTGCAGGGCATCGCGGGAAGCCCTGGCCTGGCCCGAGGGAAGGCCCGGGTCCTGCTCTCACTGCAAGAGGCCGA
The DNA here is from genome assembly GCA_045863235.1 of Candidatus Xenobia bacterium. Lineage (GTDB taxonomy): Bacteria > Vulcanimicrobiota > Xenobia > Xenobiales > QWHO01 > QWHO01. The sequence goes on along the minus strand of BTUM01000010.1, from coordinate 35,436 downwards.
GCGCCTGCAGCCAGGCGAGGTGCTGGTGACCACCACCACCGACCCCTGCTGGACCCCCCTGTTCTCGCTGGCGTCGGCGGTGGTGGTGGAGGTGGGCGGCGTGCTCTCGCACGGGGCGGTGGTGGCCCGCGAGGTGGGCATTCCAGCGGTGCTGGGAGTGCACGGCCTGATGGCCGCCGTGCGCGACGGCGACGAACTGGAGGTGGACGGCTCCCACGGCGTGGTGCTGCGCCTGCAACCGGACGCCCCCGCGCGCGGTGAATCTGTCGCCTGAGGCAGTGCTTCCGTATTGAGGCCGGACTTCTAGAGGGCGGTCTCCCCCAGAATCTTGTTCCCCACCCGCAGCACGGCACGTTTGGGCTTGACACCGTTGGGCAGCTGGTAGAACATGCGGTCGGCCACGACCGATTCGCCGGGCTTGAGGATCATCACCTGACGGTTGCGCAGGCGGACCACCCGGTGGTACTTGTCCTGATCGTCCACCAGCAACACTTCGTTGTTGTTGAAGCGCACCAGCTCTGGGCCGGTGTTGGTGAGCTCGAGGGAGAGCTCGTAGAGGCTCTCGTTGGGATTGGCGGTGGTGGTTTTGTCCAGCTTGACGAGCTTCATCCCCACGCTGGGCGGAGATTTCTTCTGCGCCATCCCGGGCGCGAGCAAGAGCAGGCCCAGCAGGGCCATCCAGACGATTCGCATCGAGCACCTCCCCTTGTCCGGAGTCTAACCGGCGGCCCTCACGAGAGTTTCCCCGACTCGGGTGAGGAGGTAGTCGTCGGTCAGAGTACCGTCGGGGAACAGGTTCAGGCTGGTGGAGCTGGTCTCCTCGAAGCTCCAGCAAGTGACCTCCATTCCCTTCAGATCGTAGACCGGGTTTCCCCGGTAGAATCGAACCGGGCGCAAGCGCGGGACCTGCCACAGTCGGGTCTCGCCCAGCAGGCGCCTGAGGACGACCCGCTCGACCCCCAGGCGCTGGCACTGAGCCAGAAAGCTCTCCAGCTCGTGGGCGTTGTGCTCGTTGATGATGCAGGAGATCTTCACCGGAATGGTCGACCGCTCGAGGATCTTCGCCAGGTCGGGCACCTTCGTGTTGGCCCCCATCATGCGCTGGTAGGTATCCCGATTGAACGAAGGCAGCGACAGGCAGGCCTTGTCATACTGGTTGAAGACCTCCATCTTTTTCAGCGCCAGGGCGCCGTTGGAGTGGAGCGAGTAGCTGGCCCCGGTGACCACCTCACGGCGCAGCAGCTCGAGCAGGCGACTCTCGTGACGGTAGAGCTGGGGGTCGGTGGTGGTGCCGGTGAAGACGATCTGGCGCACGCCGAGCCGGTTGACGGCCTCGATCAGGGAGCCCAGGTTGGTGGGCGGGAACCGGTCGAGGTTGTCCTGGCGCACCGCCCATGGCAGCTGCTGGCCGATGCAGAAGGGGCAACGCCGGTTGCAGGGGCCCCCGAACAGGATGTTGGCAAAGTCGGTCATGAGGCCCTCCGGGCCACGGCCAGGGCCAGCTTGCGGTGGCGGTGCATATCCTCGGCCTGCTCGGGGTCGCGCTCGAGCAGGTAGCGTTTCACCGAGGGAGCGTGGAACAGCGCTACCAGGCCGTTGAAGTGGCGGGCTCCCAGCTCGGTCATGGAGAGCTTGTCGCCTGTCAGGCTCATGAAGCCTCGCTCGAGGGCGAAGGCCACCTCCTCGGGGTAGGCCTGGTCGATGTCCTGTCCGAACTTGGCCCGGAAGGCGGGCCGGTCCACCTCGCCAAAGTAGAAGCTCACGCAGATCATCTTGGCCATCATGTGCTCGCGCGGCAGGTCATAGAGGTCTTGCAGGGGCAGTTCGCCGGCGTCCACCGAGCGCAGGTAGGGCTTGAGGTTCTTGCCGGCGGCGCCGTCGTTGTAGCTGACGGTGGTGTGGGTGAAGCTCTGGGCCCCCAGGCCCAGGCCGAGATAGGGCATTCCCTCCACGACCCGGCGGGTGATGTAGTCGCTGGTGCCCGGATGGCCTGGAATGCGGCTGTAGGTGTTCTTGCCCGGGTTGGCCAGATAGCCGTGGTCGGCCAGGATCTTCTTGGCCAGCTCGGCCTGTGCGCGCACCCCCTCGAGCGCCACCTGCGAGGCCTGCTCGGAGATGCGGGTGAGCTTGTAGCGCATGCGATAGAGCGTGATGGCCTCGGGAGCGAGCCTCAGGGCGTGCTCGAGGGTGGCCCGCCAGCTTTCCAATGATTGGCGCGCAAATCCATACATCAGGTCGACGTTGAAGTCGGTGAAGCCGGCCGCGCGGATGTGCTCCACGGCTCGGAAGTGATGCTCCACCCCGTTGCCGTCTCGCTCGAGCACCTTGAGGAGATCGGGCTGGATGACCTGGATGCCCATGCTGATGCGACCGATCCCGGCCTGTTGGAACCTGGCCAGCCTGTTCGGCTGCAGTGCGGCGATGCGGGGCGTGGTCTCGATGCTGACCACCACGTCGGGGGGCAGCTCGAAGTGCTGGCGTACTTTCTCCATCAACGCCTCGATCTGCTCTCCCTCCAGAAAGGACGGCGTGCCGCCACCGATGTCAAAGCCCGCCAGCCGACGCGAGCCGAGAAGACCTGCATAGAGCTCGAGCTCGCGGTGCAGGCGCCGCAAATACTGCTCGGTGCCGTGCAGCTCGTCCTGGCCGACCACGGTGTACTCGCAGTAGGCGCAGCGCACTTCGCAGAACGGAATGTGGACGTAGAGCAGCAGGGGATCGAGGCCCTCGAAGGCCTGCGCCACCAGGGACTGGTAGCGCTCGGTGCCGACCCGATAGGGCTTCCAGGTCAGCTGGTGGGCGATGGGGTAGGCGGTGTTGGCGATGTGATGGTTGCGCTCGCCGGCCTCGAAACAGGCCTGAGGCGGGTAGTGGGCGGCATCGGCCGCGTTGGGCAGGCTCCAGGCTCGATTCACCTCGGACGCCCTCGCTTTCCCGGAAAAGTATCTATTTTCTTTATAGTGTAACATAAACACTTTGTCAATGGCTCAAGTGCTCTTGAGAATCGCCTGAGAACGCCATACTCAGGCACTGGTCGCTTCGACAGGGGAGGCGCCGGAAAATCAAAGCAGGGGGTACTGGAGGGTCTGGTCGAGAAGGACTACTGGGTAGCCCATGCCCTCTGGAGCCTGCACAAGGCAGATGACCTTATCCCCAACCCCATAACCCCTGTTGCGTCAGCTGGACCAGGGTCAGGGTCTCGAGCGCTCGCTGGCGATTCGCAGCCTCCTGCAAGGGCCGCCCAGGGCAATGAGCTGGTTCTGCTCGGCCTGGTCGAGCGTGAAGGTCCGAGGAAATCCGATGCGCACTGGTCGGGCTTTTCCCCAACGTCGTCCGGATAAGGGCGAACAGCTCAAAATTCCGCCTCATGCCGCTCTTCTGGGGTCATCACGGCTCCATCAGCATCATGACATGGCGCTTGACCTCAAGGACGATTTCCTCCGTCACCTTCGCGATAGCCGAGTTCGACTTGAAGCGATGGTGCGAGATGGAGCGAAGGTGCTCGCAAAGGATCTCGCTGTCGGCACGCAAGCCCGACTCTTTGGCGGCCAGAAAGATGTGCCCTGGCAATTTTCGTAATCTTGTGGTCAGAGGGACGACAAAGGACAGGCTGTATGGAGCTCGATTCATGATGGTTCCGGAAAGCACCAGCACCGGGCGAGGCGGACCGGCTTGCTCATGGCCAACCGGAGGATTCAAATCGGCCAGCCAGATCTCCCCTTGCTGAGGGCTACTCCGGGACCGCATCGCTCAGACCAGACTCCAACAGCTCGGACTCACGCGCGTACTCTGCAAAACCCTCAGGATCGTTCTGCTTGAATCGGTTCCATCCCTCGAGGTATTCCACTGCCCGGAGCGACCGCTCGAAACAGGTCAAGGCTTCCTCGATGACAGCAGCCATGGATTTTCCAGAGTGCTCGGCCAGTGCGCGGATCCGATCTCGGGTCTGGCTTGGCACCTTCATTGTTACTCCCGGCAAGTAGACCTCCCTGGGCACTTTGCGGTGGACCTGTTGGGGCACCTCTAAGTATACGACTGGATGCTATCGCTGTCCAGAATCCAGGACACTCGGCCTGAGGATCCGGGTCTGGAGCGACGGACTGGGTGAGGCGGTGGGACGCGCCGGGAAGGACCCGCCGGAGCTGATGGAGGGCTGGCACGCCGGCTGGTCGGCTGGACGAGGAGACGTGCCGGGAGCTCGGGTGTTGGAGCTTCAAAGATGCCTCGTGGACGACCCGGAGGCGCGAGGACTGCTTCTCTACCAGGGAGGGCCAGGAAGTGCTTCATCTGCAGAATGTGCTGGCGGTCCCCGTCTCTCCTCTCCTGCTGCAGCCCTCCTGAAACGGCCTTGCTGTTTGTCCAGGACTGGGTCGCGCGGTTATCTCACCGCAAGCTCGAGCAGCCAGGCCAGCACGAAGGCTCCCGCCAGGGCCGTGATCTGGCCCGGGCCGTCGTAGGGAGGGCTGATCTCCACCAGGTCGGCGCTGACCAGGTTGATCCCGCGCAGGGCCTTGAGCAGGCGCCGGGCCTGAGCGGTGGTGGGTCCGCCGGGAACCGGGGTGCCGGTGCCGGGTGCGTAGGCCGGGTCGAGAAAGTCGATGTCAAAGGTCAGATAGGCCGCGTGGTCTCCCACCCGCTCTCGGATGCGCTCGGCCGCGGCCAGCGGGCCGTGCTCGTCCAGCCAGTCGGCCTCCAGCACCAGGATGTCCGAGGGGGCCGAGGGCGGGGTGCGCCGGCCGACCAGCACGGATCGGGTCGGATCCACCCGCCCGGCCGCGATGGCCCGGTTGAGAAAGCTGCCGTGATAGGGCTTGTGGAACGGATCGCCCAGGTCGTCATGGCTGTCGAGCTGGATCAGGGCCACCCCCTCCAGTCCGGCCAGCAAGGGCAGGGTGACGGTGTGGTCGCCTCCCACCGCCAACAGCCGGGCCCCGCGTGATCGGATGGCCCGGGCATCCTCCTCGATGCGCCCCAGAGCCTGGTCCAGGTCGCCCGAGAAGTACCAGGTATCGCCGCAGTCCACCAGCTTGCGCTGGCGGAACCAGTCCCAGGGGAAAGCCTCGCTCATGCAGGCGTGCACCGACTGCTCGCGTACCGCTCGCGGCCCGAATCGCGCTCCCGGTCGGTTGCTGGTGCCCATGTCGAAGGGAACCCCCAGCAGGGCCACGTCCGCCCCGGTGCCATCCCCGGTCTTCTGGCGAAAAAATGTCAGCGGGCCGGCGAAAGGCTGGTTGCCGACCTCGCGCATGAATTCGCGGCGGGCGAGCTCTTTGTCCACGATCCTCCCTCACAATCAAAGATCCAAGCAAACGGGACCGTCCCGAGCATTGACAGGTTGAACCTGGGGAATGCTTTCCCAACCCGGCCGACCAGGCTCAAGGTTGCAGAGTCTGTTTGAGAAAGCTCTTGAGGTCCCAGGCCGCCATGCCGGCCTCGGCGGGGTACACGAAATTGGCGATCTTCCAGACCGAGCCGGTCTGGCGCAGCACCACTCGCACGCGCACCTTCTCGGGACCCGTGTCTCGGTAGTAGGCAATGGCTACCGGCACGTAGGCCAGACCGTCCTTCAAGGTCGCCTTGCCCACGGTGTAGCTCTGGGTGCCCATCTGGGAGTTGCTGAAGGGATCGAAGTCGAGCCAGGGCTCCTCGGTCCCGGGTTTGCCGTTGGCCAGTCGCACCAGCATCGAGGAGAGGTCGCTCTCCACGTTGTCTGCCTGCACCTGCATCAGGTGCTGCACCCAGGCTTGCGGGTGCTCCTCGACGGCAGCCATGTAGGCCTGGTAGAACGATCTGACGGTGGATTCCTGGGCCATCGCGCTGGAGACCAGAGCCAGCAGGAGGAGAGGCACAAGGAGCAGGCGATTCATCCCGGTCGATTCTCCCTCGCACCAGGGCGTCCTGCGCCCGGCTGCGAAGGGATTTCCCATGAGCAACCTTCTCGAACTTCAGCCTCCCGATCTCTGGCAGCACTTCACTGCTTTGAACTCCGTCCCCCGTCCGTCCAAGCACGAGGCCCGGGTCATCCAGCACATGCAAGAATTCGCCCGCCAGCTGGGCCTGCCGGTCGAGACCGACGAAGCAGGCAACGTGCTCATAGGAAAGCCGGCCAGCCCGGGTCGGGAGAATCGGCCCACCGTGGCCCTGCAGAGCCATCTCGACATGGTTCACCAGAAGAACGAGGGCACCAGGTTCGACTTCGCCACCGAAGGCATCCGCATGCGCCGAGAGGGGGACTGGGTGCGGGCCGAGGGCACGACGCTGGGGGCCGACAATGGGATCGGGGTAGCGGCCATGATGGCCGTGCTGGCCTCACGCGACCTGGTGCACCCGCCCCTCGAGGCCCTCTTCACGATCGACGAGGAGACCGGCATGACCGGGGCCCGCGAGCTGCGCGGCGGCTGGTTGAAGGCCCACACCCTGCTCAATCTGGATACCGAGGATGACGATGAGCTCACCATCGGCTGCGCCGGGGGGCTGGACGTGGTGGGAAGCGGTCGTTACGCGGTCGAGCCGGTGCCGCAAGATCACGTCGTGCTGGGCCTGAAGCTCGATGGGCTCAAGGGTGGCCACTCCGGGATGGACATCCACCTGGGAAGGGGCAACGCCAACAAGCTGATGAACCGCTTTCTGCTCTCCTCCCCGGCCAGGGTGGCCTGGATCGACGCCGGCGGTCTGCGCAATGCCATCCCCCGCGAGGCCACGGCGGTCGTCGCCGTAACCGACCGGGCCGCCTTCGAGGAGTCGGTGCGCGAGTACGCCGCCATTTTGAGCCAGGAGTACGCCCTTACCGATCCTGACCTCCGCTTGCGCCTGGTGGAGGGCCAGGCCGAGGGCGTCCTGGAGCTCGACTTTCAAAGGCGACTGCTGCGCGTTCTGCAAGCCTTGCCCAACGGCGTCTACCGCATGAGCCCGGACATGCCTGGCCTGGTGCAGACCTCCAACAACCTGGCCCGGGTGCTGGTGAAGGACGGCCAGTACAGCCTCCAGTGCCTTACCCGCGGCTCGGTGCAGAGCGAGAAGCACGACATGGCCGCTTCGGTGCAGGCCGCTCTCGAGCTTCTGGGGGCCGAGGTGGAGCTCTCCGGCGACTACCCGGGCTGGACCCCGCGCCCGGAGTCCTCCATCGTCAAGCTGATGAGCGGGCTCTACCGCGAGATGTTCGGACAAGAGCCCAAGGTGACCGCCTGCCACGCGGGCCTGGAGTGCGGCATCCTGGGTCAGAACTACCCCGACATGGAGATGATCTCGTTCGGCCCCAACATCCGCGGCGCTCACTCCCCTGACGAGTGCGTTCAGGTCAGCTCGGTGCAAAAGTTCTGGAAGTTTCTGACGGCCACGCTCGAGCGACTGTGATGGGTTGAATGGTGCCGGGCTGCAGCTGCACCAGCATCGAGGACAGCTCGTGAAGGTCTGCCTTGCCTGCGGGGTCGTCTGAACTGGCAGGTCACGCAGACCAAGACGTTCTCAGCATTCTCACAGTTCCTTACGGACCTGGTCAAGGATGCAGCGGCCCAGGGATACAAGATAACCAGCACCGACCAGGCGACGGCGACCACCACGCTCTTGACCCCGGTGATGTCTTTCAATCGCCGGTAGTGATAGCCCGCGGGCAGGAGCTTGACGTCGTAGAGCACGGCCGTCAGCACCGGGAAGAGGTAAAGGAAAAGCACCTGCCAGCGATAGGCATGCCAGGCCCCCAGGCCAAAGCCCAGTACGCCGGCAGCGATGAGGGGAGCGCGCCAGCGCAGCAGGAAGGCCGTGCGCTCGGGGTCGTTGAGGGCGTCGGCGGTGGGGTCGAACCGCACCGTTTTGGCAAAGGTGTAGACGAAGAGCATGGACAGAAAGCAGAGCCAGGGGGCCCGGGGGTCGAGGGGCAGGTCGAGCATGACCTGGGTCATGATGGCCTGCCCGCCCGCCTGCAGAGCGATCCAGACGTTGCTGTGTTGCTGTAAGCCAGTTTCAAGAGCAGATTGCGCATGGGAGGCGGATCTTGCGCCGTCCGGGGTGGGAGTCCTGTTGGAGCCCCCCGCCCCAGTGGAGCAGGGCGCCTTTGAGAAGTTTGACCTTCACTTGCTGAAGAGTTCGTTGATCCTGGCGGGTTCTGCGGGAGAAGGCAGGCGAATCCAGCCAGCATGCAGGCCGCTGGCCGCTCGGGTGGGGTCGCGCTCTACCTGCGTCAGCTCGTGTACGAGCACCCCGGGCTCCCGATGCCCGATGCCCGTCCAGTTCGGGGATCGCCGTCGGATCTCAAGCAAGACCTCTTCGAGCGCCGCCGGCGGAGGAGAGCCGAAAATAGCAAGCCCAGTGGTTTCAACCCGCAGTTAATAGAGGACAACAGATTTGTTGGTTTCCATGCTAATATTGACACTGGGGGTTGGATTTCCGACCTGAGCGCCAAGTAGGGTCGTTAGACAAAAATCCTTCCCGCACGGAATTACATTTATGTGGACATAACTTGCCCCGGAGTCGAATAGTTTTGCCACAACCTCTTCCTGGTCCGCAGCGTGAGCAATGAGACCGTCCTTGGGGATTCTGACTAAATCTAGACCATAGTCAACCTGGTCATCCGGAATTATTCCCAATAAATCACCAAGACTATAGCCTCGCCTTAGAGCGAATGATCGGGCCTGAATTAGTAATCCATCCATCAAATCTTACCTAAGAATATGGCTGTTAAAGACACCTATGGCCTCTTCAAACCCTCTGCGAATCACAATCTCTGTTGTGTCTAGGTGTCCAGAAAATCCAACGTAGGGTCGTTGATGTGGGAGCATTGTCCTTTCAAACTCGCTTCTAGGTATTCTTGATTCGATCACTCCTGTGTCGCGAACCAAGCCCTGGTTCACTTCATACCTCGCGCTGCTTATCGCTTCGTGGGCGGCAGCCCTGTCAGTTGTTAGCCAGGTAGGAAGTCGAGCGGGATCCAATCCATGAGTTCGGATATGCGTAGCATCGTTGATGCTTCCGTGGTAGACCATAACGAATTCGGGACAAGGTGCACTCCGGACCAGTCTGGTGCCAGCAGTCGTTTTCCCCGCAGGAACTGGCGCCAGAGTCGTGATAATGTTCACAAACGGCTCCGCTGCGGCAGTTGGCTGAGGAACTCCTAGCAGGTCAGCGGTGGCTGGCCCCAATAGTACGCGCATGGTGTCCAGCGCCAGACCCATGCCAATTTCTAGTCTAAGCTTTGTCCAAGGCTCGATCTCAAGCCCGCTTGGATCGACACAGTTGATCGGGTCTTGGCCGCAATAAGCGTAGACGTTCGCCCCAGCCGCTAGTCCAATCGGGTCCTTACACGTCCACCGCCCTGCACTCGGGTCATAGTCCCGCGCCCCGAACCGCACCAGCCCTGTGTCGGCGTCATACAGCCCACCCGCAAAGCCGAACGGCTGGAACCCAGGATTGGTATCCTCGAGCACCTCGCCCCAGGGGCCGTAGCTCAAGCGCTGCACCACCGTCCCGGTGCTCGCGTCGACCACCATGCGCACGGACCCGAGATGGTCGCGCAGCAGCCGGTAGGTCGTCCCGTTCTTCACCATGAACCCGCCGTTGAACACAGCCACCAGGTTGCCGCTGCCGTCGAGCTCGGCCACGGGCAGCAGCCCCCCGGCATACACCCACTGCCGCTGCACCACGCCGTTCACCCGCTTCACGGCCCGCTTGTTTCCGGCGTCCAACTCGTAGCCCACCACGTCCCCGTCGGGCCTGGTCAGGCTCAGGAGCTGCCCGCCCGTCTCGTAATCGAAGCTCGTCTGCCCCGCGCTCCCGTTGTGCGACAGCAGGTCACCGTTGGCGTCGTAAATCCAGGACTCGGCCCCATCCGGCCCCACGGCCGAGAGCAGCCGGTCCTGGTCGTCGTGGGCGTAGGTCGTCGTCCCGGCCGCAGTCGTCTTGGTCAGCCGGTTGTCATTCGAGTCGTACGTGTAGCTCTCAAACGCCGCCCCGTTGCGCGTCACACTGGCAAGTCGCCCAGCGGTGTCATACCCATAGCCCCACACCGTAGTCACGCCCTGCAATACCTCGGTGCGCTCGGTGATCCGGCCCAGCGCGTCGCGCACGTAGCTCTCCGAGTAGAGAGGGGTCGCGCCGCTCGAGGCCGAGTAGCCGGTGACCTCGCCGAACAGGTTGTAGCTCAGCGCGTCCGCCACCGAGCCCAGGGTGGTGCTCGTCAGGAGGCCGTTCTGGGCATCGCGACCCAGGGCCAGGCCTCCCACCGCGGTGGTCAGGTCATCGGCGTCATAGGCAAAGGCGAGGCTGTTGGCCCCGTTGACCGAGCGCGACGAAGTGCGAAAGTCGCTGTCGTAGTCCCAACTGACCGTCCCCGCGACCGGGCCGGTCAGGGTCCTGGAGGCGAGCAGAGCCTGGTCGTAGGTGTATTCGCATCCGAAGCCGCCGGGGGCGCTCACCGTTTGCAGCCTGCCGGTCAGGGGCTCATAACCGTAACCGAAGGAGCCGCGCGGCAGGGTCAGCGATTGAGGCCGACCGGCTGCGTCGTAGACCAGGGTCGCGGTATCCCCATCGGGGCGCAGCGTGGTCAGCGGTTGGCGGGCGCGGTTGTAAGTGTACTCGGTGGGGCCGCCGGGCACCACGGTGGGGGGCGTATAGTGCGTGTTGAGGTCGCGGTTGTCATAGGTGAAGGTGTGGGCCGGACGACCGGGAGGAGTCAGCGATGTCAGGTTCCCGTTGGCATCGAAGACCGAGGAGACGACTCGACCGTCGGGGCCCGTGGTACTGTTTACCAGGCCGTCCGCGTCGCGCGCGAAGGAGACGGTTCTCGAGAGCGCATCGGTCAGCGACTGAGCGAACCCGTCGGCACCATAGACGATGATGGAGGTGCGCGCCTCGGGGCCCGAGCCGGCCGTTTGCGAGGTCAGACGGCCGCGGGTATCGTAGACGCTGGTCACGGTGGCCAGGCCCGGGACGCTGGAGGTCAGCACCCGGCCCTGAGCATCGTGGGTGGACACGCTCGTGCGGCCGGCCGGGGAGGTTGTGGTCAGGGTGCGGGTGACAGCGTTCCAGTGGCTGGTCGAGGTGCGAGCGTTGAAGGTGCTGGTCTCGGTGAGCGAGGTCAGGCTGAAGGGATCGGCCTGATCGGAGAGCACAACCGAGCGGGTCGCAGTCATGACGGCCGTTCGACCGGCGCTGGTGACGGTGGCGCGGCTGGTATAGGGCGCGGCCAGGCCAAAGCGCGGGTCGGGCGTCTTTTCGCCGCTGACCAGCGTGCCGTCGGGATGCTGCGAGGAGAAATCGCCGTCCTCGCGCTCCTCGGAAAGCATCTCGGTGCCATCGGGCTGGATGTCGCGGCGCTTGCGATCGCGACAGGCATAGAGGTAGCGAGTCTGGCGATCCTCCTCGTCTGTCACCCGCACCTCGAAGCCGTCCTCGGTCTCGGTGCGGGTCAGCTCCACCTGGTTGCCGGCCGGATCGGTCCGCCGCTCCAACCTGCCGGCCGCGTCGTAATCGAGCTGTTTGGGGGCGTTCTGGTTGGGGTCTCGCAAGGAGGTGAGCAGTCCACTCGGGGTCGAGGCCATGGTGACGGTTCGACCGGCCGGGCTGGAGGCGGAAGCCAGAAAGCCATTGGAGTCGGTCGAGAGGGTGGTGCGCTGACCGTCGTGGCTCACGACGGCCGTGGGAGCGCCGTTGGAGTCGTGCTCGAAGCGGGTTAGCTCTCCGTCACCGGTCACGATTTCGCTCAGGCGACCCTGGCTGTCGTGTGAGAAGGTGTAGAGCAGCGCCCCGGTGAGGGTGCTCCGCGTGCTCATGTGTAGCCCGCTGGCATCGAACTGGTAGACCATGGTGGCGTCGTGGGAGGGCACCTCCAGGTGGTCCTCGGGGAAGTCGGCCACGCTCTGAGGCGTAAGGCCGTTGATGCGCATGATGACGCAATCGCTGGCGTTCTCCAGCCCGACGTAGACCCCGCCGTCGGGACCGATCTCGAGGCTGCCGACCCGGTCGAGGTCGGCTTTCAAAGGAGCGCTGGCCAGGGGGAAGCCGCTCCCGCCCCCGGCCAGGCGGCGCAAGAGGCCGTCGGGATGCAGCAGCCGGATGACCCCGCCGGCCTCGCCCGGAGTGCCGGTGGCCACCCCGTCGGTGAAGTAGAGCGAGTCGCCGTGAAACTCGAGGCCTCTGGGACCCATGAGGTCCATGGCCAGAGCCGGACCTTCGAGCCGGCTGGCCTCGTCGGCCTCGGCTCCGAAGACGCCGGTTCCGGCCACGGTGGTCACCGTCAGGCCGTCGAGCTTCAGGATGCGGGCTCCGCTGGCGAGGAGCAAATGGCCATTGGGGTCGACCGTCAATCCGGCCAGCTGGTCAAAATCGGTGTCCAGGGGCGAGGAGCCGTCGCCGGAGTAACTCCCGGCTACGGGCAACCGGCCGGCCGTCCGCTGGAGAATGCCGTTGGGGCTGACCTGCATGACGAGATAGCCGTCGTGCACGAAATACAGGGTGCCATCGGGCGCCAGGGCGATCTCGCCGGGCTGGATGGCCGAGAGGCGGGCATCCTGGTTCTCGAAGAGATTCTCATAGGTGTCGTCGGGCCCGATGCTGGGGGCTTCTCCGTTGCCAGCCACGGTCGTGATCACTCCCTGCGGCGAAATGCGCCGGATGCGTCGGTTGCCCGCGTCGACAAAGTAGAGCGAGCCGTCGTGGCCCATCTCGAGATCGGTCGGGGCGTTGATCTGGGCCAGCTGGGCCGGCCCCCCATCGCCCGAGAGCCCGGGCGCGCCCGTGCCGGCCACGGGCGAAGTGCTGGTCTGGCCCGGCGCGCGTCGCACAATCACATGGGCGCCGAGGTCTCCGTAGACCAGGTCTCCCGACCCGGTAACCACCGCGTCCCCGAAGCAGACGGGATCGCCGAAGCCCCCGCCGCCGCCGTAGGGGGTGAGGCTCGCCTCCACGCGGCTGCTGCGGTGGTAATAGGGGGCGTCGCACTCGCGGGTGCCATCGCCCTTATACAGGATGCGCGAAGTGGGATCGAAGCTGTGGTAGACGTCCGGGGTCCAGCCACCCAGGCCCTTGCCTCGCGTGTCCAGGGTGCCGAGCATGGCCTTGTATTCCCCTGAGCTGCTCACCTCATAGCCGGTGGGAACCAGCCGCGTAATCTGGTTGAAACGGCTCCAGGTAACCGGGTCGACAACAAGGTCCGGGCCAGACCGGATAAAGCCCACGTAGAGACCATCCGAGACATAGTCGATCTTGATGGTGGCAGGCACGCGACCCTGCACGCGCCGGCCGTAAACGTCCAGACCGTCCCAGGTAAAGGTCGTGCTCTGGTTGGGCGACCCGGGGAACTCCTGCACGAACTGGCGTCCGGCGACGATCACGGTGAGCTTGATGCGCTTGATGGGAAGGTTGGACGGACTGAGGGGCAGCTCGGGGCCCGACAGCCGGATGGGGACGGAATAGTCGGTGCCCGAGCCCGGGGTGCGCTCACTGGCGTAGTTGAGCGAGAAGGGGGTGCCGACCAGGCCGAGGCTCTCCCCGAAGACCTGGTTGTGCACGTCGATGAAGGATGCTCCGAGCCAGAGCTCGGGGCAGGGAATCTTGAGCAGCAGACGGAGCAGGCAGGGATTGGGAGTGATGTTGGGCGGGCGCCCTTCGTAGACGGTCAGGTTGCAGTCAAACGGACTGAAGCGACTGACCTTGAGCCTCCAGAGCGAGGAGCCCACCGAGTGGCCCCGGCTGATCAGCTCGCGCTGCTCATCGGCCGTGACCCCGACCTGGTCGAGGAACTCCTGCGTCTCGGCGACCGAGTCGCCGTCGAAATCGAGCTGGGCCAACCCGTCCTGCTCGGCCACGACGCGCACGACCCAACCGTCGGGCCCCGGCTGCCAGGCTCCCGCGCTGAAGCTATACGACGCTTGCGGCAGCGAGAGCCCCGCATCCAGGCCCAGGAAGTTCTCCAGATACAAGGTTGCAGGCTTGGAGAAACGGACCGTCTCGGCCTCGGCGTCGCGAATCTGTGCGGCCGATAGCTCCAGGCAGTAGGTCGGGCCGACGCTTCGCGGCAGGGAGGCGGGCATCCGGTCGCGCCAGAGCGGGTCGGGTCCGGCGGTATATTCGGCCGTCTCGACATCGAGCACGGCCGTCGTCTGGGTCTGACCATCCGGGAGGACGAGCTCCATCGAGGTGCCGGGCAAGACCATGAGGAGCGGCCGGCGAAAGCCGCGCGCGTCCAGGCTGAAGTCGCCGGTTACGACCTGAAGAACGCTGGCGTTGTTGACGATCCGGGTGGCCGGAGCGCGGTCGATCAGCGCGATGTCGGCCACCAGGCAGTAATCCTGCCAGGCCGGGCGCACGGTTCGCTGGGCAGGGTAGGCAGCCGGATGCTCGGCGTGAACGCGCAGAGTCTGGCCGCCCTCTACCAGGAGGTCGTAGGCTCCGTCGGCACGCGAGATCGTCGAGCCCCACTCGGCGTGGCCATGCACTTCGACCCGGGCCCCGGCTAGCGGAGCCCCGGCCCCGTCGAGCACCCGGCCGCGGAGCACGGCCGCCGACCCGGGACGCACCGAGCCTGCCACGAAATCGGTCTGCACCGGCGGGTCGCCTTCCACCAGGAAGTGGACGGCCGTGTAGAAGGGGACCGGAGTGGAGGGGACATCGGAGGCGCCGGTGCCGCCCGTGGAGCCTCCCCCGGTTGTCTGGCCGCCGGTGGTGTCCCCGCCGGTCGAGCTCCCGGTCTCGCCGCCGGTCGAGCTTCCGGTCGCACCGCCGGTCGAGCCAGTGGTTTCGCTCCCAACCGAGCCTCCGGTCGTTTCGCCTCCGGCAGTGCCGCCGGTTGTCTCGCCCCCGGTCGTGGCGCCACCCGTGGAGTCGCCCCCGCTGGAAGTGCCGCCCGGGCAGGGTGGAAGCTGGTCGCCGTGGGACAGATGCGCGTCCAGCGCAGGCTCGGAAATGGAGATGAGGTGATGCTGACCGTTGCCAGCGTGGTGACAGACGGTGACCTTACCCTTTTTCAGCTGCTGGGGCGACAGGTCCGCAAATCGCGGAGCCACGCTGGCCGGGTCGGGCGGAAGAAGTGAGGTCCGCTCCGGGCCGCCACAGCTGACCATGAAAGCGGCCAGCAGCCAGATCACGCATCGAGAAAGGATGCAGCTCCGAGCCATCAGCCATCCCAGCGAGTCGACACGATTCGGGCTGCTTCTCGGGTCCGAAGGGACTTCCTGTTGAATGAGGCCCTGCACCATCGAATGCGCCCTCCCCCGAATTCGCTTAGTGGGCCTCGGCGTAAATCCCATCATGAATTAGGCGACCTTCCGGTGGGGCCGTACTGGCTTGGCCGATGGGGTGGCCACGACTTCCGGCCGACTTTGTTCAGCTTCAGGCCCGTGAGAGGCACCGTATTTGCGGCGCAGGTCGGCGCTTGTGTAGGTCCACCTGTACGGCTTTGCATCTTCGTTTCTAAAGTCGATGTAGTCGATGATCCGGCCTCCGAGTTGGTCCGGACCATTGGTATCGTTGGGTGTTAGGACGTGTTGCTGCAATTCGCTGAAGAAAATCTCGACTTGATTGAGCCAGGACGAGCGGACCGGCAGCCAGTGAACGATGACGCTCAGTCCACCGAGCCAGTCTTGCTCGGAGATCCAGGTCTCAAAATACTTCGGGCGATGGGTGGAGCCGTTGTCCAGAATCAGGTGGATGGTCTTGTGCCCGCAGGCCGCGGCACCCTTGATCAGGACGGTGATGAACTGGGAGAATGTAGAGAAGGTCTTGGTCTGGGTAACCTGACCGAAAACCTTGCCCGTGGCTACATTGAGCGCGGCAAAGAGATGGACGAATCCACAACGCTTGTAGGTGTGTTCGACATGAGCCGGCTCGCCGGCCCCCGCGGGTCGGTAGGAATCGCGTTTTCGTGCCTGAATCGATGTCTTCTCATCCACGGAGAGAATAACTTCGTCTTCGGCCAAGTCTGGGATTCTCTCGTAGATGTCTAGAATGGCCTCGGCCTTGGGCAGGAACTTGGCAAGGTCGACCGGGGTCACCCAGCTTCGAAACCGCCACGGCTTCAGCTTGTCCGCCTTGAACCAGCGGGCTACGGTCCGGGCAGAGACCATAGCCAGACCGATGATAGCCAGCAGCGCGGCCACCAGCCCAGCACTGAAGCGGCTGATCGGCACCTTCAAGCACCAGCCCAGTTGGAAATCCCAGAACAGGAGCCTGCGGAGGCTTGACTCTGGACTGGGGACTGGGCATTCCAAGAATGGCCGCTCGCCGTCCTGGAGCCCTGGCAGATCCGATAAAGGAATGTGGCTATCCGGGACTTGGCAGGCAAGCTTGATGGCGGCTGCTGTCTGGAGAGGGGGAAAAAGACTTGGGCCTACCGGATCGTGGCCGGTCATTCAGGCTCTCGAGTCTTCGATCCAGAAACTCACTGCGCCAGACCGAAACGGTGCGCTCGTCGGTATCGACAACTTGCGCTATCTCAACATTCCTTCGGCCCTGGGCGGCCATCAAGATAGCCTTCGCACGCACCACCTCGCAGTAGGGAGCAGTGCGTTGCTTGGCACGCTCCAGTAGAGCTTCTTGCTCATCGGAACTCAGGTTGATCTCGAGTGATGGTTTTCTGCCTCGCACAAACGACCTCCAGAAACAGTTCTCATCGCGTTGTACGAGCTTTTACTTGAATTTCCTTCTGTCTAGCCAAGAATTTCATGAGCGAACTTCTGACGGGGCCCACTTAGAGTGGGTTCCTTTCGAAGCAAGGGGGGGGTAATCCTGCTGAAAGAAACTACCTGGTTTGATCCACGATTCGTCCGACGAAGTAGGCCAGGACGTCGTCGAGAGGGACCTGGAGGGACCTGGCTCGTGCCTGTTCCATGTTCTCGAGAAGCTATGGAAAGCCGCTTACCTGTTCCACGCTGAGGGCAGCCCCGAGGCCGCGGAGTGGGTTAAAGCAAGAGTTCTCCGGATCCTGCGTGGCCAAGTCAGCGACTTGGTTCGCACCCTTCGCCAGAGCGCCACCAAGCGCGACTTCACTGGCGCCCGCCGCAAAGTCATCGACGAGTCACGGCCTACCTCTATCGTAACCGACCGTACATGCACTACCACGAGTCTCTCGCCGAGGGCCTCCCGACCGCCAGCGGGGCAGTTGAGGGAGTGTGCAAGAATCTCATCAAAGACAGGATGGAACGCTCGGGAATGCGCTAGTCGATCCCGGGCGCCGAGGCAATGCCCAAGATGCGGGCAGTCTACCTGTCAGGGGGGCGTTTCACGTCGCCCAGGACCAGCGCCGACTCGCCGCCGAGGCCGGACGACCGCTGGAAACCGTTGCCGGAAGGTAGCCACGTCCAATCGATTCCTTCCGATCACGCCTGTGAGCCCTTCCGGCTCGAGCCGGATCGAGCCAATCGACCTTGACCGCCTCGCTCGACGGTCAGGCCGAGCAGTTGGCCCGCGAACTCTTGCAGGAATACGTCAGCGGAGGCCCGAGACTTGCGCGGGCCATAGATCGTGAGCTCCACCTGCTGGAGAGCTCTTCGCCTGAGCAAGGTCGTGGAAGGCGCGCACAATGACCAGGGAAGGATGCCGGTGTACCTCGCTCACAAGAGGGGCGAAATCAATGCATCCGGCCCTTCTGTGGGCGCAACCTTCGGAATTTGTAACGATTTTTCAGCCCGCCCAGGTAGGCTGGAGAGCATGGAGATCCCTGCTCTGGGCCATTTTCTGAGCCGGCGCGACGAGAAGCGTCTGCTGGCCTCGGTGCGCTCCGAGCTCGACCAGGCCGGGGCCGACTCGGTCTTGCTCAGCCAGCCCGATGCCACCATCAAGGCCGCTCGCTCGAGCGACGGCAACATGCTGCGCCTGGAGATCGAGCGTCCGGACGGAGCTCGCTTGCTGCTCTCGCAGCATCACTTCGAGCGCGAGTCGGTGCGCCACTACGGCACCCACGACCGGCGCGGCTGGGGAGGCTCGTCCTCCGGCCACGACCGGGCCCCCTGGCGGCCCTGGCTGACCTGGTTGCTGGGTCAGAGCGTCCCTGCCCGAACCTCGAGCGAGTTGCCCTTTCAGTCGGCTGATCTGAAGGCCCTGGCTGCCGGCCAGCACGAGCTGGCGGCGCGAGTTGCTCACCAGGCCTGGACCGCCTGGCGCGAGCACGATCAGAGCCCCCGGCTCGAGGACGGCCGGTTTTGCCTGCGGGCCAGCCAGACCGAGGACGGGGCCTCCTTCCAAGCCGAGATCGTCGAGCTCGAGTCGGGTCAGCGCGTGCAGCTGGCTCAGGATTTCTTCTCCACCAGCGCCTCCTTCTATCTGGCTGCCGGCAAGCATTCGTTCCAGAACCGAGAGGACTTTCGCCAGCCCCTGATTCCCGAGGAGGCTCGGGCTCTGCGCAATCTGCTGGGCTCAGAGAACGCCCTGATGACCCGGCGGGCCCTGGAGGTGGTGCGCGGCGGCTTGCGTCAGGGCGAGGACCTCGAGCAGGCCACGGCCTGCTACAGCCCGCTGATCGAGCGCCCCTGGCCGGCCGGGGTCCTGGATGCCTGCGGGCGGGTGGAAGCTCTGGTCAAACGTGGCGTGGAGCGCTCCACGGCTGTTTTGGTGTTGCTCGTTGCCGGTTCTCCCGACAAGCTGGCTCAGCTCCGCGGCCTGGACGATCAGGCCGCCTGCGCCGAGTTCGTGCGCGATCCGCTGCGCTGGGAAGCCAGACGTCTGGGTGAGAGCATGCAGCCGGACGGTGCCACTGTGCGCGAGTCCCCTGAGCTGGTGCAGCTCGGGGCGGTCAGCCTGCGCAAGCGAGAGGGCTGAGGATTGCCTGAATGGAATTCCTGCCAGCACGGATGATCCGCCCGACCAGCTTCCTGTCCTCGCTCCCCCAGGCCTCGGCCCCGCTGCGGCCGGCCGATTCCCCCGTCAGCGAGCCCGAGGAGTCCCTTCAGATCAGTGCAGGTGCTCCGCCTGCGAGGGGCAGCGCCAACAGCTCGGTCGCCGTGGGCGCCACCCTGGCGGCGGCGGGCGGGCCGTTGATGCTCCCCCTGGCCCAGCGGCTGGGCGAGCTACCCGTGACCTGGGTGCTCGAGCGCAAGTGGCGCCTTCCGTTCATGGCCCGCACCACCGAGATCACGGCCGAGAAGGCCGCTCGCCATACCGACGATGGTCGGTTGAAAGTGAAGCTCAAGCCTGACCAGGATCCGGTGCCGGTTCAGGGCGCTGAGCAGGTGCAGGCGCTCGAGGCCCTGCACGGCAAAGGCCAGGCTCCGGGCCTGGCCGGTCAGCTCAAGGCATTGCAGGAGCGGGGCCTGCGCTTTACCGTGGACGGCTTCCCGATCGAGGGCTACCTGGCCTACCAGCTTGCGGGACAGGGGCAGGTGGTGGAAGTGCGCCAGGGTGAGCTTCTGCTTGGCTTCTGCGAGCGTGAAGGGCCACGCCCGGAGCTCGAGCAAGCCCTGGCCCGGGCCGAGCAGCTCAAGAGCGAGCCACTGGTCGCCCTGAAGCACTACAGCGGGCTCTTTCCCAAGGACAACCGGCGCGTCAGCCAGGAGATGCAGCGCCTGGAGGCTCGTGACTTCAAAGCGCTGGCGGTCGCCTTCGAGAACACCGGCGGGAGCACGCCGGATGAGCGGATCGCCCGGATGACCAGCGTCTCCGAGCGGGTCAAGTCGGGCGAGCTGGCTGATCGGCTGGCCTTTCTGGGGCGCATCCAGCACCTGGGCAACTCCTCGCGTGCGGAGCGGCTGCAGAACGCTGCCTGCAGCGCCTACGACGCCCTGGTCGAGAAGGGTTGCCCCCCCGATGAGGCTCGCGAGCTGGTGGGCTCGGTGCGCGACATCGCCCTGCAAGCTTACGACCGCACTCCCGTGGACGGGCTCGAGCAACTGGCGACCCTGGCCGGCCAGCCGGTGGAGCACCTGGCGCTCTATCGCCAGCATGTTGACCGGATGGAGGCTCCCCAGCTCGCGAAGTATGTCCAGTTCCTGGCCGAGCCGCTGGGCCAGAGCACCTTCGCCGAGCGCAGCCAGGCCTTCGAGCCCCTGCGCCGCTCGGGCACGATGGCCTGGGAGGCGGCTCGGCGGGCGATCGAGCAAAACGGCTCCACTCCAGAGGCATTCCAGGGTCTGAGCCAGTTGCTGGGCGCCCTCAAATCACGCCAGGATCCGCGCGATGCCTGCGACGCCTGGGCCGCTCACCCCGACCGCCTGCTGGACCTGTGTCGCTTGCTGCAGTCCGGGGCTCCCGGCCAGCAGGTGGGCCAACTGGTGGCGCTGACCTCTTCCGAGTGCGGCTTGCAGCTTCTCGAGAAGCTGGGCTCGCGAGCCAACGCCAACAACGGCCAGGCCTTCCTGGAGGCGCTCGAGCGCCACGGCGAGCAGGAGCTACCCGCCCTCAAGAGCCTGATCGAGGCCGCGCCCACGCGGCCTGAATCCGACCTTGCCGCCCTGGGAAAGTATGCCTGCGCCCACCTGGGCGGGCGAGCGGCCTCCACCGAAGCCATGCAGGCGCTGCTGAAGCGCCGCATCCCCGTATCCGAGGCGGGCGAGGTGTTGGAGGCCCTGGAGGGGTGGTCGTGTGAGCTGCCCCTGTCGCAGCGCCTCAAAGCCTTTGTGGATGTGTGTGAAGCTTCCCGCTACTACGACGAGAGTGGCGACGTGGCCGGCGCCCGCGCCCCCCTGGCCCGGGCCCTGGGGGCTCTGGTGAGCCACGGGGCCAGCCCGGAGGAGGCGGTGGCCGATGTCGGCCGCCTGTGGCGCTCGGCCAGCCGCCAGTGGACGGCCGGCCTGGAGCTGATCGGCCAGCGCCTGGGGCCCGACCGGGCCGGCTGCAAGCTGGTCCTGGACCTGCTCGGAAAGCGCCAGGATCTGGCCACGGCCACCCGGGTGCTCGACCGCCTGGATCAGCCCATCGGCACCACCACCCGGGAGGAGCGCCTGCAGGCCTTCCGCGACCTGAACCTGGAGGAAGCGTCTCCCGCCCACTCCTGCGCCTTGATAGCCGCGTTGGGCCGGGAGGTGGACGCGGGCACCTCCTTCGCCGAGGCAGTGACCTTCTTCAAGACCCTGCCGCGCGGCTCGGGAGAGGCAGCCGAAGCTCTCGGCCGCCACGCCGGCGATCGGGCCGCACAGGAGCTGCTGGTGGGGCTCATCAAGGACGGCCTGGCCGAGAAGCCGGCCGTGGCGGCGGTCGACCGACTGGCCGGCAAGAACGGCCTGGCCGGGGCCCGGGCTGCCCTGGCCGGCCTGGGGAAGGCTCGCGAGCTTCCCCTACCAGCAGTCGAGCTGCTCGCGGGCGCTGTCGAGGACGGCTCGAGCGAGAAGCTGGCCAGCCTTTCTCACCTCAGCCAGAGGATGGGTCGAGCGGGCAGGCTGACCCAGACGGCGGCCGAGCTCTTCGCCGCAAGGGCGGTGGGCGATCCGGCCCTGGGGGAGTTGCTGGCCGGTCTGCTCGAGGCCAGGGTGAGCGAGCGCGACCTGAGTGACCTGTTCGAGGCCGTGGCCCGACCGGCCGGCTCGACCACCCCGGCCGAGCGGCTGGCATCCTTTCAGGCGGCCGGAGGCCTGGAGCGGGAGGATCCACAGGGCTACTCCTACACGAGGGGGTTCAGCGGCAAGCTTCAGCTCGGCCTCTACGAGACCCTGGCCGCCCAGCTGCGCGCGGGCGTGCCCCTGGTCGAGGCCGGGGAGGTCACCAAGCGACTCGCTCGCCTGCAGAGCAGCGACTACGGGGCCATCTATCAGGACTTTGCCACCCAGGTGGCCGGCCGGCCCGACGAGGAGCGCAAGCTCTTTCTCGACCTGGCCGATGGTCGGGTCGACAAGGGGGTGCTGTTCTCTCTGTGGGACCTGGTGCGGCTGCCACTCGGGGCGACCAGTTTGACCGAGCGGGTAGGCACCCTGAGCGAGCTGCGCAGGCTGTCCGGCTCGCAAGAGGTGCAGCGAGCTATGCTGACGATGCTGCGCGCCGAGGTGGAGCAGGGCCGCGACCTGGCGGGAGCCGTGGCACTGGTGAAGGGCTTCCACGAGTCGACCAAGTGGTCGTCGGGCGATCAGCTCGTCCACGCCTTCGACTTTGCCGCTTCCCTGGCCGCTCAGAGCGAAGCCCGGGACGCATTTCAGGATCAGCTGCGCCACCGCGTTCTGCCCAAAGTGGCCAGCCAGAGCCTCGAGCGGGCTCGCGAGCAGGGAGATCTGGCCCAGCTCGAGGCCCTGCGCGGGCTCGGTCGGGCCGGTTCGAAGCTGACCCCGCAGGTGGCCGAGCACCTGCACCGGGCTCTGGACCAGAAACTCAAGAGCGGAGCCGACCGCACCCTGGCCATCGCCACGCTGGGCCGGTTGGCCGAGACTGCCGGTGGTCAGGGGCTTTCCCTGGCCGAGGTCGAGGCGGCTACCGCCCACTGGAGCGCCGAGCTCTGCGAGAACGCTACCAGCTGCCATGTCTTCTGCAAGCTGCTCGAGAAGCCCGTCATCCGCGCGGCCGAGGCCATCTCGCTCGAGCAGGCCTTG
This sequence comes from Candidatus Xenobia bacterium, assembly GCA_045863235.1. Classification (GTDB taxonomy): domain Bacteria; phylum Vulcanimicrobiota; class Xenobia; order Xenobiales; family QWHO01; genus QWHO01. Next base: position 13,006 of record BTUM01000010.1, on the reverse strand, counting down.
CGTCCCGGACCGGGCGAGCAGGACGCCCGGCTGGCCTGCCTGGATCAGTTGCAGGCCTTCGAGACCGAGTATAGCTACCACGACGACAGGACTCGCCCCCTGCTCGAGCCAGCCGACCGTCAGAGCCTGGTCAGTGCCCTGCAAGCTCTGCTCAAGCAGGGGATCCCTCCCGAGCTGGCCGTCAATGAGCTGACGGACGCTCGCGCGGGCCTGAAGCGCCAGGGTCAGGCCCTCGCCTGGAGATCGCTCGAGCGGCTGGCCGATCAGCCCCGCCCCCGCGAGGTCTATCGCGAGCTGCTCGCTCAGCACAAGGACCCCGAGCTGTGCGACCGCATCCTCGAGCGCCTGCAGCGCCACGGTCTGGAGGAGCGCCGCCAGGCCTACGTCGATCTGGGCCTGCTCAAGCAGCACGAGCCGGCTGTGAAAGAGCGCAGTCTGGACGTGCTTCAAGGCGAGGTGGCGGCGGGTCGGCCCCTGGCCGAGGCCACCGCCGAGCTGAGCAGTTTGCTCGGGATCATCCGGTCGCTGGGCGAGGCCAACAAGCTGGCCGTGCTCGGGGAGTATCCGGGTCTTGACGGGGAGCGACGCCAGAGTCTTCAGCGCCTGCTGAAGTCCGGGCTGCCCACAGGCGTCGTGCTTCAGAGCCTGAAGGCTTTCGGCCCCGGCCACGAGCCCGCTCTCCTGGCCCTGGCTGGCTACGGGCGCGAATTGAGCCCCGCGGTAGCCGAGCGCCTGCAGGCCAGCGTCAACCTGCAGGGGCCCGAGGCGGTGGACCGTCTGGTCGGCCTGGCCGGCACCCTGGCCGTCCGCAAAGCACCCCTGGAGGTCGTGCAGGAGGCGCTGGACTACTCCGATTCCGGTCCCGCCGGACGCTCCGGGCTCTTCGGCCAGTTGCTGGATCTGGGGGCCCCTCCCCCCGAGGCCGGCCAGCTGGCCGAGCAACTGCTCAAGGTGGGGGGCAGCGCCAACGCCGAGCAGCGCCTGGAGGCCCTGAAGGCGACCGGCGCTCTGGAGAGCTGGGGCAAGTCCACACTGGAGTGCGCGCTGGGCCTGAACCGGGTTCTGGTCAGCCAGCTCTTGCTGGGCTGTGGCCTGGAGTCCTCGACCGTGGTGCTCAAGAGCCTGGTCTCCTCGCTGAGATTGCCGGCCAGCCCCGGTGTGAATCAGGAGCTCTTGACCCGGCTCGAGCGAGAGAGCGACAAACTGACAGCCTGGTTGCCGCTGGCCGATGGCTCGGTTCGGGGCCAGAGCTTCCTCAAAGTGATGGAGCGTCTGCACGGAGCGCCCGCCACCCTGCTCAGGCGCTACCAGAAGGTCCGCGAGGGGGGCTGCCGATCCGAGGAGGCGGTGGAGATTCTGGCCACCATCAACGAGCCGATCGGGCGCAGCAAGCGCGAAGAGCGCATCGCCGCCCTGGACCGCTTGCTCGAGGTCAACGAGCAAGACCAGCGCAGCTGGCTGCGCAAGACCGTGTCCAACATGGTGGGCCGCACCGAGGTCAGCAGTCACCAGTGTCTCTCCTCGCTGGTGCGCATCCATCGCAAGCTGACCGAGTTCGGACGCACGCCCGCCGAGGCGGCCGAGACCGTGGCCGGCATCTACTCGGCCGAGCAGTCCAAAGGCGTGACCCGCGAGGCCTTGCACAAGCGGTTGGAGGAGCTCGAGGAGGTGGCCAGGATGGACATCCGGCCTGACAACAACGCAACGGTCCTGCTCGACAAAGACGGCAAGATCATGTTCAGCGGCGTCACTTTGAAGAAACGCCAGCCTCGCCCGACTCCATAGACCCGAGCTCGAAGTGCCGTGATGAAGCAGTCAGGAGGATTGCCAGGTGGAACTGCGTCCAATCGATTCGGGCCTTCCGATCACGCCCGTCAGCCGGCTCAACTCGACCCGGATCGAGCCGATCGACCCGAGCCGGGTCCAGGCCATGAGCTCGGAGCAGATCCGTGCTCTGGAGGCTTACAACAATCAGGTCCTGGGCGATGTGGAGAAGATACGCGGCCTGGGTGGGCTGGGAGCTCAGGGCGCGGCTGAGCCTGCCACCCAGAAAGACGTGGTGGAGATCGAGGTCGTCCAGGGCGCCTCCCGGGTCAGGGCCCGGATGCGCAGGCTGGGGGTGGGCTCCTACGACGTCGAGGTCGGCTCGGACAAGTTCCGCATGACCTTGTCCGCCTCGCTCGACGGGCAGGCCGAGCAGTTCGCCCGCGAGCTCTTGCAAGAGTATGTCAAGATTCCCCAGCACATGCGCCACGTTCTCAAGGAAGTCCGCATCACCGATGGCCCCAACCCGGCTGACAAGGAATGGGAAAAGCGTTATGGCATTCCCGGTTTCTCCAGCGCTGCCTCGGCTGGCGACGGAGTGATGACTTTTTACAACGGGGCGAAGCATCAGGGCCGCTCGACGGTCGCCCACGCTTTCGTGCACGAGTTCGGCCACCTGGTCGGACAGCAGGTGGAGGAGAATCAGGACACCTGGCTCGAGCGCCTCTTGCCCCGGCGCTTTGACAGCCAGCGCTACCCCGACGGCTGGGAGAAGGCCATGAAGGCGGATGGGAAGGCGGTCGATGGGGGGCAACCTGTGGTCGGGGCCGATGGCAAGGAACGCCAGTATTCCGAGAGCTCTCCCGCGGAGGACTTTGCCGAGGCTTTCCAGGAGTATGTCAAAGTCTATCTTCAGGGCAAGGAGGCCCTGGCCAAATTCCACGCGACCTACCCCAACCGGGCCAAGATTCTGGCCGACATCTTCTCAGGGAGGCAGAAGGTCTGATGCGCACGATTCGCTTTGAGATCGCCGGGTCGGACCAGGTGCAGGAGGTACCCGTCAGCGAGCTTGCCGCCGAACAGCAGGCCGTCTATCGCAAGGGCGGCAAAGCGGTGGATCCGTGCGAGGACGCCGACGAGGTGGTGCCGATCGTGCGCGTGCTCATGATCCCCCGGGACGCCTCAGGCCAGGTGGTGACGAAAGAAGAGGCCAGCGAGATCGTGATTCAGGAGTTCGGCGAGGGGCGCCATCCCCTGAGGGAGACAATTCTCTTGCGCAATTAGCCTGTCAGCTTTCTTTCATCCCCCCGCGGTAGATTGAGCTCGGGAGGGAACTGAACATGCTGATACCGCCGACGATGCAGACCGAGACCAATTGGACCTACGAGCCGCTCCGCCACGCGGTGATGGTGCCGGTGCTGGATGGCTACTCCCAGCAGCGTCAGGGTCGGCGGCGTCGCCCGGCCTACTCCTCCACCTGCGAGGACTCGGTCGAGCTGAGCCTGGACAGCCAGGTGCTCGGCCTCGAGGAAGAGCTGGCCCGGGTTTGGGACCTGTTCAGCCCGAACTGATGCTTGCCCCCATCCCCGCATCTTCTCGCCCCGCGCCGCCGTTCGAGACGGCCGCCCGGACCATGCTGGCCCAGGTCAACTCCGCCCTGCCCCACATCGGGCCCGAGGACAGTGTGTCGCTGGCTCAAATCGGCCTGGAGCAGCTCTCGCGCATGCCCTCGGGCAACCTCAAGCGCCTGGGCAGCATCGCCTCCAGGGCCCTGGCCGCGGCCGGCACAGGACCGCTGGCGGCGGCCATCGCCATCACCGCCCTCAAAGAGCTGCACCAGAATCCCACCGCCTCTCCGGCCCAGTTCGGCTACCGCCTGATGGGCCCGGTGCAAAAGCATGCCCGCCAGGGCGAGCGTCCCGAAAAGGAGCTGCGGGCGGTGGCGGAGTCGATCTTCGGCTCGGTGGCCCCGGCCTATTCCATCCACCCCGATGCCGCCTGGGCGGTGGGGGAGGGCGACCTGATGGTGCGCACCCCCGACGTGCGGGCCACCCTGGAAGACCGCCTCAATTCGGTCTCGCGGGCAATGGGCAAGCTCTCCAACTTCCCCGACGACCTCGAGTTGCTCCAGGAGTCGCTGCGCGGCAACGGCAGAGCCGGCAAGCTGGGCGATCACCTCATCGTGGGCGGCGAGATTCAACGTCAGCGCGCTGCAAGAGAAGCTGAACCGCCTGCCCCAGAGCCGCAAAGCGGTTGTCCCGGGTAAGCCCCTGGCGGTAGCGGGCGTAAATCTGCTGGGCGATCACGGCGATCTTGAAGAGCCCGAAGACCAGGTAGAACGGCCTCCACTGCCTTCGGGTTGCGTTCTCGTAGCGCTGGATCAGCTGCTGTCGGTTGAGGTTGCCGGGCAGATAGGTGGGCCCGAAGCCGAAGGCCCGCAGCTCGGGCGGATCGTCAGGGTCGATCCAGTAGCCCAGCGTGGTGCCCAGATCCATCAGCGGATCCCCCAGCGTGGCCATCTCCCAGTCCAGCACCGCGAGCACCCGGGTGGGATCGTCGGGGTCGAGCACCAGGTTGTCGTACTTGAAGTCGTTGTGGATCAGGGCCGCCCCGCTCTGAGGAGGCTGGTTCTGCGCCAGCCACTCCATCACCGGCTCGGCCAGCTCGTGGCTGTCGGTGGCGGCTCTGCGATAGCGCTCGCTCCAACCGCTCACCTGGCGCTCCACGTAGCCCTCCGGCTTGCCCGGCAGGCCCTCGATCGCCAGGGAGTGGAGCTCGCTGAGCAGGTCTACCACCTGCTCGGAAAGGCTCTTCATCACCTCGGGGGGCTGGCCGGGACCGCGCAGGACCATCCCCCGTACCCGCTCCATCAGGAAGAACGGCGCCCCCAGCACGCTCTCGTCGGTCACCATGCGGATGGGCCGGGGCACTCTGGGCCACACCGGGTAGATCAGGCTGAGCAGGCGGAACTCGCGCTCCATGTCGTGGGCCGTCTTGATGTTGGCCCCTCGGGGCGGTCGGCGCAGAACCCACTCCTCGTGGAGGCTCCTGATCAGGTAGGTGAGATTGGAGTAGCCCCCCGGGAACTGCTCGGCTGTCAGCGGCCCGATCCCCAGGCACTCGGCCAGCTTCTCGAGATCGAGCTCTTCCCCGGCTCGAACGGGGCGCGGTCGGTCCAGACTCATCGCAGCAGGCGGCGACCCACCGAGCTCTTGTGCACCTCATCGGCCCCGTCGTAGATGCGCGCGGCCCGCTCGTTGCGATACCAGAAGGCCAGCGGCGTCTCATCGAGCAGGCCCAGTCCTCCGTGAGCCTGCACCGCCCGGTCGAGCACCCGCTGCAGCATGGCGGCGGTGTGAAACTTGATCAGGGCGATGTCGTCCCGGGCCGCGGCCGCTCCCTCGCGGTCGATGCGCCAGGCGGCGCGCAGCACGAGCAGGCGGGCAGCGTCGATCTCGGCCCGCGAGTCGGCGATCCACCCCTGCACCACCGGCTGCTCGGCCAGCGGCTGCCCGGGCTTCAGCTCGCGCTGCCTGGCCCGGTTGGCCATCAGCTCGAAGGCCCGCTCGGCGATGCCGATCCAGCGCATGGTGTGGTGGATCCTCCCCGGTCCAAGGCGCTCCTGAGCCAGCCGGAATCCCTCGCCAGGCTTGCCCAGCAGAGCGTCCCGGGTGATCTTGCAGTCGCGCAGCTCGATCTCCGAGTGACTGGGCCAGTCCTCGCCGGGGGGGCCCATGACGGGCAGGTTGCGCAGGTTGAGGAAGCCTGGCGTGTCGGTGGGGAAGAGGAACAGGCTGGCGCGTTTGTGAGGCTCGGGATGCTCGGGGTCGGTCAGGGCCATCACCAGCGCGATGCTGGCCCCGTCGGCTCCGGTGGCGAACCACTTGCGTCCGTTCAGCACCCATCCGTCGGGCTCTTCCCGGGCCGTGGTGCCCATCCAGACCGGGTTGGAGCCGGGGTAGTCGGGCTCGGTCATGCAAAAGCAGCTGCGCTGCTCGCCTTTCGCCAGCGCGAGCAGGTAGCGCTCCTTTTGCGGCTCGCTGGCGTGGCTGAGCAAAAGCTCCATCGTGCCGATGTCGGGTGCCTGGCAGTTGAAGCAGTAGTGCCCCAGCGGGCTTCGCCCCAGCTCTTCGCTGAGGTGGGCGAACTCGAGCAGCGTCAGGCCCATCCCGCCCAGCTCGCGGGGTAGGGGAGGGGCCCACCAGCCCTCTTGTTTGACCTGAGCGCGGACCGCCTCGAGGGGGGGGAGCAGCTGGCGGAACCTGGTCTCGTCGAAGTCGCGCTCGAGCGGCTGGATCTGCTCTTGCACGAAGCGCCGGACCTGCTGGCACAGCTCGGGGAGCAGGGGGTCGAAGTTCACGGCGAGCCCGCGTGGGCCGGCTGCGCGTGCGCAGACAAGCTGCGGGCGTGTCCGCGCACAGGGTGAGCCGTGGGTGGCTGGCCCGCGAGGTAAGCCGGGGCTGCGTGCACGCTGCGCCGGTGCGCGGGGGGGATAGCCGAAAGGTGCATCGGGCCGGCAGCTCGCCGCATGTTCGAAGTCGGAATCACAGCGGATGCCCTCCCCGCCCTTCCCCCTGCAGGAAGCGCCGGGCGCCCTCGGTGCCGCCCTGGCGGAAGGCCTCGGTGCCGCCTCGGAACTCGGCTTTGAGCGCCTCGTCCAGGCTCAGGTCGAACTGGCGATGAGCCGAGCGCCGATCGGCCTGCAGGCACTCCTGGGGCAGGCTGGCCAGCTCCATCGCCAGTCGCTCGGCGGCCGCTCGCGCCTGCCCGGGAGGCACCACCCGGTTGACCAGCCCGAACCCGAGCGCCTCGTCCGCCTTGACCGCCCGGCCGGTGAGAATCATGTCCAGTGCCCGCGACAGCCCGATCAGCCGGGGCAGGCGCACCGTGCCCCCGTCGATCAACGGCACGTTGAAGCGCCGACAGAACACGCCCAGCACCGCCTCGCTGGAGGCCACCCGCAGGTCGCACCAGAGGGCCAGCTCCAGCCCGCCCGCCACGGCGTACCCCTCGATGGCGGCGATGACCGGCTTGGTGAGTTGCATGCGGGTGGGTCCGAGAGGGCCGTCGCCCTCTTCCTCGAGGCGATTGCCCCGCTCTTCGGCCACCGCCTTGAGGTCGGCTCCCGCCGAGAAGTGCCCCCCTGCCCCCCAGAGCACCGCCGCCCGGGCCGTGGGCTCGTGCTCGAAGGCCCGGAAGGCCGCCGCCAGTCGGTCGGCGCTGGTGCGGTCGACTGCGTTGCGGGCCTCTGGACGGTCCAGGATGACCGTCCAGACCGGCCCCGACTTTTCCAGGCGCACGGGATTCACCCGGGCTGATTCGGCCGGATCGGTCCCGGGCCTGCCGGTCGGTGTCGGGCGTCCGAGTGCGCTGAGCCAGGTCCCGGGTGAGTTCAAGGCGCTTGCCCCGCAGCCATCTGGCGTGTGCATGAAGCAGCTCGATACCGTCGCGCTCGTCAAACTGCACGCCGAGCGGCTTGCAACAGAAGAACTGCGCAGCGACCTGGGCCTGCTCGTGCAGGTCGCCAACGCACGCTTCACCCGGACCGACTCTTGAGTGGAGGAGGCGGAGCAGGCGCTGCGACGGGTGCAGTCGGTGCTGCTCGGCAACGCTCTCCAGAGCCGGGCGAGCTGGCCCGAGAACTTCTGGCAGACCGACCTGGGCATCGTGGTATCGCGCTCGCGCTGGTGGATCTCCATGGAGGACCTGATCACCATCAGCAACGCCGCCGCCCTGGCCTTCGGGGAGAACTCGCAGGCCAACCGTATGCGAATCGCGCGAGCCATGGACCACGGCACCCTCGAGTGGGTGCCCGACCCGTCCGTGTCCAACCCCCAGCAGAACCGTCGCGTGCTGCGCTCGCCGGTGGAACGTCTGGGCCAGCTGGCTCGGCTGCCGGAGGTCGACTGACCAGGTCGCGAACGAGTGAGCGCCATGCGAGGGAAGCTTCGCCCATGGCCTACGAACACCAGTTTGTCCCTGGCGGGAGCGTGAGAATAGAGCCCCCCGCTGGAGGCCGCGGGCGGAGTCCAGGAGAGCTCGGAAGACCCCGGGACGTGGTGGTAGCTTACTTCTTGAGCCCCAGTTGATACGTGATCTTGGTCGGCCCGCTGCTGCGGCCCAGAAACGGCACCAGCGGATCCGTGAAGGCCGAGCTGATCCCCTCGCTGTATGACGCGCTGCTTCCGCTGCTCGTGATGGACCAGACGGTCAAGCAGGGAGCGCCCCCCATCGACTGCGACCCGTTCGTGGGCGGCCAGGAGAAGTTCCTCAGCTTTCAAGTCGGCGAGCAGAAAGTCGAGCAGGACAAAGCCACGGTCATCGTCTACACGCGCGTCGGGCGGGACCCGCGCCCCGAGGCGAGCGTCGTCCTCCCACACCGGGTCATGTTGATCCAGAGCAACGGGCATTGGAAGATCGATGACATCCAGGGCCGACGGCAGCCTCCGGGGGATGATCGCGGAGATTCAGAAGGGGAATTGAACCTTCCTGGGGCTTGATCCGTAAAGGCTTCGATGACGCTCCAGCCAGCAACCTCATTCAAACCGATTAGCCCAAGAATCTTCTGACCCGAAGTCAGGATCATACGGAAGTTGGGATTGTACTGGTTGATCCCCGTTGAGTCCACAGCGGGGGTTGTCAGTCGCAATCGCACACAGGAACGTCGCCGGGCGGTAGATGGTGCGGCCAGCAAAGTGCTCTCGCATCGCTCGCGCGACGGGCAGCCGCCCTGTGCGCATCATCGGGGCATCTTGGTATCCCTTCCTCAAAGCCTACGAACGACGCCTGCTCGAGGGCGTGCATCCCCCCGACGCGGAGTGGGGCAACCCCACCCGCATGCGCTATGACGGCGACCAGCTGACGGTGACCGAGGTAAACCGCGACGGCAGCACCGACACGCGCACCAGTGATACGCTCACCTGGGAGTGGAGCGACCGGCACACGCCCTTTTGCTGGAACCTGGGGCCGATCGACTGGGGCCGGATCCAATCGTGAAGGAGATCGCGCTGGGCCTGATCCAGGCCGTGAAACGCGCTCGCCGGCACTCCGAGACGCTCCGCCAGGCCATCTGCTCGGTGCTGGACTGGCTCGAGGACACCCACTCGCATCTGCGGGCCGATGCGCTCCAGGAGGGGCTCCGCCAAGCTTTGGACGCCTACTACCGCTGTCTCGAGCACCTGCTGGAGTACCTCGTCGACCATCGGGAGGAGCGCTTGCAGGAGGCTCTGCTGCTGGTCTACCAGGCCGAGGACATGCTGACAGAGGTGGAGAGCAAGGTGAACGAGCACAAGCTCGAGACCAGCCGACTCTGGGCGGCCTGAAGCACAGAAGTGCTGCTGGGCCCCGCTGCGCACCCGGCCCACGACGAGCCTTCTCGACGACGCTCTCCTCTTTGCGACTGAGATGGCCCATGGCGTTGGCGAACCAGCCGTGATACGAGACGGTTTGCTGTCTCGCTTTGGGAATGTCCTGGACCAGGTCGGCCAGAAAGTCGATGGAGTGCGGCCACTCCGGGTTCAATGTCTATGCGGGCCCGGTCGCTCATAGCTTGGGAACACCAGTTTGTCCCCCGCGGGGACGAACTGGTGTTTGTTTTCGCGTTGCGGGCTGGTCAGCCTGGCGGAATCCCTGAGCCGGGCGTCCCGTAGGTCTGGGAACAGCCAGTTCCGGATCTGTCCAGCGCCACCTGCTCGATTCGTGAGTCCCCATCGCAGAATTTGCTGCTCGCAGAGTCAGCGTTGAGAACAGTGCGCGAAGATTCCTCGTGCGGCTCAAGAGTCTCCGGCGGGCCAATTTCGTATACAGGGCTACCGAACACCTGTTTGTCCCCCGCGGGGACGAACAGGTGTTCGTTTCGAGAGTCACCGGTACGAACGTTTACGCGGAAATCTGTTCGATTCAAGGAGATGACCTGCTTCGCGGCGTTCGGCCCGAGTGGGTGCGCTCCAGCTGGTCGTCGTATCGTACAGGTCGCTCAGCTCACCCGTGAGCTTTCGGCTTCGTTTCATGAAGTCAGGCTCGTTGACGGAGCCCTGCTCGAGCTCGGTGCCGAGTTGTCGAACCGCCAGGGCCAGCGACTCGGCCCGGGGGAGGACCCGCATGGCGAAATGTCTTCGATACTTGCGATCGGACCAGGCCTAGACCATAGCCGGCCCGGGCCGCGCTTCCGAAGGCCACCTGTCCAGCACTCCGAAAGGGGCTGCGCCGATCAGCACCAGCGTGAGAGCCGGCCATCCTCGACCGCGCGACTTCATGCCGACCCGGTTTCCCCGCAGTCAGGAAGGCCGCCGAATCTTGACGGCCACCCCGCCCACGATCAGGCGGTTCCCGCTCTCCTTCAGGGCAGCACCCTCTGGCTCCACCAGATTGGACCGCATCCGAGTGAGGGCCTCGCGGTCGGTGGTCAGGCCCACCAGCTTGTCCAGGGCCCCCGTTACCAGCTTCTGGTCGGCCAGAGCGTTCTTGCCCAGCTGGCCATCGAGCTTGTCGAGGGTGCGGTCGAGCAGCTCGGCGCCCTCGGGGCCGGACTGCTGTTGCAAGAGGCTCAGCATCGCGAACAGGGCTTCGTGCCCCTCGCGGCTGTAGTAGAAGCTCGTGTCCTCGGCCAGGTGACGGGCCATCCGGTAGGGCGACTCCTCGCCCCGCTCGAGCGACTGGAGGGCGAGCTTGCAGAGGCTGGCCTTGAAGTGCTCGCTCTGGCCCACCCTCACCCCTACCAGGGCCAACCGCGCGGCTTCGTTCTCAGGGGCGAGTTGGTCCAGGGCCCTGGTTCCGGTTTCGGCCTGCATGAAGTGCACCGGGGCATCCTTCTCCATCTGCTGGAGGGCTTCTTGAGCCGAAAGACGGGCGGGCGCGCGGCGGCGCACGCTTACGCCGCCCACCGTCACGCGCGTCTCGGTCTCGGCCACCGCTCGCGCGGGGCCCTGTTGCAGGACCAGCTTCCCGGCTCCCAGGAGCCAGGAGCGGGCGATGTCTCGTATCTGGGCCCGGGCTGCGTGGTCGTCCACCCAACTGCTGGCCAGGTGGGCCAGCAGGCGTCCTCGATCTTCATCCTTGAGGTCGCGCACCAGCGCGGTGGCCTCCGGCACGTGGCACAGCGCCCAGATGGCCTGGCTGACGTGGGGGCTGCTCAGAGTCAGGTCGGTCTTGCCCAGCGCCTTGCGCCACGGTTCCAGACGGGCCAGCTCGGGGTTGGCGCGGTGGGCGCCATCCCACTCCAGCATGCTCGCTCCTACCCGCGGATCGTCCGCCACGGTCTTGAGCAGGAGCCCGCGCTCCTCGCGGCTCAGGCTCTTGAGCAGGCGGTTGGCTCCGGCGTGCTCTTCACCGGTCATCTCCAGGCCGGTGGCCAGGCGTATCAGGTTCTCGCGGCCCTCCGTCGAGGATCCCAGCTCGGCCTGCCAGGACCGCACCAGGCTCACGTCCGGGTTGACCAGGGGCGACCAGGCAGCGGATGCGACCGAGCCCCCCAGGCTGCCGCCCAACCATCCTGCCAGTCCGGCCAGGACGGGATGGCCCCCGGCCGCCAGGGTTGCGCTCACCCCCAGCCCGATTCCGGCTGCCACGCCGGCAGCCGTGGCGAGCTGGGGTCGCACGCCTTCGGAGTGTCCGAGCATGTAGCCCGTGATGGGGCTGAAGAACATTCCAAAGCCGAGCCCCACCGTGGTCAAGAATGGGAAACTGGCAGCCGCGCCCAGGCGCTTGCGCCACTGATCGCTGGTGAGATCATTGTGGGCGAAGGCGCTCCCCGAGGGGCCGGTGGTGAAGGGACCCAGGGCCATCCCCAGCAGCCCTCCGGCCAGGCTGCCCGGATGGTCCAGGGCCGCACGAACGACTTCGGCTCGCTCGTTCGGGTTGGGGAGCCTGGCCTGCAACGCCTTCTCGGCTGCCTGCTCGCGTCGGTGGCGTAGAATGGAGTGGGTCAGGCAGGCTGTAACGGCATAGGCTCCTGCGCCCACAGCCGCGCCCACGACCGATCCGGCCGCGATGCCTCCGAACAAGACCCCAAGGGATGGCAGGAACCCCAGGTTGGTCTGAGCCGCCAGCCAGGGTATCGTTGCCATCGATGTCAGCCCCAGAGTTGCCACCGATGCGACTGTGGCTGCCAGCCAGGGAGCCGTGAGGGCGCTCATCTCGCCGGTGCTGAGCCCGACATTCCAGCTGTCCACGAAAGCGCCTTGCCGCAATGGCTCCTGGAGGCGCTCGACGTAGGCGCGCTCTTGGGGATCGGAAGGCAGGGGCCGGCTGGCCAGGTCGGGCCGCAGGCCGCCGCGCAGGGTTCGGTTCAGGAGCGAGGATCGGACTTCCACTGCTACCATTCATAGCGTGGCCCGCTGAAAGGAGCCTCAAAGCTCATGGAAAGCAGACACTAGAAACTGTCGATTACAGAACGGTAACAACTCAACATAAATAGGCAACAAAAGTAGAATTTACATGTCGTCAATGAAACGCTAGCATCCCTGTAACTTTCTTCCCTAGTCGGAGGTGAGGTCGGTGGGAAATTGCACTCAACGAACAGCGCAGGAGGGCTCCCACCAATGTCCGACCTCTTCATCAACTCCGAGTTCCGCCCCAACCGCCCGGTGGGCGACGTCATCCGCAAGTCCGAGCCGGGGACGCTCTCGGGGCCGCTTCCCGCTGCAGAGCCCGGCTTCGATAAGCCCGACGAGGTGGCCAAGCGACTGGAGAAGCTGTGCCAGGAGAAGGGGACCGAGAAGCTCTTCTGCGAGAAGGACCATGCCGAGAAGCGTCAGGAGAAGGGCTCGTTCGAGAAAGAGCGCGTCGAGAAGGGTCGCGAGAAGGACTCGCTGGAGAAGCTGGGCGACAAGCAGCGTGACGAGAAGCTCCACCACGAGAAGCATCAGCCCGAGAAGCTGGGCGACAAGTGCCGTGACGAGAAGCACCTGCACGAGAAGCGCGATAGCGAGAAGCTCGGAGACAAGGGTCCCGACGAGAAGGGGCGCCTGGAGAAGGATCCGGCGGAGAAGGGTTGCTTCGAGAAGCGGCACGAGGAGAAGCTGGGCGACAAGCTGCCGGTCGAGAAGCAGTCCATCGAGAAAGGCCCGGCTGAGAAGAATCCCAACGAGAAGGGCCAGTTCGAGAAGCAGTGCATCGAAAAGGGCCCGGCCGAGAAGAACCCCGACGAGAAGGGTCAGTTCGAGAAGCAGTCCATCGAAAAGGGCCCGGCCGAGAAGAACCCCAACGAGAAGGGCCAGTTCGAGAAGCTGTCCATCGAGAAGGG